>NZ_JBSFNM010000056.1:0-62588 GCF_053587085.1 Kitasatospora sp. NPDC003701
AGGCCCGGTCGGCCTCCCGCGGCACCCGCACCACCACGGACTGGTTGAAGCCGGACACCCCGTGCTTCCACCCGGTCACCTCGCCGAACCAGGCACAGATGCGCCCCTGCGCTGCCCCGGTGCCTCCGGGCGCCGGGGCGGCGTTCTTGACCCCGTGAGCGTCCCGGGAGAAGTCTTGCGGCGGAACGTCGACCGCTCATGCTTCGGGGGAGAGCGTGCAACCACCAGCTCGTGAGGCTCTGGCCGTGGCCCGGTATTCGGCCGTGCATCTGGAGATGCGCGACAGCTACATGCGGGACGATCCCGCCTTCATCGCCTGGCAGAACGGGCATCGAACGGATCCCGCGCACCGGGCCTCCTGGTGGGGGTCCTGGCACGACGTGGTCAGTGCGGCGGTGGCCCGAGGTGTGGTCGTCCGGCGGGCGCGCATCGTCTCGGAGCCGATCAGCGACTACGTCCGTTTCGAGTACGACGAGACGTTCGCCAACCGCGCCGCAGGGGAGCTGGTGCGCTGGCTTCCCAGGCGGCAGACCCGTGATCTCGCGCTCCCGGGGCCGGACTTCTGGGTCTTCGACGACGAGACCGTGCTCTTCCACCACTTCACCGGCGACGGCCAACTCGACATCGACGGCCGCGAATACGTGACCGACCAGGCCTTGGCGAAGCTGTGCGGGTCAGCCTTCGAATCCGTGTGGCAGCGGGCCGTCCCCCACGAGGAGTACCAGCCGCGCTGAGCGGCCGAAGCCCATGTCCGATCCAGCATCGTCAAGTGTCCAGCAGGCCCGGCGGGATCTCGCCGATCGGCTCGGCGAGATCCGGCGGGAGGCGGGCCTGTCCGGGCGGGAACTCGCCGACCGTTGCGGCTGGCATCCGTCGAAGTCCTCGCGGATCGAGAACGCCCGGACGCTGCCCTCGCCCGGCGATCTCCTGGCCTGGTGCCGGGCGGCCGGCGCCGACGACCGGGCGCCCGACCTCATCGCCTCGTTGCGGGCGGTAGACGGCATGTTCGTCGAATGGCGGCGCATGGAGAAAGACGGCCTGAAGCGTGTTCAGGAGGCGGTTCTGCCGCGCTACGAGCGCACCCGCCGCTTCCGCGCCTACTCCTCCTGGCTGGTCCCCGGGCTCCTGCAGACTCGCGCCTACACCGCCTCGGTGCTTCGGGCCGTCCAGCAGCGTCGTGCGATCGTGGACGACGTGGACGCCGCCGTGGACGTGCGGATGGAGCGGCAGCGGGTCCTCCACGAAGGCGACCGCCGGTTCGCGTTCCTGGTGGAGGAGTCCGTGCTGCGCTCCGGCCCCGGCGGCCGGGACGTCCAGCACGAACAGCTCGCCCACCTGCTCACCGTCGGCGCGCTGCCCAATGTGAGCCTCGGCATCGTGCCGATGAGCCCGGACCGCGTGCGGATGCCGGTCGAGGGCTTCTGGATCTACGACGCAGCCCAGGTGAACGTGGAGTTGGTCTCCGGGTACCTCACGATCAGCCAGCCCAGCGAGATCGCCCTCTATGTCCAGGCCTTCGGCGAGCTGGCCGAGCAGGCCGTCCACGGCGAGCAGGCCCGTGCCCTGATCGGAGCGGCGGCCGAACTGCTGGGGTGAGGCATTGAGGGGAGTCCCGTTGCACGGGGGCTCGGCCGCGACCTGCTGTCCTCCTCAACACGTCGAGGGAGCCGAGTACCTCCGGGCCCTGTGGGCCGAGAGAGTCGTCGGTTGCTGCGAAGGCGGCCTCACTGTCCGGAGGGAAGACACTCCTGAATGCAGGGAGGAAATCTGCGGCTGGCTGTGCCGCCGCCCACAATCTTCCCCCGGGACCTGCACCGTCTGACGCCCTGACCTGCCCGCCGTCGCCCGGGTGGGGTGACGGCGGGCAGGTCAGAAGTACGTCAGCCAGCCGAAGGTGGCGAAGTACGCGCGGCGCACGGCGTTGCGGCCGCGGCCGCCGAGTGCGGTGATGACGGCCAGGGCGATCACGAACCAGACGGCGAGGACGGCCGCGATGGCCAGGGACCAACCGGGCCGCTCGGCAACCCACCAGGTGATGGCCACCGCGCCCACGGCCACGAGCAGCCCGACATGAGCGTCGCCCATGTCGGGCTGCTCCTCGCTGCGGTCCGGGGACGGCACCGGGTCCGGTTCGTCAGGTGTCATCGTTGGCCTCTGCGGGGTCCTGCCGGAACCGGTCCGGCGGCGGATGCGTGAGGTGGTGCCCCGCCATTGCACCAGGGGTGGCCGGTCACCGGAAGGGCGGAGCCGGCCACCGGGTTCAGCTGGCCGGGTACTGCGGGGGCTGCGGCTGCGTGCCGGGCTGGGCGGCCGGGGCGGCCGGCGGGGCGTACGGGGCCGGGGCGCCCTGCGGGGCCGGAGCCGGCTGCGCGTACGGGTTCTGCGCGGCGTTCGGGTTGTAGGCCGCGTTGGGGTTGTACGGCGCGTTGGGGTTGTACTGCGCGTTCGGGTCGTACGCCCCCGGGTGGGCCACCGGCTGCGGGGCCGGGGTGTTACTGCGGGCCACCATGGCCTTCACGGCGTTGACGATCAGCAGCACCGGCAGGATGAACGCCTGGAAGAACATGCGGTACGTGCCGCCCTCGAAGACGAAGGCAAGGTAGTACGCGTAGCCGGCGAACGCGATACCGGCGATCACGTTGATGATGCGCCAGCCGGCGCTCAGGCCGCCGCCGAGGTTGATCGCGCCGAGCACGACCATGGCTATGCCGCTGATCGCCAGCAGCACGACATACCAGGAGAAAAGAGGGTCAACGGTGAAGTCGAGGTTCACGGAGGCAAATTCCTGTGGGAGGTGAGAAGGGGGAAACCGATGGGGACGAGAGCGCACAGTACTGGAGCCCGCCGACATTCGCCGCCGCGTTTTCGTCACGGACCCATTGCTGAATCCGCCCCCCGCCCTTGGTTGGGTGGGCGAATGACTGACTATGAGGTCCTTCGGGTCTTTTGCGGCCCCGACGGCGAGCACGGCAACGAACTCGGCGTGATCCGTGACGGCGCGGCCGTCCCGACCGAGGCCGAGCGGCTGGCCGTCGCCCGTGAACTCGGCTTCAGCGAGACCGTGTTCGTCGACGACGCCGAGCGCGGCGCGATCGACATCTACACGCCCGGCGTTCGCCTGCCGTTCGCCGGCCACCCGTGCGTCGGCGCGGCCTGGCTGCTCGGCGCGGACCGGCTGGTCACCGCCGCCGGCACCGTACGGGTGCGCCACGACGCCGAGTTCACCCGCATCGAGGCCCCCGCCGCCTGGGCGCCGGGGCGCACCTTGAAGCAGTACGGCTCCGCGGCCGAGGTGGACGCCCTGGACGTCCCGCCGCCGGGGGAGTGGATCTACGCGTGGGCCTGGCAGGACGAGCCGGCGGGCACCGTACGGGCGCGCGCCTTCCCCGGTCGCGGTGACGGGATCGACGAGGACGAGGCCACCGGCGCCGCCGCCCTGCTCCTCACGGCCGGGCTCGGACGAGGGCTGACGATCACCCAGGGGCTCGGTTCGCAGCTCGTCACGGCCGTCCGGCCCGGCGGTCTGATCGAGGTCGGCGGCAGGGTGCGGCGAGCCCGGTAAACGGCCGGGAGGCGGGGGGAAACCGGGCGGCGCCGGCGCTTTCCGCGACCCGCGCCGAGTGTTCGTCCCGGCGACGGAAACTCCTTCATGAATGGTCCACGCGTTCGGATATGATGCCGCCGTTGCTGGAGTTTGGGGGCGGAGCAGCGGGACGGTCATGGCCTGCGACGGGTTCCCACACAGTCCTGGCGACCCACTCTCTTGCCGGGCTAGGCCCGCTCTCCTCCGTGAGGTTCCATTGCCTACTCAGCACCGCAGCTTCCTCGCCCTGGTCGCCACCGCCACCCTGGTTTCCGGTACCGCCCTCTCCGCCGCCCCGGCCGCCCTCGCGGCCCCCTCCTCGGCCCGGAGCGCGCAGGGCGGCACCCAGGGCCCCCGCAGCCCCCAGGGCACCGGGAGCACCCAGGCACAGAACGGCCCGGTGTCGATCACGCTGGACGGTCTCCCCGGCACCTTCACCGCCGGTGCGGCGGCCGCCGAGTTCACCGCGACCCTGAAGAACTCCGCCGACCACGCGGTCGACGCCACCACCGGCTTCACCCTGGCGGACGTCAACTCCGGCATCAAGGAGACCCAGCTCAAGCTGGAGTTCCAGGCGCCCGGCAGCGCCCAGTGGAAGGGCGCCCTGCTCAGCCCCGGCCAGTCGGTCGGCGCGGTGTGGGAGCTCGACACCTTCGCCACCAGGATCAGCGTGCCGGCCGGTGCCTCGGTGACCTACCGGCTGCGCCTGGCCGTCACCGCCGGCGCCGTCGGCGGCACGGCGACGGCCGGGTTCCGGGCCGTGGTGTCGGACCCGACGCTCCCGCCCGAGCAGCGGATCTCCACCCCGTTCAGCGAGTACGGGCGCTTCACCATCGCGCCGGTCGGTGGTCCGGCCACGCCTTCGCCGGCCCCCGCGCCCGGCCCGGCGGAGCTGAGTGTCGAGGCCGTGCCCGGCTCCTTCACCGCGGGCGGCCCGGCGAAGCCCTTCAAGCTGGTCGTCGCCAACCGCAGCGGCAAGGACGTCCGCGTTCTCCCCGAGGTCGCCGTCCAGGTCGGGCACCCGCTGCCGGCCGAGGTGGTCCGGCTCGAATTCCGGACCCCGGAGGGCGAGTGGCTGGCCGCCACGCCCCGGTCGGAGGACCCCGCGACGGGCCGGTTGCACCTGGCGCTGAGCTCGGGCAACAAGGAGGCCGACCTCGTGAATCTGCGGGACGGCGCGTCCCGCACGATCGACGTCCGGCTGGCCTTCACCGCGGACGCGCCGCTCGGGACGGCGTCGGTGCTGCTGACCGGCCACAGCCTGCCGGAGGGCGGCGGCCTCGGCGTCACGACCTCCAGCCGGGCGGTCGGGTTCGGCATCGTGGCGTCGGGCGGCCCCGGTACGCCGTCCGCCCCGGCGTCGCCCGCGCCCACGGTGACGGTCACGGCCACCGCGACCCCGACCGGGGCGGCGAGCCCGCCGGCGGTTCCGGCCCCGGTCGCGACCTCGCCGTCCGCCGCTGCGGTGGTCGCGGCGGTGCAGGTCACCGGTTCGGCGCCGAGCCACTCCGCCGACGCGGCCGCTCCGGCGCCGGCTCCGACGTCGACGCTGGCCTCGACCGGTGGCGGCTCCTCCTCCGCGCCGATGGCGATCACCGGTGCCACGGCGATCGCGATGGGCGTGGGCACCCTGGGCATCCTGGTCGTGCGCCGCCGGCAGGCCGCGCAGCGCTCCGGCCGCTGACCGCCCGGCGGGTCCGCGGCAGCCGGCGGGACGGGGCGAGGTGGAGGAACCGGAGTTCGTCGCCGTGCTGACCGGCGCGGGTGAGCAGCGGATCGAACTGCTCCGCGCAATCCGCCTGGTGACCGGGCTGAGCCTCTGGCAGGGCAGGCTGCTCCTGGACGACCTGCCCGCTCCCGTCCAGGAGGGAAACCTGCGCGACCTGGACGCCGCGGTGGCCCGGCTGCGCGCCGCCGGGGCGCGGGTCGTGGTGCGCTGCCGGGCTTGCGGGCGGGACGCCCCCGGACGCGGGCGGCTGCTCGACCCCGCCCCCTGCGCGGTCGCCGCTCCCGGCGCGTACTACTGCCCCGCGAGCAGCGAGCCGCCTCAGTGGCCGTGGGACGAAACGGGCTCCGCGTAGACGGGCGCGGGCGCGGGCGCGGGGGCCGGGGCGGGCGCCGGCCGGTCGGCACGCGGTCGGCGGGGCCGCAGCAGCAGCGACCGGCAGGCGGGCACCAGGGCCACGTGGACGACGGCCACACCGACGACGGCGAACAGTATGTGGTCGACGTCCAGGACGTGACCCGGCGTCCAGGAGGAGAGGAACTCCAGGGCGGTGGCCAGCAGCGCGGAGGCACCCGTGGTGCGGAGGAAGGACGGGAGCCAGGGGGCCCGGAGGCGGCCGCCGGCGAGCGGGAGCAGGACGCCGAGCGGGGCCAGCAGGAGCAGTTCGCCGAGCAACTGCCAGGCGGTGGAGGAGCGGAGCGAGGCCAGCGGCGTCAGGTTGGCGTCGTAGACCCAGGCCACCGGCAACGGTCTCAGTACCAACCAGCCGGCCAGGGTCAGGTGGAGGACGAGGCCGACGAGGCCCGCCGTCCGTAGGGGACGGTGGACGGCCGCCGCCGGTCCGGTCTCGGTCCGCACGACGGAACGCTGCTCGCGTGCCCTGGTGCCATCTCGCTGCACGCGGGGAAGGACGTGAGCCGGTGGCGCGGCGGTTCCACGCCCGGCGTGAACATTCCGCCGCACGCCCGGATGGCGGCCCGGAGCCCCCGGAGAGCGGCCCAGAGCCCCTCGGAGCGGTCCGGGACGGCTCCGGTCCGGTCCGATCGGGTCGGAAGCGGGCGGAATCGATCAGCGGCAGGTCGGCGTGGCCGTCGGGGACGCTGACGCCACCGCGCTGAACACGTTGTCCGCCGGCGGGGTGGACGGCCCGGAGGCCCGCGTGACCGACGGCGTCGGGCTCGCGAACGGCTTCACCGAGGAGTGCGCGGCGGGCGCCGTCGGCCCGACCGGCGTCGGTGCGGCCGGCGCCGTCGGTATGGTCGGCGCGGTCGGGCAGGCCGTCCGGCGGGCGGGCGCGCCCGCGTCCACCGGGACGGCGGTCGGGCGGATGCCGCACCCGGCGGCGAGGGCGGCCAGGGCCACCAGTCCGACGGTGCCGAGCACCCGGGCCGGACGGGACACCCGGGACGCACCGGCCGGGCGGGCAGGGCGGGCCGGACGAGCCGGACCCGCCGGAACGGACGGGCGGGAGGTCACTGCGCACTCTCCTCGGAGTCGGCGGCCGGCGGCGGCGGAGGCTGGGTCCGCGGCAGCGTCAGTGTGAACACCGCCCCCACCTCCCCGTTGGCGGCCGTGATCGTCCCCCCGTGGATCTGTGCGTTGGCCATCGCGATCGACAGGCCGAGGCCGCTGCCCTCCGACCGCGCCCGCCCCTTGTCCGCCTTGTAGAAGCGGTCGAAGACGTGCGGCAGCACGTCCTCCGGGATGCCGGGGCCGCTGTCGGAGACCTCGACGATCACCGAGCCGACCGCCGGGCCGCCCGCCACCCCGTCCTGCGGGCCGTCCAGCGGACCGCCCACCGGGCCGCCCGTCGGACCGCCCACCGGCTCGTCCTGCGGGCCGTCCAGCGGACCGCCCTCCCGGGGGCCCTCCTCCCGGACCGTCACCCGCACCGGCGAGCCGCCGTGCTTGAGCGCGTTGCCGATCAGGTTGGCGAAGACGACGTCCAGCCGGCGCGGGTCGACCACGGCCCGGACGCCGCGCGGGGCGTCCAGCTCGACCGCGTCGTACCAGGCCCGGCCGTCGATGCAGGACATGATCAGATCGGCGATGTCCACCTCGTCGGCGACCAGCTTGGCCGTGCCGGCGTCGAAGCGGGTCACCTCCATCAGGTTCTCCACCAGGTCGGAGAGCCGGCGCGTCTCGTTGACCACCAGCCGCACGGCCGGCTCGATCATCGGGTCCAGCGACTCGGCCTCGTCCTCCAGGATGTCCGTCACGGCGGTCATCGCGGTCAGCGGCGTCCGCAGCTCGTGCGACATGTCGGCGACGAACCGCCGGCTCTGCGCCTCCCGGGCGCTCAGCTCCTCGACCTGCTCGTGCAGCGACTCCGCGGTGCGGTTGAACGTCCTCGCGAGGTCCGCGAGTTCGTCCGAGCCCTCGACTTCGAGCCGGGTGTCCAGATGGCCCTCGCCCAGCCGCCGGGCCGCCTCGCCGAGCCGCTTGACCGGGCGCAGCACCGTGGCCGACGCGGCCTGGGCGAGCAGCGCCGAGCCGATCAGCGCCAGCAGGGTGGCGATCGCCAGCGACCAGCCGAGCGTGTTCAGGTCGGCCCGCTCGTTCTCCAGCGACTTGAACATGTACGCCGTCGGCCCGGTCGGCACCACCTTGGTGCCGCCGATCACGAACGGCCGGCCCGCCAGGTTCTGCCGCTGCCAGTACAGGTGGTACGCGTACGGGTTGTTCTCGGTGACCTCGCGCGGCTTCGCGACGGTGTCCTGCAGCTTGGCCGGGACGGCGGCGAGCGTGTAGTTCACCGGGTCCGAGGAGGCGACGCAGTCCGGGCGGGCGGGGTCGGAGACCACCACCTCGTAGCTGAGGCCGGAGTTGGCGACGCTGGTGGCCAGCTGGACCAGCTCGGCACAGGTGGCGTTCAGCGGCAGCTCGGAGACGTTGCGGGTGAGCGAGACCCGGAAGTCGTTGAGCGCGGTGTCCTGGGCGCGCTTGAGCACCGCGTCCCGGTTCAGCCAGTACGCGATGCCGGAGGCCGAGACGGCGGCGAGCAGCGCGACCGCGGCGAACACCGCGATCAGCCGCACCCGGAGGGAGCGCAGCCGTCGCCACGGGCCCGAGGAGAAGCGGCTGGTCGTCGTCTGAAGGTCAGTCACGGGAGCCTGTCGTTGCGGAAGATCAGGAGAGGCGGGATATCAGGAGCGGGGGGCGGTGGCCGGGGGCGGTCACGCCGGCGGGTCCAGGCGGTAGCCGACCCCGCGCACGGTGCGGATCAGGGTCGGCGCCGAGGGCACGTCCTCGACCTTGGCCCGCAGCCGCTGGACACAGGCGTCCACCAGCCGGGAGTCGCCGAGGTAGTCGTGCTCCCAGACCAGGCGCAGCAGTTGCTGGCGGGAGAGCGCCTGTCCGGGCCGGCGGCTGAGCTCCAGCAGCAGCCGCAGCTCGGTCGGGGTCAGCTGGAGGTCCTCGCCGTCCTTGGTGACGGTCATCGCGGCACGGTCGATCACCACCGTGCCGTAGGCGGAGGAGTCCGAGCTCTCGCGCTCGCCGCGCCGCAGCACGGCCCGGATCCGGGCGTCCAGGACGCGCGGCTGCACCGGCTTGACGACGTAGTCGTCCGCGCCGGACTCCAGGCCGACCACGACGTCGATGTCGTCGGACCGGGCGGTGAGCAGGATGATCGGCAGCTGGTCGGTGCGGCGGATCCGGCGGCAGACCTCGAAGCCGTCGATTCCGGGCAGCATGACGTCCAGCACGATCAGGTCCGGCCGCTGCTCCTTGAAGAGCCTCAGACCGTCCTCGCCGGAGGCGGCGGTGGCCACTTTGTGGCCCTGGCGGGTGAGGGCGAGTTCGAGGCCGGTACGGATGGCGTCGTCGTCCTCGATCAGTAGGAGGAAAGGCACGGCCTCATTCTGGCTCACCCGGAGCGCCGAATCACCCCCCGGCACCTGCCACCGCCCGCGCGGGAACCGGAACCGGAGCCACCGGCGTCCGTCACGGCGGGAGGCGGTGCGGGACGAAAGGCCCGCCCCTGTGACAGCCCTGTGACAGTCGACGGACAGCGTCATCACAACCGGCGGGCAAGATTTTCCATGTCGCCGCAGTACAGCGGGCCAACAGGCCGGCTGAACGGCGGCAACAGGAACCGCTCGTACCGACCAAGGGGGCGCACGATGAACGCCAGGCTGCAGACCCGGACCAACCCGGCTGACCGCACCGCGCGTTCGTCATCGGCGACCCACCGGACCCGGTACGAGGTCAGGACCGACGAGACCTCCGGTGCCGTGATCGTGCGGGGGTGCGCACACAGCGCCGGTGGAAACACTGTCGCCCGCCGGGTGAGCGGCGGCGGCAGGCAGGGGGAGCTGTACGGAATCGGCCACCGGGGGAACGTGGCCGACTCCGCCAACACCCTCACGCTGCGGGGGATCCTCCCCGTCCGCGTCGAGGGCACGGACACCCTGGGGGGGAACGGGGGAACCCGGGGGGTCGGGGGAAGCGGGCTGCGGAAGGTCGATTCGGGGGAGTCGGCCGGCCGCGAGGCCGCGGGTGCGACGCTGCTGCGGTTGAACCCCGCGGCGGCCCGCACCACCGAGGCGGGACAGGGAGACGCGCAGGGGGAGCACTCGGCCGTCGCGGAGGACCACACCAAGGAGTTCACCGCGTACGTGCGCGAGCGCCGCGCCTCCCTGTACGCCACGGCGTACCACCTCACCGGTGACCGCTACGAGGCCGAGGACCTGCTGCAGAGCGCGCTCTTCAGCACCTACCGCGCCTGGGGCCGGATCACCGACAAGGCCGCGGTGGGGGGCTACCTCCGCCGCACCATGACCAACCTGCACATCTCCGCCTGGCGGCGCCGCAAGGTCAACGAGTACCCGACCGAGGAGCTGCCGGAGACGGTCGGCGACACCGACGCGATGGGCGGCACCGAGCTGCGCGCCGTGCTGTGGCAGGCGCTGGCCAAGCTGCCGGAGAACCAGCGGACCATGCTGGTGCTGCGCTACTACGAGGGCAAGACCGACCCGGAGATCGCCGACGTGCTCGGCATCAGCGTCGGGACGGTCAAGAGCAGCATCTGGCGCGCGCTGCGCCGGCTGCGCGACGACGAGCACCTGAACAAGTCGGGCGACACCGCCCGGGCGTTCGGCGAGCTGGTCGCCTGAGAGGGGCCCCGAGAGGGGCAGGGACTCCCGTCGGGGGACGGGTGAGGACGGTCAGGGGAACTGGCGACGCCGGCTCGGGGGAGCGGCGCCGTCGGGGGAGCCCGGTGGCCGTCCGGGAAGGCGGCGGGCCCGGTGCGGGGGAGACGCACCGGGCCCGCCGTTCTTCGCGTTCGCGTTCGGCCCAGGGCGGGCCCTCGCGGCCCCACACCCGGACCACCCGGGCGGGCCGGGGCGCGGCAGCGCGACCGCACCGACCGCCCGCGCGGACCTCGGACCTCGGACCTCAGACCGCCGAGAGCTGCCGCCCGGCCGCCGCCCGGATCCGCCGGTCCGCCTCCGGGCCGGTGCAGGGGTGGGCGCCCAGCCCGACCTGCCGGCCGACGATCGAGCGCTCCGCGCGCATCAGGCGCCAGCCGCGGCGCACCAGCACGGGCAGCGACTTGCGGCTCTCCCGGACGTCCCGGCGCAGCCGGCGCCAGGCGGTGGTCAGCGCGCCGTTGCGCAGGCACAGGGCGTCGCCCAGCAGGCCCTCGGCGGCGCAGTCACCGGCGATCTCGGCGGCGAAGATTCCCTCGGCGATGAACGCGGGCGCGCCGGCCAGGTCCAGGACCCGGGTGGAGACGCGGCCGTTGGCCGGGATCGAGTACACCGGGACCTCGGCGCGGCCGGTCTCGTACAGGCTGCGGATCGCGGTCACGGCCTGCTCGCGGTGCCAGGCCAGCGGGGAGTCCCAGTCGACCGCGCCGTCGGGCAGCAGCGGCAGGGTGGGGTCGTCCCCGTCCTTGTAGAAGTCGTCGAGCTGGAGCACCGGCAGGCCGCTGCGCTCCGCCAGTGAGGACTTCCCCGATCCGGAGGGCCCGGACAGCAGGACCACTCGGGCGCGGGCTATCGGCACGGCATTCAGCGGGGAGTCACTCACGGGACACCAGTCTGACGCATCCGGGCCCGATGCCGAAACCGGTCGGATCACACCTTCTGCAGCGACTTCGGCGCGGTGAGGGCGAGGTGCAGCAGCGGCAGGTACCGGCTGTCGACCTGGAGGAAGACCGGCTGACCGGCGCCGGGGGCCCGGTAGGCGGTGGCGGCCCAGTCCTGGTCGTGCCAGGTGTCGGGTTCGGGGGCGTGGAAGGTCCCGCCGGCGAGCAGCGCGATCGGGCCCGCGCCGCCGAGTTCGCGCGAGCCGAAGTCGGCGCTCGCGGCGCCCGGTGTGACGCGGATCCCCCCGTTGACGTAGCGCGGCGGCCAGCCGGGGGCGTCGGAGCGGGCCGAGCACGGGATCCGGACCGGCTTGCGGGCGGCCAGCCGGCGCCGGGCGCGGGCCACCCCCAGCGTGCGGACGAACCCGTCCGCGAACAGTGCCATCAGCTCGCCGAGAATCTCTCCCACGGTGCTCCCCCTCGGTGTGTGTCGCCCCAGTCTGCGCGGCGGCGGGGACCGGCCGGGAGCGCCGAAAGGATGGCGCGGCGGCGACGAAAGTCGACGGATCCACCCGGGCGCGGCTGCGGGCCGGAAACGCCGGAAAGAACCGGGAAAGTCGACGGACCCGCGCCAGGGGGGGAGAGGCGCGGGTCCGTCCAATGACCGTCCGGGCCCTGGGGGGGTGAGGGCACTGGGGACGGCCAGTCTGTGGAGTTGTTGCTCGGCGGGCTCGCTGAGCCCGCGGGTGACGAGGAGGTCAGATCCCCATCGGGTGCCAGACCGTCTTCGTCTCCAGGAACGAGAGTAGCCGGTCGGTACCGGGAGCATTGGTCCAGTCCTGGGCGAACGGGTCCAGCTCCGGACGGACCACCCTCTTCAGGGTATCCGCGGCAGCCGCTTCCAGCGCACCCGCCGCGCCGGGACCGTCGGCGGCAATGGCGCCGGTGAGGTCCACCGCGTTGACGTCCTGGTGCGAGGCCAGGGTGGGCGCGATGTCGGCGGTACGGCCCGAGAGGATGTTGACCACGCCGCCGGGGACGTCCGAGGTGGCCAGCACCTCACCCAGCGACAGGGCCGGCAGCGGGGCGTCCGCGGCGGCCGCGACCACCACGGTGTTGCCGGTGGCGACGGCGGGCGCGATCACCGAGACCAGGCCGAGCAGCGAGTGCCCGTAGCCGGCCTGCGGGGCGACGATCCCGACCACACCGGTCGGCTCCGGGGTGGAGAGGTTGAAGAACGGCCCGGCGACCGGGTTGGCCCCGCCCGCGATCTGGGCGACCTTGTCGGTCCAGCCCGCGTACCAGACCCAGCGGTCGATGGCGGCGTCCACCAGGGCGGCGGCCTTCTTCGGGCCGACGCCCTCGGAGAGCGCCACCTCGGCGGCGAACTGCTCGCGCCGGCCCTGCAGCATCTCGGCGACGCGGTACAGCACCTGGCCGCGGTTGTACGCGGTGGTGCCGGCCCAGCCCTTGACCGCCGCGCGGGCGGCCACCACGGCGTCCCGGGCGTCCTTGCGGGTGCCGAGCGGGGCGTTGGCGAGCCACTCGCCCTTCGAGTCCGTCACCTCGTACACCCGTCCGCTCTCGGAGCGCGGGAACTTCCCGCCGACGTACAGCTTGTAGGTCTTGAGGACATCAAGACGACTCACGACATCAGACATCGAGGTAGGCCTCCAGACCGTGGCGGCCACCCTCGCGGCCGTAACCCGACTCCTTGTAGCCGCCGAACGGCGAGGTCGGGTCGAACTTGTTGAAGGTGTTGGCCCAGACCACGCCGGCCTTGAGCCGGTTGGCGGTCCACAGGATGCGCGAACCCTTCTCCGTCCAGATGCCGGCGGAGAGGCCGTACGGGGTGTTGTTGGCCTTGTCGACCGCCTCGGCCGGGGTGCGGAAGGTCAGCACCGACAGGACCGGGCCGAAGATCTCCTCCTGGGCGATCCGGTGGGCCTGGCTGACGCCGGTGAAGAGGGTCGGCTTGAACCAGAAGCCGGTGCCCGGCAGCTCGCACGCGGGCGACCAGCGCTCGGCGCCCTCGGCCTCGCCGGCGTCGGTCAGCGCGGTGATCCGGGCCAGCTGGGCGGCGGAGTTGATGGCGCCGATGTCGGTGTTCTTGTCCAGCGGGTCGCCGACCCGCAGGGTGCCCATCCGGCGCTTCAGCGCGTCCAGCAGCTCGTCGTGGATCGACTCCTGGACCAGCAGGCGCGAGCCCGCGCAGCAGACGTGGCCCTGGTTGAAGAAGATGCCGTTGACGATGCCCTCGACCGCCTGGTCGATCGGCGCGTCGTCGAAGACGATGTTCGCGGCCTTGCCGCCGAGCTCCAGCGAGAGCTTCTTGCGGGTGCCGGCGATCTGCTTGGCGATCGCCCGGCCGACCGGGGTGGAGCCGGTGAAGGCGACCTTGTTGACGTCCGGGTGCGCGGTGAGCGCGGCACCGGTGCGGCCGTCACCGGTGACGATGTTGACGACGCCCTTCGGCAGGCCCGCCTGGCGGCAGATCTCGGCGAAGCGCAGCGCGGTCAGCGGGGTGGTCTCGGCCGGCTTCAGCACCACGGTGTTGCCGGTGGCCAGCGCCGGGGCGATCTTCCACGCCAGCATCAGCAGCGGGAAGTTCCACGGGATGACCTGGCCGGCCACGCCCAGCGGGCGGGGGTTCGGGCCGTAGCCGGCGAAGTCCAGCTTGTCGGCCCAGCCCGCGTAGTAGAAGAAGTGCGCGGCGACCAGCGGCAGGTCGACGTCGCGGGTCTCGCGGATCGGCTTGCCGTTGTCGATCGACTCCAGCACGGCCAGCTCGCGGCTGCGCTCCTGGATGATCCGGGCGATCCGGAACAGGTACTTGGCGCGCTCGCTGCCCGGCAGCGCCGACCAGTCGGCGAAGGCCCTGCGGGCGGCGGCGACCGCGCGGTCGACGTCCTCGTCGGTGCCCTGGGCGAACTCGGCGAGCACCTGCTCGGTGGCCGGGTTGACCGTCTTCAGGGCCTCGCTGCCGGAGGAGTCGACGAACTCGCCGCCGATGAAGTGGCCGTAGGAGGTGGCGATGTCACCCGCGGCGGCGGGCGACTCGGGGGCCGGGGCGTAGCTGAAGAGGCCGCCGGCCGGCTGGGCCACGGGCTCCTCGATGTTCTTCTTCTTGGCCATGGTGATCAGTCCACCGTCACGTAGTCGGGACCGGAGTACCGTCCGGTGGTGAGCTTCTGACGCTGCATCAGCAGGTCGTTGAGCAGGCTGGAGGCGCCGAAGCGGAACCAGTGCGGGGTCAGCCAGTCGTCGCCGAGGGTCTCGTTGACCATCACCAGGTACTTCATGGCGTCCTTGGTGGTCTTGATCCCGCCGGCGGGCTTCACGCCGACCTGGACGCCGGTCTGCGCCTTGAAGTCGCGGACGGCCTCCAGCATCAGCAGGGTGACCGGCGGGGTCGCGTTGACGGCGACCTTGCCGGTGGAGGTCTTGATGAAGTCGGCGCCGGCCAGCATCGCCAGCCAGGAGACGCGGCGCACGTTGTCGTACGTCTGCAGCTCGCCGGTCTCGAAGATCACCTTGAGGTGGGCGGCGGTGCCGTCGGGGCGCTTGCACGCCTCCTTGACGGCGACGATCTCGTTGAAGACGTCCAGGTAGCGGCCGGAGAGGAAGGCCCCCCGGTCGATCACCATGTCGATCTCGTCGGCGCCGGCCGCGACCGCGTCGGCGGTGTCGGCGAGCTTGACCGGGAGCGCGGCGCGCCCGGCGGGGAAGGCGGTGGCGACGGACGCGACCTGGATGTCGGTGCCGCGCAGGGCGTCCTTCGCGGTGGCGACCATGTCCGGGTAGACACAGATGGCGGCGACGCGAGGAGTGGTCGGGTCGGACGGATCCGGGGTCCGGCCCTTGGCGCACAGTGCGCGCACCTTGCCGGCGGTGTCCGCGCCTTCGAGGGTGGTCAGGTCGATCATCGAGATGGCCAGGTCGATGGCGTACGCCTTCGCCGTGGTCTTGATCGAGCGGGTACCGAGAGTGGCGGCGCGCGCCTCCAGGCCGACCTGGTCGACGCCGGGCAGGCCGTGCAGGAAGCGGCGGAGCGAGGCCTCGGACGCCGCAACGTCCTGAAGACCGCTGCCCGCAACGCCGAGGGCATTGGCTGCAAGAGTGGACATAGTCACCACACCAGCATATCTACGCGCGTAGTCAACCGCTAGGCCCCCCACCTTTCGATGCCGGACCGAGATCTCGGCACCCCGGCGCGCCGATCGCCGACCGGCCGGAGCCGGGCGGACGCGGACGGTGGGCGGACCCGGCCGGGCGGGGAAGGGGGGCGGCCGGGGTCACCACGGTGATCGCCACCCCTGTAGATCAGGGGGAGCATGGGGCAGAATCGTCGCCATGACCGAATCCGACGGCAGGCCCCACCAGGGCCCGGCCGGCTCCGACGGGGAGCCCGTGTACGCGGACCGCGTGTACCGCTCCATTCCCGGTGTGATCTCCGGTGTGCTGCTGTTGGCCGTGGCCGGCTGGCTGATCGGGGACGCGGCGGTGAACGGCACGGGGAAGACCCCGCTCGTGGCGCTGGCCGCGGTGCCGGTGTTCGCCTTCCCGGTGATCGCGTACACCCTGCGGCCGGCGGTGCGGGCGAACGACCGGCGGCTGGTGGTGCGCAACCCGCTGCGGACGATCACGGCGCCCTGGGCGGCCGTGGACGCCCTGCGTGCGGGCTACTCGGTGGAGCTGCTGGCCGGGGGCCACAAGTACCAGGTGTGGGCCGTGCCGGTGTCGCTGCGCCAGCGCAAGCGGGCCAACCGGATGCAGCAGCGCGGCGGGGAGCAGCACGCCTCCCGGCTGGGCACGACCTTCGGCCGGCCGGCGCCGGCGGTGGTCGAGGGCTCGCCCGACCCGAACCGGGCCTGGTCCGACCAGGTGGTCGCGATCCTGCAGGAGATGGCCGAGCGGAACGCGGGCCGCCCCGACGCGACCGGCCCGGTGGCCGTGCGCTGGTGCTGGTGGATCATCGCGCCGACCCTGGTGGGCCTGGCCCTGCTGATCGCCGCGATCGTGGCCTGAGGACCGGAAGGTCCGGGAACGTGCCGAAGGGGCCCCGCCGTGACGGCGGGGCCCCTTCGTCGTGCGCGGGCGGATCAGCCGTCGATGCCGGCGGCCACGGCCAGGTCGCGCTTGATCGCGCCGAGCAGCTCGGCGGCGCGCTCCCGGGCGGCGGCCAGATCGGCGGCGGAGCCGACCGGGAGGACGACCTCCAGGTAGCACTTCAGCTTGGGCTCGGTGCCGGACGGCCGGACCACGATCCGGGCCGACCGGACGGCCTCGCCGGCCAGGTAGTAGCGCAGGCCGTCGGTGGGCGGCAGGTCGGCGGAGCCGGCGGTCAGGTCGTCGGCCCGGGTGACCGTCAGGCCGGCCAGCACGGTCGGCGGCTGCTCGCGCAGGCGCTGCATCGCCTCGGCGATCAGCGAGAGGTCCTCCACCCGGACGGAGAGCTGGTCGGTGGCGTGCAGGCCGTGCTCCAGCGCCAGGTCGTCCAGCAGGTCGGCCAGGGTGCGGCCGGACCGCTTGAGGGTGGCGGCCAGCTCGGCGACCAGCAGGGCGGCGGTGATGCCGTCCTTGTCGCGCACGCCCTGCGGGTCGACGCAGTAGCCGAGCGCCTCCTCGAAGCCGTAGCGCAGGCCGTCGGCGCGGGCGATCCACTTGAAGCCGGTCAGCGTCTCGGCGTAGCCCAGGCCGGCCGCCTCGGCGATCCGGCCGAGCAGGGTGGAGGAGACGATGGTGGTGGCGAAGGTGCCGGTGGCCCGCTTGGCGACCAGCGCGGCGCCGAGCAGCGCGCCCACGTCGTCGCCGCGCAGCATCCGCCAGCCGGTGCCGTTGCCGTCGGCGCCGCCGTTGGCCGGGACGGCCACCGCGCAGCGGTCGGCGTCCGGGTCGTTGGCGATGACGATGTCGGGGCCGACCGAGGCGGCGGTGCGGAAGGCGAGGTCCATCGCCCCCAGCTCCTCCGGGTTGGGGAAGGCCACGGTCGGGAAGTCCGGGTCGGGCTCGGCCTGTTCGGCGACCACGGTGGGCGCGGGGAAGCCGGCCCGCCGGAAGGCGGCGACCAGGGTGTCCCGGCCGACGCCGTGCATCGGGGTGTAGACGACGTCCAGGTCGCGCGGGCTGTGCGGGTCCACGATGGAGACGGCGCGGGTCAGGTACGCGTCCACGACGTCCTCGCCGACGACGTCCCAGCCGTCCGCGGCGAGCGGGACGTCGGCGAGCGAGCCGATCGCGTCGATCTCGGCGGCGATCCCGGCGTCGGCCGGCGGGACGATCTGCGAGCCGTCGCCCAGGTAGACCTTGTAGCCGTTGTCCTGCGGCGGGTTGTGGCTGGCGGTGACGGTGACGCCGGCGGCCGCGCCCAGGTGGCGGACGGCGAAGGCGAGCACCGGGGTGGGCAGGGCGCGCGGCAGCAGCGCGGCCCGCAGGCCGGCGCCGACCACCACGGCGGCGGTGTCCCGGGCGAAGTCGTACGACTTGTGCCGGGCGTCGTAGCCGATGACGACCAGGTCGCCCAGGTTCTCCTTCTTGACGTACGCGACCAGGCCGGCGGCGGCCCGGATCACCACGGCGCGGTTCATCCGCATCGGGCCCGCGCCCAGCTCGCCGCGCAGGCCGGCGGTGCCGAACTGGAGCCGGCCGGAGAACCGCTCGGCCAGCCGCGACCAGGCGAGCTTGCTGTCCGACTCGGCGTCCGGGCCCTCGGCCTCGGCCAGCAGCGCGGCCAGCTCCTCACGGGTCTGCGGGTCGGGGTCCTCGGCCAGCCAGGTCCGGGCCCGGGCGAGGAGATCGGTGGTGGGTGCCTGCGTCATGGCTGCAGCTCCATCGGGAAGTGCGTCGGTTCGGTCGGCCGGAGGGTTCCGCAAGTGGTGGGGGCGCATGCGGACGGGGCCCGCGGGCGGGTGTGATCAGCGGATCACAGCCGCCCGCGGACCCCGTCGCTCACGATTGTGCGTCGGTGCGGGTCCGACGACGCCCGCCACACACGCGCGCGGCGGGAATTGTCGGACCACCCCGGGTCAGATCCGCTCCAGGACCTTCGCCAGCAGTGCGCCCATGCGCTCGGCGGAGGCCTTGCCGGCCTCCAGCACCTCGGCGTGGTTGAGCGGCTCGCCGGTGATGCCGGCGGCCAGGTTGGTGACCAGCGAGATGCCGAGCACCTCGGAGCCGGCCTCACGGGCGGCGATGGCCTCCAGCGTGGTGGACATGCCGACCAGCTCGCCACCGATCACCCGGGCCATGTGGACCTCGGCCGGGGTCTCGTAGTGCGGGCCGCGGAACTGCACGTAGACGGCCTCGTCGAGGGTGGAGTCCACCTCGCGGCAGAGGTCGCGCAGCCGCTTGGAGTAGAGGTCCGTCAGGTCGACGAAGTTGGCGCCGACGATCGGGGAGTCCGCGGTCAGGTTGATGTGGTCGCTGATCAGGACCGGCTGGCCGGGGACCCAGCCGTCGCGCAGACCGCCGCAGCCGTTGGTCAGCACGATGATGCCGCAGCCCGCGGCGGCCGCGGTGCGCACGCCGTGGACCACGGTGGCCACGCCGTGGCCCTCGTAGTAGTGGTTGCGGCCCAGGAAGATCAGGGCGCGCTTGTCGCCGATCTTCACCGAGCGGATCGTGCCGGCGTGGCCGGCCACGGCGGGGGCGGGGAAGCCCGGGAGGTCGGTGACCGGGAACTCCGCCACGGTCTCGCCGAGGGCGTCGGCGGCCGGCACCCAGCCGGAGCCCATCACCAGGGCGACGTCGTGGCGCTCGGCGCCGGTCAGCTCGCGCAGGCGCTCGGCGGCGGCCTGGGCGGCGGCGTAGGGGTCGGCGGAGACGACCGACTGAGGAGATGCGTTCACACGTCCGAGGATAGACGGGAATCGGCTACGCGCGTAGAAAATCCCGGTACGACGTGCCGGATCGTTACCCGGATGGCGTGAAAGTACAGCTCGCGGGCCTGCTTCCGGGCGCCGGGCGGGAGCAACCTCCAGCCTCCCCGGCGTGGCGCGGCCGGGCCGGCCGGGCCACGCGGCGGCCGCCGTCGGCCGCTCCGGCCTCCCGCGTACCGCGGCCGCGCCGTGCGGACGGTCAGCAGGGGCGGCGGCGCAGGTCCAGGACGTAGTCGTGCGGCGCGCCGGCGCTCTCCGCGGCGTCGGCGACCAGGCCGAGGTAGCGGGCGGCGGGCAGGCCGCCCTCGTAGTCGTTGAGCACGTACGTCCAGACCGGGATGTCGCCGTCCAGGGTGTGCGCGCGCAGCTTGATCTTGCGGTAGATGCCGAGCTGGACGCCCTCCCAGCGGTCCAGGCCCTCCTCGTCCATCGGCGCGACGTCGTACAGCGAGACGAAGACCTGCTCCTTCTCGTCCTCCACCACGGTGGCCAGCGAGCCCTCCCAGCCGAGCTGTTCGCCGCCGAAGGTGAGCCGCCAGCCGTCCAGCCAGCCGGTACCGCGCAGGGGGGAGTGCGGAGCGCGGCGGGTCATCTGCCGTGCATCGAGGTTCGTGGCATACGCGGCGTAGAGGGGCATGGGGTGCAGCCTAGACCGTCCGCCGACCGCGGGGTGGGGACGCCGGCCCCCGGCCGACGGGCGGTCCGGGGCGGCCGGGCGGTCGGGCGGGAGCCCCGACCCCGGCGTGGCGGCGCGCTCGGCGTACGGGACAATGGGGGACGTGACTCGGATCGTGATCATCGGTGGCGGACCCGGCGGCTACGAGGCGGCGCTCGTCGCCTCCCAGCTCGGCGCGGAGGTGACCGTCGTCGACCGCGACGGTCTGGGTGGATCGGCGGTGCTCACGGACTGCGTTCCGTCGAAGACGCTGATCGCGACCGCGGAGGTGATGACGACCTTCGACAGCTCCTACGAGGAGCTGGGCATCATCGTCGCCGACGACACCCCGCCGCTGGAGCGGCAGGCGCGGGTGGTCGGCGTGGACCTCGGCAAGGTCAACCGACGCGTCAAGCGCCTGGCCATCGCGCAGTCCCACGACATCACCCAGTCGGTGACCCGCGCCGGCGTGACCGTGCTGCGCGGCCGGGGCCGGCTCGGCGGCGGCGGGCAGGCCGTGGACGGCTCCCGCGAGGTGCTGGTGGACGCGCCCGACGGCAGCGTCCAGTCGCTGCGCGCGGACGCGGTGCTGATCGCCACCGGCGCGCACCCGCGCGAGCTGCCGGACGCCCAGCCGGACGGCGAGCGGATCCTGACCTGGACCCAGGTGTACGACCTGGAGGAGCTGCCGCGCGAGCTGATCGTGGTCGGCTCCGGCGTCACCGGTGCCGAGTTCGCCGGCGCGTACCAGGCGCTCGGCTCCAAGGTGACCCTGGTGTCGAGCCGCGACCGGGTGCTGCCGGGAGAGGACCCGGACGCCGCCGAGGTGCTGGAGGAGGTCTTCCGCCGCCGCGGCATGAACGTGATGAGCCGCAGCCGGGCGGAGGGCGCCAAGCGCGTGGGCGACCACGTCGAGGTGACGCTCTCGGACGGCACGGTGATCAAGGGCACGCACTGCCTGATGGCGGTCGGCTCGATCCCCAACACCGCCGAGATGGGCCTGGAGGAGGCGGGGGTCAAGCTCAACGACTGGGGTCAGATCAAGGTCGACCGGGTCTCCCGCACCAGCGCCCCCGGCGTGTACGCGGCCGGTGACTGCACCGGTGTGTTCATGCTCGCCTCGGTGGCGGCCATGCAGGGCCGGATCGCGATGTACCACGCGCTCGGCGACGCGGTGCAGCCGCTGAACCTGAAGACCGTGGCCTCCAACGTCTTCACCGACCCGGAGATCGCCACCGTCGGCTACACCGCCGCCGACGTGAGTTGCGGCAAGATGGACGCGGTCGAGGTCAAGCTGCCGCTGCGCGGCAACCCGCGGGCCAAGATGCAGGGCATCCGGGACGGCTTCGTGAAGCTGTTCTGCCGCCCGGGCACCGGCATCGTGGTCGGCGGCGTGGTGGTCGCCCCGCGCGCCAGCGAACTGATCCACCCGATCGCGCTCGCGGTGGACGCCAATCTGACGGTCGAACAGGTGGCCAGCGCCTTCACCGTCTATCCGTCCGTCTCCGGATCGACCGCCGAGGCCGCCCGCCAGCTGCACATCCGCAAGCGCGCCGACGGCGAATCCTGAGCCCCCGAGGCACAGTTGAGGGCGGCTGCCGTTCGGCGGCCGCCCTTCGCGCAGCAGGGGTCGTCACCCGGACGGCGGGCGCAGTCCCGGGTTGCTGACGGCGCGTATTGTACGGTCACGCGCCGCTCGGGCGTGAGCAATTCCCGCTACTAGCTGCAAACGCCTGAAAGCAGACGGTCACGCAGGTTACCGTCGGTTCTGTGTTTGCAGCAGAACGTCGCCAGTTGATCCTCGAAATGGTGCGCGCCAACGGAGCTGTGTCGCTCCGTGAACTGGCCCGCGTCGTCCAGACCTCCGAAGTGACCGTACGTCGTGACGTACGGGCGCTGGAGGCAGAAGGGCTCCTCGACCGCCGGCACGGCGGCGCGGTGCTCCCCGGCGGCTTCAGCCGCGAACCCGGCTATCCGCAGAAGACCCACCTCTCCGCGGCCGAGAAGAGCGCCATCGCCGATCTCGCCGCGGGCCTGGTGGAGGAGGGCGACGCCGTGGTGGTCGGCGCCGGTACCACCACCCAGGAGCTGGCCCGCCGGCTGGCCCGGGTGCCCGGGCTGACGGTGGTCACCAACTCCCTGCTGGTGGCCCAGGCGCTGGCCCACGCGAACCGGGTGGAGGTGGTGATGACCGGCGGCACCCTGCGGGGCTCCAACTACGCCCTGGTGGGCAGTGGCGCCGAGCAGTCGCTGCACGGGCTGCGGGTCTCCAAGGCGTTCATCTCCGGCAGTGGACTGACCGCCGAGCGCGGGCTGTCGACCACGAACATGCTCTCCGCGAGCGTGGACCGGGCTCTGGTGCAGTCGGCTGCCGAGGTCATCGTCCTCGCCGACCACACCAAGCTCGGCGCGGACACCATGTTCCAGACCGTCCCGACCGAGACCATCACCCGGCTGGTCACCGACGAGCACTCCGCCGCCGACGACACCACCGCCCGCGAGCTGGACGCGCTCGCCGACTGCGGGGTGCAGATCGACCTGGCGCCGCTCGGCGTCGCGCCGACCGGGGACGCCCCCGTGCACGGCACCGGCAGCGGGCCCGTCCACCAGACCCCGCCCGGCCCGCTGGCCCGGCGGGCCGCCCCGCCGCCCGGTGGCGCCCCGCTGCCCGGCCAGCGCCGCCCCGGCGCGCACGGCGGCCCCGGCGGCCCGCTGCCGGCCCGGCTCGCCGAGCTGGGGGCCGTCCCGCGCGGGCGCTGACCGGCACCGGCACCGGCCCCCGCGGCACCGACCGGGGCCGCCGCCGACCGGTCCCGAGCAGGCCGGAAACGGAACCGGTCCGCACACCCCGAGGGGCGTACGGACCGGTCCGGTCGGCCTGAGCCGTCAGTCCTTGATCTCGCAGAGCGCGGCGCCACTGCTGACGCTGCCGCCGACCTCGGCCTTGAGGCCGACCACGGTGCCCGCCTTGTGCGCGTTCAGCGGCTGCTCCATCTTCATCGCCTCCAGGACGACGATCAGCTCGCCCTCGGCGACGACCTGGCCCTCCTCGACGGCGACCTTGACGATGGTGCCCTGCATCGGCGAGGCCAGGGTGTCACCGCTGACCGCCGAGCCGGCCTTCTTGGCGCCGACCCGGCGCTTGGCCTTGGCCGCACCGCCGGTACCGGCCGCCGGGGCCGACGCGACGCCCAGCGAGGACGGCAGCGAGACCTCGATCCGCTTGCCGCCGACCTCGACCACCACGGTCTCCCGGCCCTCGGCCTCCTCGCCCTCACCGGGCGCACCGGCGAACGCGGGGATGGTGTTGTCGAACTCGGTCTCGATCCACCGGGTGAAGACCGTGAACGGCCCGTCGCCGCCGTGCACCTCGGGCGCGAACGCCGGGTCGGTCACGACCGCCTGGTGGAACGGGATGGCGGTGGCCATGCCCTCGACCTTGAACTCGGACAGCGCGCGGGCGGCACGCTGCAGCGCCTGCTTGCGGGTGGCACCGGTGACGATCAGCTTGGCGAGCAGCGAGTCCCAGGCGGGACCGATGACCGAGCCGCTCTCCACGCCCGCGTCCAGGCGGACGCCGGGGCCGGACGGCGGCGCGAACAGCGTCACCGTGCCGGGCGCGGGCAGGAAGCCGCGGCCCGGGTCCTCGCCGTTGATGCGGAACTCGATCGAGTGACCCCGCACCGGCGGGTCGTCGTACCCGAGCTCCTCGCCGTCGGCGATCCGGAACATCTCGCGGACCAGGTCGAGGCCGGTGACCTCCTCGGAGACCGGGTGCTCCACCTGGAGGCGGGTGTTGACCTCCAGGAAGGAGATCAGCCCGTCCTGGGAGACCAGGAACTCGCAGGTGCCCGCACCGACGTAGCCGGCCTCCTTCAGGATGGCCTTGGAGGCCCGGTACAGCTCGGCGTTCTGCTCGGGGGTGAGGAACGGCGCGGGCGCCTCCTCGACCAGCTTCTGGTGCCGGCGCTGCAGCGAGCAGTCACGGGTGGAGACGACCACCACGTTGCCGTGCTGGTCGGCCAGACACTGGGTCTCGACGTGCCGGGGCTTGTCCAGGTACTGCTCGACGAAGCACTCGCCGCGCCCGAAGGCGGCGACCGCCTCGCGCACCGCGGACTCGTACAGCTCCGGGATCTCCTCCAGCGTGCGGGCGACCTTCAGGCCGCGGCCGCCGCCGCCGAACGCCGCCTTGATGGCGACCGGGAGGCCGTGCTCCTGGGCGAAGACGACGACCTCGTCGGCGCCCGAGACCGGGTCCGGCGTACCGGCGACCAGCGGGGCACCGGCGCGCTGCGCCACGTGCCGGGCGGTGACCTTGTCACCGAGGTCGCGGATGGCCTGCGGCGGCGGGCCGATCCAGGTCAGCCCCGCGTCGAGGACGGCCTGGGCGAAGTCGGCGTTCTCCGACAGGAAGCCGTAACCCGGGTGGACGGCGTCCGCCCCGGAGTCGGCGGCGGCCTTGAGGACCTTCGCGATGTCGAGGTAGCTGGTACCGGGGGTGTCGCCGCCCAGCGCGTAAGCCTCGTCGGCCGCGCGGACGTGCAGCGCATCCCGGTCCGGCTCGGCGTAGACGGCGACGCTGGCGATACCGGCGTCCGAGCAGGCCCGGGCGACGCGGACGGCGATTTCTCCGCGGTTGGCGATGAGCACCTTGCGCACTGTGGCTCCCTTCTTGAACCTGGTCGAGTTTATGGATTTCTGGGTGGTACCGGCGAGTAGCCCCAGGTTGTGAACTATCCCACACGGAGGGTGATGCGTTTCGGGACCCGGTCCGCGGCCCGGAACGGGTCGTCCCAGGTAGCGGCGGGTGCCGCTGCCGGGGGCCGTCCCGTGCGGACGGCGACGGGGCGGCGCGGCGGCGCGGTGGCCTTGGCCACACTCACCCGGCGGGGGCCGCGGCGGCGGCCCGCTCGCGGGCCCGCGCGGTGACGTCGGCGGCCAGTTCCACCACATCGGGGCCGTACGCCCGGGGGTTGACGACCTTGAGAACCAGGGCGAACGTGCCGTCCTCGCCGTACCGGCGGGCGAGCCGGCGGTGGTTGGCGACGAGGTAGCGGACGCCGGCGTGGTTGGCGATGCCGGTCTGGCCGGAGATCAGGAAGACCGGGCGCCCGCCCTCGGGGGTGGAGAGCCGGGCCAGCAGGGCGTACACCTCGTGGTCCCAGTCGACGGTGAACGACCGGTCACCCGCCAGGATGACGTTGGCCGGCCCGTCCGACCCGCTGGTGACCGTCACCCCGGGCAGCCCCCAGGCCAGGTGGGCGGCCATCCGCTCGTTGCTGCTGGGGCCGCCGAAGCAGAACTCGGTCTTGGCGCCCAGACCGCGGTGGACGGCGTCGTGCGCGACCAGTTCGGTCTGCGCCCCGCACTCCTTCACCAGGGCGGCCAGCTCCATCAGCGCGTAGGCGTCCCGCCGGGTGACCGTCCGGGCGTGCGCGCCGACCCCGACGCTGCGGTTCACCACGATCAGGCAGTCGCTGCCGGCCGGCAGGCCGAAGAACGAGCGGACCCGCTCCAGCCGCCTGCGGCGGCGCAGGTTCTGCGCGAGCCAGCCGAGCGCGGCACTGATCGCGCTCGCCACCAGCCCCAGCAGCACGTTGAGCAGACTGTCGGTCATCGGCCTGTCCCCTCCCCGTTCGAACGGCGGCGGTCAGCCTAGCGGTCCGCCGTGACGGCCCGGGTCCGGATCGTCGACGGCGCCCGCCGTACTCCCGGCGCGCGGCAAGGGAGTTCCCGCACGGGGAGGTCGACGGCGCCCGCAGACCGGCGCGGGCCGGGCACCGCGGTGCCGGCGGGCGGTGCGGCGGCGGGTCAGGCCCAGAGGTCGGTGATCCGGACGCCGAGGTCGGCGAGGAGCCTGCGCAGCAGCGGCAGGGAGAGGCCGATGACGTTGCCCGGGTCGCCGTCGATGCCCTCGACGAACGGCGCCGAGCGGCCGTCCAGGGTGAACGCGCCGGCCACGTGCAGCGGCTCGCCGGAGGCGATGTAGGCGGCGACCTCGGCGTCGTCCGGGGTGCCGAAGCGGACGGTGGTGGAGGCCGTGGCCGAGGACTGCTCGCCGGTCACCGTGTCGATCACGCAGTGCCCGGTGCGCAGCACCCCGGACCGGCCGCGCATCGCCTGCCAGCGGGCCAGCGCCTCGGCGGCGTCGGCGGGCTTGCCGAGCGCCCGCCCGTCCAGTTCCAGCACCGAGTCGCAGCCGATCACCAGCTCGCCGCCGGTCAGTTCGGCGGCGACCGCCTTGGCCTTGGCCTCGGCGAGCACGAGGGCGAGCTCGGCGGGGGTGGCGGCGGTGATCGCGTCCTCGTCGACGCCGCTGACCACCACGCGCGGGTCGAGACCCGCCTGGCGCAGCAGCCCGAGGCGGGCGGGGGAGGCGGAGGCGAGGACGAGGGCGCGGCGGTCGGTCATGCCCACCAGGGTAGGGGGTGGCCCGGTCGCCGTCCGCACGGTCCGGGAGGGGCGCTCAGACCATCAGCAGGACGGCGATCAGCAGGAGGGAGGCCGCGAGCACATGGCCGGCGCGGCGCAGTCTCTCCTGCATCCGCCGGGCCTCCGGGGAGGGCTCGTCGCGGGGGTCTGACCAGAGCACCCCTCCAGGGTGCGCCGCGCCGCGGCGGTGACGCCTGAGTACGCGTACTCAGCTTTCGGGGCAATCCGGGCGTCGGGGGCGGGCCGGGCGGCCCACCCCCGACGTACCGGGGCCTAGCCCGCCCAGCCCGAGGTGCGCCAGGCGTTGACGCCGGGGCGGGGGGCGGCGCGCAGCCGGCGCGCGCGGTCGTTCCAGGGGGAGTCCGGGCCGGCGCCGGCACGACGGGCCGCCTCGGCGGCGGCCTGTGCGGCGGCGGCCCGGGACTGGACCACCGCCAGGACGGTGGCCAGCTCCTCGGGGGTCGGCTGCCCGTGCAGCACGTGGATCGGGGCCATGGCTCAATCCTCTCGCGACAGCCGCTTACAGGGGGATGTTTCCGTGCTTCTTCGGCGGCAGCACCTCGCGCTTGCCGCGCAGCGCGCGCAGCCCGCGGACGATGTGCCGGCGGGTGTCGCTCGGCGCGATGACGGCGTCCACGTAGCCGCGCTCGGCGGCCAGGTACGGGTTGAGCAGGGTGTCCTCGTAGGAGGTGATCAGCTCGGCCCGCTTGGCCTCGACGTCGTCCGCCTCGGCCAGCTCGCGCCGGTGCAGGATGTTGACCGCGCCCTGCGCGCCCATCACGGCGATCTGCGCGGTCGGCCAGGCCAGGTTGAGGTCGGCGCCCAGGTGCTTGGAGCCCATGACGTCGTACGCGCCGCCGAAGGCCTTGCGGGTGATCACGGTGATCAGCGGGACGGTGGCCTCGGCGTAGGCGTAGATCAGCTTGGCGCCGCGGCGGATGATGCCGTCCCACTCCTGCTCGGTGCCGGGCAGGAAGCCGGGCACGTCGACGAAGGTGAGCACCGGGATGTTGAACGAGTCGCAGGTCCGGATGAACCGGGCGGCCTTCTCGCTGGCGGCGATGTCCAGGCAGCCGGCGAGGTCCATCGGCTGGTTGCCGACGACGCCGACCGGGTGGCCCTCGACCCGGCCGAAGCCGGTGATGATGTTGCCCGCGTACAGCGGCTGGGTCTCCAGGAACTCGCCGTCGTCCAGGACGTGCTCGATCACCGTGTGCATGTCGTACGGCTGGTTCGCCGAGTCCGGCACGAGGGTGTCGAGTTCGAGGTCCTCGTCGGTGACCGAGAGGTCCGCCTCCTCGGGGAAGGACGGCGGGTCGGAGAGGTTGTTGGAGGGCAGGTACGAGAGCAGGCTCTTGACGTACTCGATCGCCTCCTTCTCGTCCGCGGCCAGGTAGTGCGCGTTGCCCGACTTGGTGTTGTGGGTGCGCGCGCCGCCCAGCTCCTCCATGCCGACGTCCTCGCCGGTGACGGTCTTGATCACGTCCGGGCCGGTGATGAACATGTGCGAGGTCTGATCGGCCATCACCACGAAGTCGGTGATCGCGGGGGAGTACACCGCGCCGCCCGCGCAGGGGCCCATGATCAGCGAGATCTGCGGGACGACACCGGAGGCGTGCACGTTGCGGCGGAAGATCTCGCCGTACAGGCCGAGCGAGACCACGCCCTCCTGGATCCGGGCACCGCCGGAGTCGTTGATGCCGATGACCGGGCAGCCGGTCTTCAGCGCGAAGTCCATCACCTTGACGATCTTCTCGCCGAACACCTCGCCGAGCGAGCCGCCGAAGACGGTGAAGTCCTGCGCGAAGACGGCCACCTGACGGCCGTCGACGGTGCCGTAGCCGGTGACCACGCCGTCGCCGTACGGGCGGTTCTTCTCCTGGCCGAAGTTGATCGAGCGGTGCCGGGCGAACTCGTCGAACTCCACGAAGGAGCCCTCGTCCATCAGCTCGACGACGCGCTCACGGGCGGTCAGCTTGCCCTTGGCGTGCTGCTTCTCCACGGCCTTGGCGGAGCCGGAGTGCACCGCCTCGTCGATCCTGCGCCGCAGGTCGGCGAGCTTGCCGGCGGTGGTGTGGGGGTCGTACGGGGCCTCGGTCATCGGGTGGGCTCTCCCTGATCCATGGGCCGCGGCCTGTTCGGTGGTACGCGGGTCTGGGCGGGACACGCGCATGAGGGCAGGGCGGCGCAACGAACTACCGTCGAGTAGCGTAGCCAGCGCGCACGGTTTCCCGTTATGGCCAGCGACACAGTGTGTCAACGCCCGTTCTGCGGGACGATATGGCGGCCTACGGCCACCGCGCCGGCCGGGGCCCTAGTCTCGTGGTCATGACCGACCCCGTCACCCCCCGCCGCAGTGGACTGCGCGGCTTCGGCCACGCCGGGCCGTCGCCCTGGACCGACCTGGACCGGCCGCCGCTGGACGCCGAGGCCCTGCGCCGCGACCTCGTCCTGCCGGGCGGGTTCTGGACCTCGCTCGACGTCGTCACCGAGACCGGCTCCACCAACAGCGACCTCGCCGCCCGCGCCCGGGAGGGCGCGCCGCAGGGCGCCGTGCTGGTCGCCGAGGCGCAGAGCGCCGGGCGCGGCCGGCTGGAGCGGCAGTGGACGGCGCCGCCCCGCTCCGGGCTCTTCCTCTCCGTCCTGCTTCGCCCGGACGAGGTACCCGTCGAGCGGTACGGCTGGTTGCCGATCCTGGTCGGCGTCGCGGCGGCCGCCACGCTGAGCCGGGTCGCCGAGGTCGGGGTCGGCCTGAAATGGCCCAACGACCTCCAGGTCGGGATCGACGGCGCGGAGCGCAAGCTCGGCGGCATCCTCACCGAGCTGAGCGGCGGCGCGGTGGTGGCCGGCCTCGGCGTCAACGTCTCGCTGCGCGAGAGCGAGCTGCCCGTCCCCACCGCCGCCTCGCTGGCCCTGGCCGGCGCCGCGGTGACCGACCGGGCCACCCTGCTGCGCGCGCTGCTGCGCGAGTTCGCCGGCCTCTACACCGAGTGGACGGCCGCCGCCGGCGACCCGCACGCCAGCGGCCTGCTGTCCGCCTACGCGGACCGCTGCACCACCCTCGGCCGGCCGGTCAAGGTCCACCTGCCGGGTGACCGGGAGCTGCTCGGCGAGGCGGTGGCGATCGACGGCGACGGCCGGCTGGTGGTCCGCACGCCCGACGGCGCACGGCGGCCGGTGGGCGCGGGAGACGTCGTCCATGTGCGCCCCGAGCCGCGCTGAGCGGCACTCTTCACCTCTCCTTGACCCGGGCGGATGCCCCGGATCGCGGGATTCCGTGCGAACATTCCACCTGGCAGCAGTGTGAGGCGCGCCACTGCCCGAAGGGTTGCGGGCGCGCCCGGACAGGTAGGACACGAGGCAAGTGCGGCAACCGCACGGGGACGGACCGGTGGCAGAGGACGGCGGCAACGGCGGTACGGCGGGCTCCGACGACCAGACGGTCGCGCTCGACCTGGAACGCCTGATCCTGGACGCACCACGCCGTTACACCCCGTACCAGGCCGCGCGGGCCGCCGACGTCCCGATGGAGCTGGCCACCCGCTTCTGGCGGGCGATGGGCTTCCCGGACATCGGGCAGTCCCGGGCGCTCACCGACGGGGACGTGATCGCGCTGCGCCGGCTCGCCGGTCTGGTGGAGTCGGGCCTGCTCAGCGAGCCGATGGCGATCCAGGTGGCCCGCTCGACCGGGCAGACCACCGCCCGGCTGGCCGGCTGGCAGATGGACACCTTCCTGGAGAACCTCACCCAGTCCGTCGAGCCCGGGCTCACCCGCGCCGACGTGGCCTACCCGCTGGTCGAGCTGCTGCTGCCGGAGCTGGAGCAGTTCCTGGTGTACGTCTGGCGCCGCCAGCTGGCCGCCGTCACCGGCCGGGTGGTGCAGGCCGCCGAGGACACCGAGATCACCAGCGGCCGGCTGGCCGTCGGCTTCGCCGACCTGGTCGGCTTCACCCGGCTCTCCCGCCGGCTGGAGGAGGAGGAGCTCGGCGAGCTGGTCGAGACCTTCGAGAACACCTGCTCCGACCTGATCGCCGGCCAGGGCGGCCGGGTGATCAAGACCCTCGGCGACGAGATCCTCTACGTCTCCGAGGACCCGGGGACGGCCGCCGAGATCGCGCTCAGCCTGATCGAGGCCCTGGCCGAGGACGACACCATCCCCGCGCTGCGGGTCGGCATGGCCTTCGGCACCGTCACCTCCCGGATGGGCGACGTCTTCGGCACCACGGTCAACCTGGCCAGCCGGCTCACCTCGATCGCGCCCAAGGACGCGGTGCTGATCGACGGCGAGCTCGCCGCCGCGCTGGAGCAGAACGGCAGCGTCGCCCCGGCCGACGCGGACGGGTCGGGGCTGGCCGACGCCCTGGCGACCGCCGCCGGGCTGCCCGCCTCCGGCCTCCCGGTGCCGGGGCCGGACGCCGGGCACCGGTTCAACCTCCAGCCGATGTGGCGCCGCCCGGTGCGCGGGCTCGGGCTGGTCGAGCCGTGGCTGCTGTCGCGGCGGCCGCGCGGGGCGTAGCCCTCCCGGGGGAGCGGTCGGCCGCGCGCCGGGTTTCCCGGATCGCCCGGAATGCTCGCCGGCGTACGGGGTAGGCGGGTCTTCGCACGAGGCGGCCCGGGGCGGGGCGTCCGGCCCGGCCGCCCGCCGGGGTCGGCGGCCGTCGTCCGAAAGCCGTACGGCTGAAACCGGTCCGGTCCGGAGGATCCGCGCGGGCAAACGGGGCATAACCGAACGAAACCGCCATAGTCTTGGTGCAAGCGGCTGGACGGGTCCGGTTCTCGGTGGGGTGCGCCACGGGACCGAACAGGACCGAGCACAGGGAACGAGGCGAGCCGGTGGGCAGTGAGGCGACCACGACGGACCGCGGCTGCGTGTGCGACCGTACGGAGCCGCCCGCCCTCCCCGACCCCCGGCTGACGTCCGTGGTGGAGCTCGCCCAGGACATGGCGGGGGCGCTCACCCCGCTGGAGGCCGTCCGCGCGGCGGCCGCCCGCGCCACCGAGGCCCTCGGCGCCACCATGGCGGCCGTCTCGGTCTGGGACCGGGAGTCCGGCCGGCTGCGGGTGCTGGTCAACCACGGGGAGCTGGCGCCGGGCGAGGAGGAGCTGCCGGAGGACGAGTCCTACCCGGTGGCGGACTTCCCCGAGATCGTCACCTATCTGGAGGAGCGCTGGACCACCGGCCGGCTGCCCCGCGCCTGGCTGCAGAGCGCCGAGAACACCGAGCCGCACGCCGGGCACGTGCACCCCACCGCCGGGGCGTACTGCCAGGAGCGCGCCGCCGCGCTGCGCCGGCGCGGCCGGGCCTGCTGCGTGGTCGCCCCGATCGTGCTGCACGGCCAGGCCTGGGGCGAGCTCTACCTGGCCAGGTCCACCGGAACGGCGGAGTTCACCGAGGGCGACGCCGACTACGCGACCCTGCTCGCCGCCCAGATCTCGGCCGGGCTCGCGCAGACCGAGCGCCTCGCCGACCTGCGCAAGCTCGCCTTCTCCGACCCGCTGACCGGCCTGGCCAACCGCCGGGCGGTGGACGCCCGGCTGGAGAGCGCGCTGGAGGCGCACAACCGCGACGGCACGGTGGTCTCGCTGGTGGTCTGCGACGTCAACGGCCTGAAGCGGGTCAACGACCAGCTCGGGCACGAGATGGGCGACCGGCTGCTGGAGCGCTTCGCCCACCAGCTGTCGCTGGCCGCCGCCAGGCTGCCCGGCAGCCTCGCCGCCCGCCTCGGCGGGGACGAGTTCTGCCTGCTGGTGGAGGGCCAGAAGGCGGACGAGGTGGTCGCCGTCGCCGAGGAGCTCTGCGCGCGGGCGCTGGCGCTCGCCGAGGGCGAGGGCGTCGCCTGCGGGGTCGCCTCCACCGGGGACTCGATCGGCCCGGTCACCACCCCCGACCGGCTGTTCCGGCTCGCCGACGCCGCCCAGTACCGGGCCAAGGCGGCCCGCGCCGCGCACCCCGTGGTGGCCGGGCGCAGCCACGGCCCCGGCTTCTCGCCGGACCCGACCGTCCTGCTGGCCGACGCCGCCGACCCGCACCACCGGGCCGACGCCCGGGGGCGCGTCCCCGGGCGGTCCGGAGCCGGCGACCGGCGGCGGTTCCGCGGCGCCGCGCACAGCGCCGACCCGGGGCAGCTGCTCACCGCGGTGCTCGCCGCACTGGACCAGCACGGCGTCTCCCGGTCGGTCCACCCCGCCGACACCATCGGCAAGCTGGCCGTCGTCGCCGAGACCTCGGCCCGGCTGCTGGACGCGGTCGGCTGGTGGGTCTCCTACGTGCCGCCCGGCTCGCACCTGATGCGCACCGCCCAGCACGCCGTGTACCGGATGACCAGCGGGCCGAGCAGCTCGCGGGCGGAGACCCAGCGGGCCCAGATCGAGGCCCCGGACGCCGTCTTCGACCTGCGGCACTACCCGATGACCCGGCGGGCGGTGCGCGGCGGGTCCTTCGCGCTGCGCGCGGGCGCGGCCGGGAACGACCCGTCCGAGGAGGCCATGCTGGTGGTCAGCGGCTACCGGGGGATGGTCGCGGCGGGCGGCCAGAACCCGGCGGGCGGCTGGCTGGTGGAGCTGTTCGCCGACGATGCGACGCTGCCGCTCGGACAGGTCGCCAGCGCGATGCGGGCGCTGGTCGCGGTGGCGCTCTCCGGCCCGGCCTCCCCGCCCCCGGGCTGAGGCCGGGCGGGTCCGGGGGCGGAGCGGATCACCGGCTTGTGCCGGTTCGGTGACCGGCCTGTTCCGAGCGGGTCGCGGTCCGGTGCGGAGGCTGTCGCAGGGCTGGGCGGGGTGGCGCGGACGTGGGATGGTATCGGCGGTCGGCGGGCCAGGGTGGCCGAGCCGGAACGGGGGTCGAACCAATGCGCGCTCGTCTGACGAGCCTTGTCCTCTCCGCGGTACTGGCTCTGGGCGGTGCCACGCTGGCCGCCGCACCGGCGGCCGAGGCGGCGCCGCGCGCCGCCGCGGTGAGCACCGTCGCCGCCGGCACCGCCGCCGCGGGGGGTGCCGTGCAGGCGGCCCCGGCCGCCCCGGTCGTCGCCGGGCACCACGACGGCACCCGGTTGGCCGGGTCCAAGGACAAGTCGAAGTCCAAGTCGAAGAAGAAGAAGGGCTTCTTCGGCAAGCTCATCGGTGTGGTGATCGGCATCGTGGTGGTGCTGATCGTGATCGCCGTGATCATCGCGGTGATCGTGATGCTCCGCCGCCGCAACCGGTCGTAGCCCTCGCGGGCCCGGTCGGCCTCGTGCGCCTCGCCGGCCTCGTCGGCCCGTGGACCCGGTGGGTCACGGGCCGACCGCCGGCGTGACGGCCCCGGCCCCGGCCCGGGTCAGGGTCAGGGGCGCAGGGCGCGCAGGGCGGCGTCCACCAGGCGGTCCGCGTAGGCGTGGTCGAGCGGGCCGAGGCCGTGCAGCCAGCGGTAGTACATCGGGCCGTAGAGCAGCTCGACGGCGAGGTCGAGGTCGGCGTCGGCGGCGAGCTGCCCGGCCTCCCGGGCGCTGTGCAGGCGGGCCTTGGTGACCTCCAGCAACGGGTCCAGCAGGCGTTGGCGGTACTCGCGCAGCAGGGCCGGGTCGCGCAGGTACTCGGAGATCAGGCCGCGGCCGGTGTTGCCGAAGCCGGGGTCGGCGAGCTGGTCGGCCGTCGGCCGCAGGACGGTGCGCAGGTCGGCGGCGAGGTCGCCGGTGTCCGGCAGGGCCAGGCTGCCGGAGGCGTCCTCGTTGGCGGCCTGGAAGGCGTCGAAGACCACCGCGCCCTTGGAGGGCCACCAACGGTAGATCGTCTGCTTGCCGACGCCGGCCCGGGCGGCGATCGCCTCGATGGTCAGTTTGCCGAAGCCCACCTCGGCCACCAGTTCGGCGGCGGCGGTGAGGACGGCCTGGCGCGACCGCTCGCTGCGGCGGCCGGGGTCGGGGGAGCTGCTGCGGGTCATGGGGTCATTCTAGGGGCCCGGTGGAACGATACGTCTCGTCTTGACGGCGCCCGGGGCCGCTCAGGGTCGCTCCGGGCCACTCCGGGCCGCCCGGGGCCGCTCGGGGCCCCTCGGGGGTCAGCCGCCGTGCACAGCGGCCGCGAGCAGCTCGCGGAGCCGGGTCGCGAACGCCCGGGGGTGGGTGAGGTTGCCGTTGTGGCCGCCCGGCAGGCGGGCGGGCGTGGTGCCGAGCCGCTCGGCCAGCACCTCGGCGCAGCGGTAGCTGTAGACCGTCGGGTCGGTGGTCGCGCCGATGGCGGGCACCACCCGGGTCGGCCCGGTGGCGAGGGCGTCGGCCTCGGCGAGGCCGAAGGTGCTGCGGCGCAGGGTGGTCAGGTCGTGCGCGAGGAACGCGGTGAAGTTGGCCGCGCGCTCCGGGCCGAACGACTGCGGACGGGCGTCGGGCTCGCGCTCCTGGTGGGCCGCGATCCCGGTGGCGGCCATCACGCCGCCCAGGGCCGCCCGCCAGCCGTCCCGGTGGAAGACGTCCTGGATCCCGGCCAGCGCGTCGAGCGTCCCGGCGCACTCCTCGGCCGGGAGCAGCCGCGGCGCGGCCGGCTCGTGGGCGATCAGGGTGTGCAGCCGGCCGGGGTGGTCGTGGGCGAGCTGCAGCCCGATCAGGGCGCCGAGGCTGCAGCCGAGCATCAGGGCGGGTTCGTCGGTGACGGCGGCGAGCAGCCGGTGGACGTCGTCGGCGTGCTCCTCGACGGTCGGCGTGCGGCCGGGCTCGTCGAGGGTGCTGCGGGAGAGGCCGCGCCGGTCGTACGTCACCACGGTGTGGCGGTCGGTCAGGCGGGCGACCAGATCGGCGCTGCGGTCGGCGTCGCCCTCGCCGCTCTGGGCGATCAGCAGCACCGGGCCGGTGCCCTCGACGCGGTAGTGGATGCGGGCGCCGGCGGTGGTGAGCAGAGCGGTGGTCATGGTGGGTCCCTCCCCCGGGCGGCCCTGGCGGCCGCCGTTGGCTCCACCGTAAAGCATCGAAAGAGATGCATCAAGATAGATGGATCTCTTTCGATGCATCTCTTCTGATGTACCGTGGCGGATGTGAACGGAGTCGAACTGCTGCTGCTCGGTCGGACGTTGATGAAGATCGGCGAGGAGGCCGTCCCGGCGCCGGAGGGCGGACGGCAGCCCACCGGGGTCAAGGCCGTCGTCGTCGTGATGAGCGACGTCTACGAGCACCCGGACAGTGCGGTCGGGGAGATCGCCGCCCGGACCGGCCTGCCGCAGAGTCAGGTGTCCGCGGCCGTGGCCCGGTTGCGGGAGGCCGGCTCGATCGTCACCGAGACCGACCCGCGGGACCGCCGCCGGCTGCTCGCCCGCCAGGCCCCCGGGATCTCCCCGCGCCGCGCGGAGGTCGCCGCCGCCTCGATCGACGGTGCGCTCGCCCGGGCGCTCGGCACCGACGACCCGCAGGAGCTGGCCGAGGTGCGCGCCGCGCTGGACGTGCTCGCGCGGCGGCTCACCCCCGCCTCGCTGCGCCGGCTGAAGGCCGAGGCGGCGGCGGGGGCCGCGGGGCAGGCGTGACGGCCCGGGCGGGTCGGCCGGTCAGCCGATGATCCGGTCCGGCCGGGTGTAGACGTTGGCGCGCTCGCCGCGCAGGAAGCCGACCAGGGTCAGGCCCAGCTCCTCGGCGAGGTCCACCGCGAGGGAGGACGGCGCGGAGACGGCCGCCAGCAGCGGGATCCCCGCCAGTGCGGCCTTCTGGGTGAGCTCGAACGAGGCACGGCCGCTGACCAGCAGCACGTGCCCGGTCAGCGGCAGCCGGCCCTCGCGCAGCGCCCAGCCGACCACCTTGTCCACCGCGTTGTGCCGGCCGACGTCCTCGCGGGCGCAGAGCAGCTCGCCGCTCGTCCCGTCGAACAGGCCGGCCGCGTGCAGGCCGCCGGTCGAGTCGAAGGTCCGCTGGGTGGCCCGGAGCCGGTCCGCCAGCCCGTAGAGCAGCGACGGGGGGACGGCCAGCGGGTCGGCCGCGACGGGGTGGCGGACATGGGTGCGCACGGCATCCACCGTGTCGCGGCCGCAGAGGCCGCAGGCGCTGGTGGTGAGCAGGTTGCGGTGGGCGGAGAGCGGGAGGGGGCGGGCGCCGCGCAGCGCCGCGTCCACCACGTTGTAGGTGTTCGCGCCGACCTCGTCCGTCCCGGCGCAGTAGCGCAGCGCCGCGAGGTCCTCCGCCGCGTGCACCAGCCCCTCGCCGACCAGGAAGCCGGCCACCAGGTCGAAGTCCTGTCCGGGGGTGCGCATGGTCACCGTCAGCGGCTCGCCGCCGACCCGGATCTCCAGCGGCTCCTCCGCCGCCAGGGCGTCCGGTCGCGCACTGCGGTCGTCCCCGTGCAGCCGTACCACCCGCCGCCGTGCCGTCGCCCGCGTCATCGGTCCTCCGCCTCCGTGCCGTCCGTCGACCCCAGCGTGCGGTATCGGGGCGGCGTGGCGGAAATCGGCGGCGGCTCAGCGGGGCGGGATTCGGGTCATCCAGTCACTGGCGGCGAAGCAGGCGCGGAGCCAGGAGAGCTCGGCGTCGTTGAGGACGACCGTGCCGGCCAGCGGGACGTCCAGGAACGGGTGGGCCATGAGCTGCTCGACCAGGGCCGGGTCGGCGGCGGTCGCGGGGTCGATGCGGGCCAGCAGCTCGGGAGTGACCCGGTCGCGCATCCGCCCGGTCCGTTCGGCGGTCACCGGGTGCGGCTGCCAGTCCAGGTCGCGGTGCCAGAGCATGGCGAAGGCCTCGCCGGTCCGCTGCTGGAAGACCGCCTCCTCGCCGCAGTCGTTGACGAAGTACGAGAGGTAGTCGCCCGGGTCGAAGTCGCGGCCGGTGAGGTCGGCCAGGAAGGCGTGCAGCCCCCGGGCGTTGCGGACGTACTGGCGCCACTGCCGGACCGCCTCGGGGAGGGTGGCGCCGGTGAGCACGACCCCGGCCGGGACCCGTACCGTCCGGGCCGTCCGGCCGGCGGCCCGGGCCGCGCGCAGCTGCTGGGTGGCGTTGGCCCAGTGCAGCGTGTCGCCGTCCGGGTCGTGCACCACGCAGATCACCGGGATGTTGCTCTCGCGCCACTCCTCGCCGTGGGCGCCGACCGGCACCGAGTACCCCTGTCGGCGGCGGAAGGACCGCCCGCCCTTCACCTGGATGGCGATGCTGTGCGGCGTGCGGTGGCCCCCGTCGGCGAAGGTGACGTAGAGGTCCTCGCCGAAGTCGTTGGAGCCGTCGATCTCCTGGACGATGTGGTGAGCGCTCTCCAGCAGGGTGCGCACGGCGTTCACGGCCGCGCGCTCCGTCCGGCGGCTCTCGGGTACCCGCGTCATGGGCGGGAACCTATCGTGCGGGTCGGACGGCTCCACTGGTTGTCATATCTTCATTCAACTGGTGTGATGATGCATATGGATATGCACAGTGCTGTGGCCCCCGATGCGCCCCTCGTCCAGGTCGGCAAGGCCGACGTCAGCGCCGAGGACGTGCTGGCCGTCGCCCGGGGCAACGCCCGGGTCGAGATCGGTCCGGACGCGCTCGCCGAGATGGCGACCGCGCGGGCCCGGATCGAGGCCCTCGCGGCCGAGCCGCGCCCCGTCTACGGTGTCTCCACCGGCTTCGGCGCGCTCGCCGTCCGGCACATCAGCCCCGAGCTCCGCGCCCAGCTGCAGCGCTCGCTGGTGCGCTCGCACGCCGCCGGGATGGGCCCGGCCGTGGAGCGCGAGGTGGTCCGCGCGCTGATGTTCCTGCGGATGAAGACGCTGGCCTCCGGCCGGACCGGCGTGCGCCCGGTGGTCGCGCAGACCATGGCCGCCATCCTCAACGCCGGCATCACCCCGGTGGTCCGCGAGTTCGGCTCGCTCGGCTGCTCCGGCGACCTCGCCCCGCTCTCGCACTGCGCGCTCGCCCTGATGGGCGAGGGCGTGGCGACCGGCCCCGACGGTGTCGACAAGCCCGCCGGCGAGCTGCTCGCCGCCGCCGGCATCGAGCCGGTCGAGCTGCTGGAGAAGGAGGGCCTGGCCCTCATCAACGGCACCGACGGCATGCTCGGCATGCTGGTGATGGCCATCGCCGACCTCCAGCGCCTGTTCACCACCGCCGACATCACCGCCGCGATGACCCTGGAGGCGCTGCTCGGCACCGACAAGGTGCTCGCCCCCGAGCTGCACGCCCCGATCCGCCCGCACCCCGGCCAGGCGCTGAGCGCCGCCAACATGCTGGCCGTCCTCAAGGGCTCCGGCCTCACCGGCCACCACCAGGACGACGCCCCGCGCGTCCAGGACGCCTACTCGATCCGCTGCGCCCCCCAGGTGGCCGGCGCCGGCCGCGACACCCTGACCCACGCCGCGCTGGTCGCCTCCCGCGAGCTCGCCGCCTCCGTCGACAACCCGGTGGTGCTGCCGGACGGCCGGGTCGAGTCCAACGGCAACTTCCACGGTGCCCCGGTCGCCTACGTGCTCGACTTCCTCGCCATCGCCGCCGCCGACCTCGGCTCGATCTCCGAGCGCCGCACCGACCGGCTGCTCGACAAGGCCCGCTCGCACGGCCTGCCGGCCTTCCTGGCCGACGACCCGGGCGTGGACTCCGGCCTGATGATCGCCCAGTACACCCAGGCGGCCCTGGTCAGCGAGAACAAGCGGCTCGCGGTGCCGGCCTCGGTCGACTCGATCCCGTCCTCCGCGATGCAGGAGGACCACGTCTCGATGGGCTGGTCCGCCGCCCGCAAGCTGCGTCAGGCCGTCGAGAACCTCGGCCGGATCCTGGCCGTCGAGCTGACCGCCGCCTCGCGCGCGCTGGAGATCCGCCGGCAGGCCGACGCCAGCGGCACGCCGGCGCCCGCGACCCTCGCCGCGCTGGCCGTGGCCCGGGAGGCCGGGGTCGGCGGCGCCGGCCGCGACCGCTTCCTCTCGCCGGACCTGGAGGCCGCCGCCGCGCTGGTCGCCTCCGGCGAGCTGGTGCGGGCCGTCGAGAAGGTCACCGGCCCGCTGGCCTGATTCACCGGCCCGGGGCCAGCGGCCCGAGGTCGCCGGCCCGGGGCCGGCGGCCGCCCGGGGCGGGTGGGATCAGTCCCACTCGCCCCGCGGCGGCTTCGACCGGCGCTCGTCCCGCCTGTCGCCCAGGACGGCGGCGAAGTTGACCCCGGCGATGCCGGCCCAGACCACCACCAGGCTCATGAACCCGCTGAACCCACTGGTGCCGCTGTTGGTCGCGATGGCCGTCAGCGGGATGCCCATGACCAGCGAGACCAGCGGCAGCTTCGAGCCCGAACGGCCGAAGGGCCGCCGGCGCAGGTGCTCCGCCGGGCCGTAGCCGTCGAGGCGCTCCGCCACCCGGCGCTCCACCCGGGCGTCGAGGCGGGCGTCCAACCGGGAGTCCAGCCGGGCCAGGAAGGAGTCGACGATCTCCGACTCGTATTCCTTGCCGAGCTCCTTGCGGGTCTGCAGAGCGGCTTCGAGGTCGCGGCGCAGTTCGTCCTGGCGAGAGTCCATGGTGCTCAGCCTGGGGCAGCACCGGGCCGTCAGTCCATCGGTTCGCACCGCAATCGGGGCGGATCAGGGGGAAATCAGGGTCACCCCGAGGGGTACCCCACCCCGTCGGGACGTCTCATCGGGCGTCCCGGCGTACGAGACGTCTTTGCCAGCGGCAGCGCGCTGCTGCACAGTCGTCGTCCGAACAGCTCGCACCCGGAGGTACCGCTGATGACCGCCACCGACGACACCGGCACGGTCGGCCCCTCCGCCCGGCTGCTCCAGCTCTTCGAGGGCCACCGGCTCACCCCCACCCAGCGCCGGATCGCCCACTCGCTCGTCCGGCACGCCACCGAGGCGCCGTTCCTGTCCAGCGTCGAGGTCGCCGAGCTGGCCGGCGTCAGCCAGCCCTCGGTCACCCGCTTCGCCGTGGCGCTCGGCTACGACGGCTACCCGGCGCTGCGCAAGCAGCTGCGCGAACTCGGCGCGGGCGAGCCGGCCGCGCCGGAGACCCCGGACGACGCGGTGCGCAACGAGCACCAGCAGGCCGTGCTCGCCGAGATCGAGCACCTGCGCCTGCTCGCCGAGCTCCTCGCCGACCCCGAGCCGATCCTCCGCGCCGCCCGGCTGCTCGCCGCCTCCCGCCCGCTGCCGGTCCTCGGTCTGCGGGCCGCCTCCGCCCAGGCCCGCGGCTTCGCCTACTTCGCGGCCAAGGTGCACCCGGACATCCGGCTGCTCGACGAGGGCGGCAGCATGCTCGCCGACCGCCTCGAACAGGCCGCCGCCGCCGGTGCCAGCGCGCTGCTCTGCTTCGCCCTGCCGCGCTACCCGCGGGAACTGATGGACGCCCTGGCGGTGGCCCGCGAGTGCGGGCTGACGGTGCTGACCGTCGCCGACAGCGTGTTCGCCCCGGTCGCCAAGCTGTCCGACCTGATGCTGCCGGCCGCCGTCGGCACCGGCCTGGTCTTCGACACCGCGTGCGCGCCGATGATGCTCGGCCGGGTGCTCCTGCAGACCATGTGCGACGAACTCCCGGGTGCCGAGGCCCGGTTGGAGGCGATCGAGCAGTCCGCGACGGCTCGTGGGCTGTTTTTGGAGTAGGACCGGGCCCTGGGCGGGAATCCTGTCAACAGGCCCCGGAGCAGGGCCGACCGGCAGGGGGAGCCTGTGATGCGCGTGATCCACGAGATGAAGTTCGTCGGCCGGCTCGCCTCGGGCGCCGACGAGTGGTCCTGCCCGGCCTGCGGACGCCGCGTCACCCTGCGGCGGCTGCCCGGGCCCGAACTCACCGTCCTCGAACCGGGCGACGAGAGCGCCGTCCACGTCGGCGTCATCGAGCCCGACGCCCGTGCGGCGGCGGCCGCCGCCGACCAGTACGGCCTCGGTCCCGTCCAGGAGATCCCCCGGCCGCCGCGCCCGCCGGCCCCGGCCGACCCGGACGCCGACGACCGGCGCTGGCTCGCCGAGATCGGCATCGACTGGGACGGCGACGCGGCGGCCTGAGGGCGGATCAGGCCTTCGGGGCGTACAGCGGGAGTGCGCTGGTGCGCAGCTCCGGCGGCAGCGGTGCGGCGAGCGGAACGGGCTCGCCGTGCTTGCCGCGGCGAGTGGGGGACGTCACCGGGGTTCCGCCGACGATCTGCGCGCGGAGGCCGGTGCTTCGCCCGATCTCCTCGGCGACGCCCCGGAGCCTCCCGGGGCGCACGGTGATGGCCGTCATCGCGTCCTCCGTCCGTGGGCGCTGGGCCGAGTGGCTGGCACTCGCCGGATTCAGGGTAGCGCTCAGTGGTCGAGCATGCGGGTGCTGATCGGATGTGTTCAGGTCTGGCCGGAGGCTGAATGTTTGGATATATTCAGCCGAGTCGAGCTTGAATGAATTCATCCGTAGGGGGCCGGGACATGGTGCAGCAGCAGGCGAGCGGGCCGCGCGAGGTGCGTGCGGCGCGCGGGACGGGGCTGACGGCGCAGGGGTGGCAGCAGGAGGCGGCCCTGCGGATGCTGATGAACAACCTCGATCCGGAGGTGGCCGAGCACCCGTCGAAGCTGGTGGTCTACGGCGGCACCGGCAAGGCGGCCCGGGACTGGCGCTCCTTCGACGCCATGGTGCGCACGCTGGAGACCCTGAAGCAGGACGAGACCATGCTGGTCCAGTCCGGCCGCCCGGTGGGCGTCATGCAGACGCACGAGTGGGCGCCGCGCGTGCTGATCGCCAACTCCAACCTGGTCGGCGACTGGGCGAACTGGGAGGAGTTCCGGCGGCTGGAGAGCCTCGGGCTCACCATGTACGGCCAGATGACCGCCGGGTCGTGGATCTACATCGGCACCCAGGGCATCCTCCAGGGCACCTACGAGACCTTCGCGGCCGTGGCCAACAAGCGCTTCGAGGGCACCCTGGCCGGGACGATCACCCTCACCGCCGGGCTCGGCGGCATGGGCGGTGCCCAGCCGCTGGCCGTCACGATGAACGGCGGCGTGGCGATCTGCATCGACTGCGACCCGTCGCGGATCTCCCGCCGGATCGAGCACCGCTACCTGGACGTCGAGGCCAAGAACCTCGCGCACGCGCTGGAGCTGGCCACCGCCGCCCGCGACAAGAAGCAGCCGCTCTCCATCGGTCTGCTGGGCAACGCCGCCGAGCTGTTCCCGCAGCTGCTCGCGATGGACGCGCCGATCGACATCGTCACCGACCAGACCAGCGCCCACGACCCGCTGAGCTACCTGCCGGTCGGCGTCGCCTTCGACGACATGGCGACGTACGCCGCCGAGAAGCCCGCCGAGTTCACCCAGCGCTCGCGCGAGTCGATGGCCAGGCACGTCGAGGCGATGGTCGGCTTCATGGACGCCGGCGCCGAGGTGTTCGACTACGGCAACTCGATCCGCGGCGAGGCCCAGCTGGCCGGCTACGACCGCGCGTTCGCCTTCCCGGGCTTCGTCCCGGCGTACATCCGGCCGCTGTTCTGCGAGGGCAAGGGCCCGTTCCGCTGGGCGGCGCTCTCCGGCGACCCGCAGGACATCGCCAAGACCGACAAGGCCGTGCTCGACCTCTTCCCGGAGAACGAGTCGCTGCACCGCTGGATCAAGATGGCCCAGGAGAAGGTGCACTTCCAGGGTCTGCCGGCGCGGATCTGCTGGCTCGGCTACGGCGAGCGCGACAAGGCCGGCGAGCGCTTCAACGACATGGTCGCCTCCGGCGAGCTGTCCGCGCCGATCGTGATCGGCCGCGACCACCTGGACTGCGGCTCGGTGGCCTCCCCCTACCGGGAGACCGAGGCGATGCTGGACGGCTCCGACGCGATCGCCGACTGGCCGCTGCTCAACGCCATGGTCAACGTCGCCTCCGGCGCGTCCTGGGTCTCCATCCACCACGGCGGCGGCGTCGGCATCGGCCGCTCGATCCACGCGGGCCAGGTCACGGTGGCCGACGGCACCGCGCTGGCCGGCGAGAAGATCCGCCGGGTGCTCACCAACGACCCGGGCATGGGCGTGATCCGCCACGTCGACGCCGGCTACGACCGGGCCGACGAGGTGGCCGCCGAGCGCGGCGTGCGCATCCCGATGGGTGAGCTGTGAGTTTCGAAGAGATGTGGGCGGAGCTGCTCCCGGTGGGCCGCTCCGCCTCCTCCGGCGGCTACCGTCGCTTCGCCTGGAACTCCGCCGACGCGGAGTGCCGGGCCTGGTTCGAGGAGCAGGCCCGCCGGCGCGGCCTGACCTACGAGCTGGACCGCAACGGCAACCAGTGGGCCTGGCTGGGCGACCCGGCCGGCGAGGGCGCGATCGTCACCGGCTCGCACCTGGACTCCGTCCCCGACGGCGGCGCCTTCGACGGCCCGCTCGGCGTGGTCTCCTCCTTCGCCGCCCTGGACGAACTCCGCGGGCGGGGAGCGGAGTTCGACCGGCCGCTGGCCATCGTCAACTTCGGGGACGAGGAGGGCGCCCGGTTCGGCGTGGCCTGCATCGGCTCGCGGCTGACCGCGGGCGTGCTCGGCCGCGACCAGGCGTTCGAGCTGCGCGACGCCGACGGCGTCCGGCTGCCCGACGCGATGGAACGGGCCGGCTACGACCCGGCCGCGATCGGCGCGGACGGCGACCGGCTGGCCCGGATCGGCGCCTTCGTCGAGCTGCACGTCGAGCAGGGCCGCTACCTGGCCGAGGACCAGCCGGTCGGCGTGGCCGGCGCGATCTGGCCGCACGGCCGCTGGCGGTTCGACTTCCACGGGGAGGCGAACCACGCCGGCACCACCCGGATCGAGGACCGCCGCGACCCGATGCTCACCTACGCCAACACCGTGCTCGCGGCCCGGAAGAAGGCGCGGACGGCGGGCGCGCTGGCCACCTTCGGCAAGGTCGCGGTCGAGCCCAACGGCACCAACGCGATCGCCTCGCTGGTGCGCGGCTGGCTGGACTCGCGGGCCGCCGACGAGGCGACGCTCACCGCGCTGGTCGAGGAGATCGAGCGGGCGGCGTACGAGCGCGGCGACCGGGACGGCGTCCGGGTCGAGCTGACCCGCGAGTCCTACACCCCGGTGGTGGAGTTCGACGCCCCGCTGCGCGACCGGCTGGCCCGGCGGCTCAACAAGGCGGGGGCCCCCGGCGGCGTGCCGATCCTGCCCACCGGTGCGGGACACGACGCCGGAATCCTGGCATCGGCGATCCCGACCGCCATGCTGTTCGTACGTAACCCGAGCGGGGTCTCGCACTCCCCGGCCGAGCACGCGGAGACGGCCGACTGCCTGGCCGGCGTGGCCGCCCTCGCCGACGTACTGGAGGACCTGGCATGTCAGTAGGCCGTGCCGGAGGCGCGCGAACGACGACTTTCTGGGCGCAGTACGCCTGGCTGCCGCACGTCAACGGGCCGGTGGTCGAGCAGGACGTCCTGATCGCCACCGGTGCCGACGGCCGGATCACCGCGGTGACGCCGGACAGCGGGCCCTGCCCGTCCGGCGCCGTCCGGCTGGAGGGGCTGCTGCTGCCCGGCCAGGCCAATGCCCACTCGCACGCGTTCCACCGGGCGCTGCGCGGCACCGTGCAGGTGGGCTCCGGCACCTTCTGGACCTGGCGCGACACCATGTACCGGTTCGCCGGGGCGCTCGACCCGGACAGCTACCTGGCGCTCGCCACCGCCGTCTACGCCGAGATGGCGCTGGCCGGGATCACCGCGGTGGGGGAGTTCCACTACCTGCACCACGCGCCCGGCGGGGTCCGCTACGACGACCCGAACGCGATGGGCGAGGCGCTGATCGAGGCCGCCGCCCGGGCCGGGATCCGGATCACCCTGCTGGACACCTGCTACCTGTCCTCCGGCTTCGGCGCCGAGCCGACCAAGCCGCAGCGCCGGTTCAGCGACGGCGACGCCGACGCCTGGGCCGAGCGGGTGGACGCGCTCAAGCCGCGCGAGCACGCCCGGATCGGCGCCGCGATCCACTCGGTGCGGGCGGTGCCGGCCGAGCAGATCGGCACCGTCGCGCAGTGGACGGCGGCCCGCCGGGCCCCGCTGCACGTCCACCTCTCCGAGCAGACCGCCGAGAACGACGCCTGCCTCACCGCGCACGGCGTCACCCCGACCAGGCTGCTCGCCGACCACGGCGCGCTCGGCCCGCGGACCTCGGCGGTGCACGCCACCCACCTCACCGAGGAGGACATCAAGCTCCTCACCGACTCCTCGACCGTCATCTGCATGTGCCCCACCACCGAGCGGGATCTCGCGGACGGCATCGGACCGGCCCGCCAACTCGCCTCGGCGGGCTGCCCGATCACCCTGGGCAGTGACAGCCACGCCGTCATCGACCCGTTCGAGGAGGCCCGCGCGCTGGAGCTGGACGAGCGGCTGCGCACCCGCACCCGGGGCCACTGGACGGCCAACTCGCTGCTGCGGGCGGGCACCGAGGACGGGCACGCCTCGCTCGGCTGGCCGGAGGCCGGGCGGATCGAGGCCGGCGCGCTCGCCGACTTCACCGTGATCGCCCTGGACTCGGTGCGCACGGCCGGGCCGCCGAGCCGGCTCGGCGCCGAGATCGCGGTGTTCGCCGCCTCGGCCGCCGACGTGCGACACGTGGTGGTCGGCGGGCGGCAGATCGTCGAGGACGGCGTGCACCGGCTGGTGCCCGACGTCCCCGGCGCGCTGCGGTCCTCGATCGCCGCGCTGAGCTGCTGAGTCCCCGTAACTCCCGGGGGCGGGCGGGGGCTGATCCCGCCCGCCCCCGGGTCCAGTCCCGAAAGGCCTGATGTGAGCACCCCGAGCAGCCCGCAGAGCCAGGGCATGCCGAGCACCCTGATCACCGGTATCGGCAGCCTGGTCACCAACGACCCCGCGTACGGGACCGGGCCGCTCGGCCTGCTCGCCGACGCGGCCGTGGTGGTGGACGGCGGCACGGTCGCCTGGGTCGGTCCGGCGGCCGAGGCGCCCGCCGCGGACGAGCGGTTCGACGCGGCCGGGCGGGCCCTGCTGCCCGGGTTCGTCGACTCGCACGCCCACCTGGTGTTCGCGGGGGACCGCACCGCGGAGTTCAACGCCCGGATGTCCGGCCAGTCGTACACCGCGGGCGGGATCCGGACGACGGTGGCGGCCACCCGGGCCGCGAGCGACGCCGAGCTGGACGCCAACCTGGCCCGGTTCGTCCGCGAGGCGCTGCGGCAGGGGACGACCGCGATCGAGTGCAAGTCCGGCTACGGGCTGACCGTCGTCGACGAGGCCCGGGCCCTGCGGATCGCCTCCTCGTACACCCCCGAGACCACCTACCTGGGCGCCCACGTGGTCGCCCCCGAGTACGCCGACGACCCGGCGGGGTACGTGGACCTGGTCACCGGCGACATGTTGGATGCCTGCGCGCCGTACGCCCGCTGGGTGGACGTCTTCTGCGAGAACGGCGCCTTCGACGGGGACCAGGCCCGGGCGATCCTGACCGCCGGGGTCGAGCGCGGCCTCACCCCCCGGGTGCACGCCAACCAGCTCTCCTACGGCCCGGGCGTGCAGCTCGCCGTCGAGCTGGGGGCGGCCTCGGCCGACCACTGCACCCACCTGACCGACGAGGACGTGGCGGCGCTGGCCGGCTCGGCGACGGTGGCGACGCTGCTGCCGGGCGCGGAGTTCTCCACCCGCGCCGCCTACCCGGACGCGCGCCGGCTGCTCGACGCGGGCGCCGTCGTCGCGCTCTCCACGGACTGCAACCCGGGCTCCAGCTTCACCAGTTCGATGGCGTTCTGCATCGCGGTCGCGGTGCGGGAGATGGGGATGACGCCGGACGAGGCCCTCTGGGCCGCCACCGCGGGCGGCGCGCGGGCGCTGCGGCGCACCGACGTCGGCACGGTGACGGTCGGCGCCCGGGCGGACCTCCAGCTGCTGGAGGCGCCCTCGCACGTCCACCTCGCGTACCGGCCGGGCGTGCCGCTGACGGCGGCGGTCTGGCGGGCCGGGGTCCGGGAGGTCTGACAACGGGCCGCGTGGGGCGGCCGCGGTCGCGGCCGCCCCACCGGCCTAACCCGGGGCCAGGCCGCGGCGGAGGAAGTCCAGCTGGTGCAGCAGCAGGTTCTCCGCCACCGTCTCGTCGCTCGGCGAGTGGGTTGTCCCGCTGAGCGGCAGCAGCTCGTGCGGGCGTCCGGCGGCGAGCAGGGCGGCGGAGAGCCGCAGCGCGTGCGCGGGCAGCACGTTGTCGTCGGCCAGGCCGTGGACCAGCAGCAGCGGGCGGCGCAGACCGGCGGCGTCGGGGATCAGCGAGCAGGCGTCGTAGCGCTCCGGGTGCTCGTCGGGGTGGCCGAGGAAGCGCTCCTTCCAGTGGGTGTCGTACAGCCGGTGGTCGGTGGGCGCGGCCCCGGCGACGGCGGCGTGGAAGACGTCCGGGCGGCGCAGCACGGCCAGCGCGGCGAGGAAGCCGCCGTAGGACCAGCCGCGGATGGCGACCCGGTCGAGGTCCAGCAGCCCGGGGCGGGCCAGGGCGGCCTCCCGCAGGCCGTCGACCTGGTCGTCCAGGGCGGGCGTGGCGACGTCGGCGAACACCGCCTTCTCCCAGCGCGGACCCCGCCCGGGGGTGCCGCGCCCGTCCACCACCAGCACGGCGAAGCCCTGGTCGGCGAACCACTGGGAGACCAGGTCCGGCCAGCCGCCGGCCGCGGTGACCTTCTGCATCGCGGGCCCGCCGTAGGGGTCGAGCAGGACGGGCAGCGGACCGTCGCCGGGCCGGTGGCCGGCCGGGAGGAAGAGCGCGGCGCGCAGCTCGCGCGGGCCGAGCCGGAGGAGCTCGGGCCGGGCGGTGAGGACGGGCCGCCGGGTGTGCGAGCGCAGGGCGACGGCGGGGCGCCCGTCCCGGTGGACGCTGGTGTGCCCGCCGGGCGCGCCGGGCGTCCGGGCGGTGTGGACGAGCGTGCCCGAGCTCCGCACGCCGGTGTGCACGCCGGGCTCGGAGCTGAGCCGTACGGCGCCCCCGGCCGGGTCGTACACCCACAGGTGGGTCTCGGTCGGTTCGGTGGAGCCGGTGAAGAGCACCTGCTCGCCGTCGGTCCCGAGCACCGCGCGCAGCTGGAGGCCGGGCGGGGTGACGGGCTCGCCGTCCACGGTGAGCCGTCGGGTGTCGCCGAGGTCGGCGGAGTCGACCAGCGCCCCGGCGCCGGTGCGGACCGGCAGGCCGGGGACGAGCTCGACCCAGTGCTCGTCCCGCTGCTCGGCGAGCGTCCGGGTGGCGCCGTCGGCCGGGTCGACGGCGAGGGTGCGGACGGTGCGCTGGTCGCGGCTCTGCACCGCGGCGTAGGGGCCGTGGGCGTCCCAGCCGGCGGCGGTCAGGTACTCGTGGCCGGCGCGGTCCCAGCGGACCTCGGTGCGGCCCCCGTCGAGGTCCAGCAGCCAGAGCGAGACGTCGGCGTTGGCGGTGCCGGCCAGCGGGTAGCGCAGCACGCGCGGCGGCCGGGCCGGATCGGCCGGGTCGGCCAGGTGGAGGCGGCTGAGCGGGCTGTTGTCCACCCGCGCCACCAGCAGCCGGGTGCCGTCCGGCGACCACCAGTACGCCCGGGTGCGGTGCATGGACTCGGCGGCGACGTGGTCGGGGACGCCGTACCCGACCTCGGCGTGCTCGGGCCCGGCCAGGGCGCGGTCCCCGCCGCCGTCCGCGCCGACCACGCGCAGCGCGCCGTCGCCCACGTAGGCGATCCGGTGCCCGGTCGGGTCGGGGCGCGGGTCGTAGACGGTGGTGGCGGTCGGTATCCGGCGGGTGGTGCCCCGGGCGGGGTCGGCCGTCCAGAGCGCCCCGCCCAGGGCGAAGGCGACCGTCCGGCCGGCCGGGTCGACGGCGAAGGCGGTGATGCCGGTGGCGTGGACGCGGGAGCGCTCGCGGCGGATCCGCTCGGCCTCCGGGAGGTCCCCGTCGGTGTCGCCGAGGGCGGCCGGGTCGGCCAGCAGCCGCTCCTCGCCGCTGTCGGCGTCCAGCGCCCACAGGCAGGTGACCGGGTCGTCCCCGGCCCGGCTGCGCAGGAACAGCACCGTGCGGCCGTCGGCGCAGACGGCCGGAGCGGCGGGCGCGCCGAGGGAGAAGCGACGGGTGCGGGCGAGTTGGCGGGGGAGGGATTCGGTCGGCATGCCCGACACCCTGACATGCCCGGGGGCGGTCGGCCCCCGGGCTGCGGCGCCCGGTCCCGTCGGGGCTCCCCGAAGTGCCCGTGGGAAGGTCCGGGTTGACGCCCTTTCACATTCGTTCTTCCCGGTACGAATGGATAGGCGGAACGTCCGGTGAAATCCCTCCGGGATCGTGGACGTACGGCTTGTGGAATGCGGTGCGGGAGCCGTATCGGACATCGTCAGCGATCTGCCATGTCCGTGTAAACCCGCTGCTCGGCGGGGTTGTCCGAGAGGATTCGGGTCGCTACGGTCCGGTGTGTCGGGGTTCGCCGAACTCCGGCGGGAATCTGCTCAATCGGGGTGGAGGCGATTCCGTGGACGTGTCCGCGGCGAATCGTCATGCCTTTTCGGGGATGGAGTGAATGATGAAGTTCAAGGCTGCCGTACTGGTCGGTGTGACCGCCGTGGGGATGGCTCTGGCCGCCGCGCCGGCCGCGTCCGCCGCTTCGATCGACGGCGGATGCAGCGCCAGGGCCCAGCTGGACAACCTCGGCCGGCCGACCGCCGAGTCCACCTGCTCCGGCCGGCTGCCGTCGGGGGCGGCGCACCGGGCGAAGATCACCTGTGACGTCGTGACGGGCAGCCGGGAGAGCGTCGTGCGGTCGACCTACTGGGGTCCGTGGGTGTCGCCCGGCCAGACCTCGTCGATCCGGTGCGGCTTCAAGTCGTTCCTGGTCGGCGCCTCGTCCGAGGTCCGCGGCGCCTGACGCGAAAGCCCGGAGGCCCGGGCGGTGGTGGGACCACCGCCCGGGCCTCCGGGCTTGCTGCTCGATCCTTCGGATCAGTGGACGTCGCCCATCAGGGCGATGACCCTCTTGCGGTACATCGCCAGGGCGACACCGGCGAAGATCGCCATCGCACCCTGCACCGCGAAGTACCAGGTGGAGCCGACCACGGAATCGCCCAGGATCAGCTGGAAGACCGAGGCGACGCAGTCGCCCGCCGTGACGGCGAGGAACCACAGGCCCATCATCTGGCTGGCGTACTTGGCCGGGGCCAGCTTGGTGGTGACGGAGAGGCCGACGGGGGAGACGGTCAGCTCGCCGACGGTCTGCACCAGGTAGACCACGGCCAGCCAGAGCGGGGTGACCTTGGTGCCGCCCGAGGCGGCGGCCATCGCCATCATCATGACCAGGAAGGACGCGCCGATCATCAGCAGACCGAACGCGAACTTCATGGTGGTGCTGGGGTTCTTGGCGCGCTTGGAGAGCCACACCCAGAGCCAGGCGAAGACCGGGGCCAGCGCCATGATGTAGAGCGGGTTCAGCGACTGGAACCAGCTGGTCGGGAAGTCGAAGCCGAGCAGCGTGGAGGAGGTGTTCTCCTCGGCGAAGATGCTCAGCGTGGAACTGGACTGGTCGTAGATCATCCAGAACACGGCGGCGGCGACGAAGAACCAGATGTAGCCGGTCATCTTGGACTTCTCGTCCGGGCTGAGGTCCTTGTCGCGCTTCATCCGGGCGAAGTAGATGGTGGGGATCGCGATGCCCGCGATGGAGAGCGGCCAGATCGCCCACTGGATGGTGAAGTGACCGGTCAGTGCGACCACGGCGTAGAACACCGCGGCGACGGCGAGCCAGAGGCCGGCCTTGCGCAGCACGGCGCTCTTCTCGGCGGCCGAGATCGGCGCGGTCACCAGGTTGCTCTTGGCGCTGAGGTGGCGGGTGCCGACCAGGTACTGGATCAGCCCGAGGGCCATGCCGACGCCGGCGAGGGCGAAGCCGAGGTGCCAGTCGACCTTCTGCCCGACCGTGCCGATCACCAGCGGCGCCGCGAAGGCACCGAGGTTGATGCCCATGTAGAAGATGGTGAAGCCACCGTCACGGCGCGGGTCGTTCGGGCCGTCGTACAGGTGGCCGACCATCGTCGAGATGTTGGCCTTCAGCAGGCCGGAACCGACGGCGATGAAGGCCATGCCGATGAAGAACGAGGCCGTGGCCGGGACGGCCAGCAGGAAGTGGCCGATCATGATGACGCAGCCGCCGACGGCCACCGTCTTGCGGGGCCCCCAGAAGCGGTCCGCGATCCAGCCGCCGGGCAGGGCGAAGAGGTAGACCATGGCGTTGTACACGCCCACGATCGCGGCGCCGAGGGCGGCCGAGTAGCCGAGGCCGCCGTTCTTGGTCTCGGCGACCAGGTAGAGCACCAGCAGGGCGCGCATGCCGTAGAAGCTGAAGCGCTCCCACATCTCGGTCATGAACAGCGTGGCGAGTCCACGGGGGTGCCCGAGGAAGGTCTTGCCGCTGGGAGAGGCCGACTGAACGCCGGACTCCAGGGTCGTAGACGCCATGTGTAGGGGTTCCTTGCTGACAGCGTCCGCCCAGGGGGGTGACGGCGGACGTGGACCAAACCACTGTACGTGGCGATATTTGGCGCCATCAGCTGACAAAACCCGCCAATTAGGTATGGCGATGGCAAAGTCTGCCGCCGATCTGATCGGCATATCCATGGTAGAGCGGGATTTGTTCCTTCGGATGCAAGAGCATGAGGCAGGATCTTCGCCGAACGGGCGGTCGGACCATGTCCGTTGAGCGGTGATCGCACTCCGTATAACGATCACGCTCTGTGAACTACCTCACAGGGCAGTCGCCCCCAACCCGGCGGACTACCATCACCACATGACCTGTGTGCTGCTCGCCGAGGACGATCCGGCGATCTCCGAACCGCTCGCCCGGGCCCTGCGACGCGAGGGCTATGAGGTGCTCGTCCGCGAGGACGGTCCGACCGCACTGGCCGCCGGGCTCACCGAGGAGGTCGACCTCGTCGTCCTCGACCTCGGCCTGCCCGAGATGGACGGCCTGGAGGTCTGCCGCCGGCTGCGCGCCGACGGCAAGAGCTGCCCCGTCCTGGTCCTCACCGCCCGCGCCGACGAGGTGGACACCGTGGTCGGCCTGGACGCCGGCGCCGACGACTACGTGACCAAGCCCTTCCGCCTCGCCGAGCTGCTCGCCCGCGTCCGGGCCCTGCTGCGGCGCGGCAACGTCGACCAGCTCACCACCGGCGCGCACGGGGTGAAGATCGACATCGAGTCGCACCGCGCCTGGCTCGGCGAGGAGGAGCTCACCCTCTCCGCCAAGGAGTTCGAGCTGCTGCGGGTGCTGGTCCGGGACGCCGGCCGGGTGGTCACCCGCGAGGAGATCATGCGCCAGGTCTGGGACACCACCTGGTGGACCTCCACCAAGACGCTGGACATGCACATCTCCTGGCTGCGCAAGAAGCTCGGCGACGACGCGGCCAACCCCCGCTACATCGCCACCGTGCGCGGCGTGGGCTTCCGCTTCGAGAAGAACTAGCCCCGGCAAGGGGTACGAACCACGACGGGGAGCGGCAGCGTGAAACGCCGGATGATCAACTCGCTGCTGGGCGTCGTCCTGGTGGTGGTCGTGGTGTTCTGCGTCCCGCTCGCCCTGGTCGAGAAGCGCACCATCGTGAACTCGGCGCAGGACCGGGTGGACGCGGCCGCCGTCCGGGTGCTCGCCCTGGTGGAGAACCGGCTCGCGGCGGGCGAGCCGGTCACCGGCGACAAGTTCGCCAACCAGGTCACCGACGGCCAGTACGTCGAGGTGGACATCCCCGGCAAGCCCGTCGTCTCCAGCGGCGAGCGGCCGGCCGGGACCCACCTGCTCAAGGCCGTCGAGCAGGGCGCCAGCGGCGAGACCGTCACGGTCGAGCAGTCCCGGGCCGCCGTCGACCACGAGATCGCCAACATGCTGCTGCTGCTCGGCGTGGTCGCCCTGCTCGCCGTCCAGGCCGCCGTGGCCCTCGCCGTCTGGCAGGCCAAACGGCTGGCCCGCCCGCTCACCGACCTCGCCGAGACGGCCGAGCGGCTCGGCTCCGGCGACCCGCGCCCGCGCGACCGCCGCTACGGGGTGCCCGAACTCGACCGGGTCGCCGAGGTCCTCGACGTCAGCGCCGAGCGGATCGCCCGGATGCTCACCGCCGAGCGGCGGCTCGCCGCCGACGCCTCGCACCAGCTGCGCACCCCGCTCACCGCGCTCTCGATGCGGCTGGAGGAGATCACCGCGGTCGCCGAGGACCCGGAGACGGTCAAGGAGGAGGCGACCATCGCCCTCCAGCAGGTCGAACGGCTCACCGACGTCGTCCAGCGGCTGCTCACCACCCAGCGGGACCCGCGCAGCCCCACCGCCGTCGCCTTCGACCTGGACGACGTGGTCAAGCAGCAGGTGGAGGAGTGGGGGCCGTCGCTGCGCGAAGCCGGCCGGGTGCTCCAGGTGGAGGGCCTGCGCGGGGCCACCGCGGTCGGCACCCCCGGCACGGTGGCGCAGGTGCTGGCCACCCTGATCGAGAACTCGCTGATGCACGGCGCCGGGCTGATCACCCTGCGGGTGCGGCCGTCCGGGACGTCGGTGGTGGTCGAGGTGCAGGACCAGGGCGCGGGGGTGCCGCCGGAGCTGGGCAACCGGGTCTTCGAGCGCGCGGTCAGCGGCCGCAACTCGACCGGGATCGGCCTGGCCGTGGCCCGCGACCTCGCGGAGGCCGACGGCGCCAGGCTCGAACTGCTCTCGTTGAAGCCGCCGGTGTTCGCCATCTTCCTCGGGCGCAGCCGCCGGGACGACTAGGACGGCGGCGCCCGTTCTCCGGACCGGGTGCCGCGCTCAGAACCGGGTGTCGCGGACCACGTCCAGGTCGGTGAAGGTCGGCGGCGCGTCGCAGAGCGCGACCATCTCCCGGAAGATCCGGTCGGTCTCGGGCAGTGCGGAGTTCTTCATCGCGTCCTCGTACGAGGCGAACTCGACGATCTCCACCAGGTGCCGCGGGTCGGCGCGGTCGGTGGCGACCATCGCGTGCCCGACCGTGCGCCGGCCCTCGGTCTGCTCGGCCCAGCTGTCCATCAGCCGGTTGAGGTCGTCCACCTTGTCGGTTCTGCAGTCGATGATCTGGACGAACGCCATGGCGAGCCTCCTGGGAACCCCCGGGCCTCGATCGTTCGCCGGCCGTGCTCGCCCTCGGTCACCACTGTCCTCCCGCGGGCGCGGGCGGGGCAAGTGGGGCGGCCCTGTCGGGCGGGGCACGTGGGGCGGCCGTCGGGCGGTCCGTCGGGCGGGGCTACCGGCGCGGCGGCCTATTCGGCCTTGGCGTACCGGATCTCCTCGGCGGCCAGCACCAGTTCGGCCTGCGCGACGACCTCGGCGGCCGGCTCGGCCTCGGCGGCCGTCTCCGGGACCACCGTGAAGACCCACGTGCGGTACGAGATGAAGCGGAACACCGTCGCCACCGCGAGGCCGACCACCTTGGCGGCCAGCTGCTCGAACGGCGTGTCCAGGCCGAGCACGTACCGCGAGAAGCCCAGCACGCCGGTCTCGATCAGCATCCCGGCGCCGCTGAACAGCAGGAACAGCGTGATCTCGCGCTTGCGGGCGGCGGCGTCGCGGTCCCGGTACAGCCAGTAGCGGTAGCCGAGGTAGTTGGTCGCGATCGCGACGACCGTCGCCACGATGTTCGACCGCACCGAGGCGAGGCCCAGCGCGTTGATGCAGATCCAGAAGAGGGCGAAGTTGACCACCACGCCGCTCAGGCCGACGATGCCGAACTTCACGACCTCGCCCTTGAGCCCGCGCAACTTCTGCGCCAGCGAGGGGTTCGACGCTGCGGTCGTCGCCATACCGGGCTGCCTCCATGTGCCAGCGGACAAGGGGGCCCGGAGCGGATGCGCGGCTGGCCCTTGAGCCCTGCGTGCACGCACATGATCGGATCACGCGTACCAGGACCTAGCGGTCCAGGCTACCCGGTTCCGCCGATCGGCTCAGCCCCCAGGGTTCCTCGCCCTCTGGGACGGTGCTCGGCGGTGGAGCGGTTCCATGGCCCCCGACCGGCCCGGATATCCTGGCGGGGTGACTTCCCCGGGCAATGCGAATTTTCCAGTGGTGGGCATGATCGGCGGCGGGCAGCTGGCCCGTATGGCACACCAGGCGGGCATCCCGCTCGGGGTCAGGTTCAAACTCCTCGCCGACACGCCCCAGGACTCCGCCGCGCAGGTGGTCTCCGACACCGTCCTCGGCGACTACCGCGACCTCGACACGCTGCGCCGCTTCGCGGCCGGCTGTGACGTGATCACCTTCGACCACGAGCACGTGCCGACCGAGCACCTGCGGGCCCTGCAGGCCGACGGCGTGGCCGTCCGGCCCGGCCCGGAGGCGCTGGTCAATGCCCAGGACAAGGGCGTGATGCGCGCGAAGCTCGACTCCATCGGGGTGCCCTGCCCCCGGCACCGGCTCGTCGCCGACCCGGCCGACGTGACCGCCTTCGCCGAGGAGGGCGCCGGCTACCCGGTCGTCCTCAAGACGGTCCGCGGCGGCTACGACGGCAAGGGCGTCTGGGTCGTCGACGACGAGCAGCAGGCGCACGCGCCGTTCCTGGCCGGCGTCCCCGTGCTGGCCGAGGAGAAGGTGGACTTCGTCCGCGAGCTGGCCGCCAACGTGGTCCGCTCGCCCAGCGGCCAGGCCGTCGCCTACCCGGTGGTGGAGAGCCTCCAGGAGAACGGCGTCTGCGCCGAGGTCACCGCCCCGGCGCCGGACCTCGACCCGGCCCTCTCCGACGAGGCCCAGCAGCTGGCCCTGCGGATCGCCGGCGAGCTGGACATCACCGGCCACCTGGCGGTCGAGCTCTTCCAGACCCGGGACGGCCGGATCCTGGTCAACGAGCTGGCCATGCGCCCGCACAACTCCGGGCACTGGACCCAGGACGGCGCCGTCACCTCGCAGTTCGAGAACCACCTGCGGGCCGTGCTCGACCTGCCGCTCGGCGACCCCCGGCCGCGTGCCAAGTGGACGGTCATGGTCAACGTCCTCGGCGGCGACTACCCGGACATGTACCACGCCTTCCTGCACTGCATGGCCCGCGACCCGGGCCTGCGGATCCACATGTACGGGAAGGACGTGAAGCCCGGCCGCAAGGTCGGCCACGTCAACGTCTTCGGGGACGACCTCGACGACGTCCGCGAGCGCGCCCGTCACGCGGCCGCCTACCTGCGAGGAACGATCACCGAATGACCCACCCCCTTGTCGGCATCGTGATGGGTTCGGACTCCGACTGGCCGGTCATGGAGGCCGCGGCCCAGGCCCTCGACGAGTTCGAGATCCCCTACGAGGTGGACGTCGTCTCCGCGCACCGGATGCCGCGCGAGATGGTCGCGTACGGCGAGAGCGCCCACACGCGCGGGCTGAAGGCGATCATCGCGGGCGCCGGCGGCGCCGCCCACCTGCCGGGCATGCTCGCCTCGGTCACCCCGCTGCCGGTCATCGGCGTCCCGGTGCCGCTGCGCTACCTGGACGGCATGGACAGCCTGCTGTCGATCGTCCAGATGCCGGCCGGCGTGCCGGTGGCCACCGTCTCGGTGGCGGGCGCGCGCAACGCGGGCCTGCTGGCGGTGCGGATGCTGGCGGCGTTCGACCCGGAGCTGACCGAGAAGATGACGGACTTCCAGGCCGAGCTGAACAGCCAGGCCACCGAGAAGGGGAAGAAGCTGCGGGCCAAGGTGGCGGGTTCCGCCTCCTTCGGCTTTGGAAAGTAGTCATATCGGATACAACAGCCTGTATGACCTCTGAGCTGTTGGACTCCGCCGGGCAGCCCGACCCGGCCGCCCTGCTGGACCGTGCCCGCGCCCTCCTCCGCGACACCCCCGTGGTGGACGGCCACAACGACCTCCCCTGGGCGATGCGCGAGCAGGTCGGCTACGACCTCGACACGCTCGACCTGGCCGCCGACCAGAGCGCCCGGCTGCACACCGACCTCGCCCGCCTCGCCGCGGGCGGGGTCGGCGCGCAGTTCTGGTCCGTCTACGTGCCCTCCCGGCTCGCCGGCGACCACGCCGTCAGCGCCACCCTGGAGCAGATCGACTTCGTCCGGGCCCTGGCCGCGCGCTTCCCCGACCGGCTCCGGCTCGCGTTCACCGCCGAGGACATGGAGACCGCCCGTTCCGAGGGCCGGATCGCCTCGCTGATGGGCGCCGAGGGCGGCCACTCCATCGACTGCTCGCTCGCCACCCTGCGCGCCCTGTACGAGCTCGGCGTCCGGTACATGACGCTCACCCACAACGACAACACCCCGTGGGCCGACTCCGCCACTGACAAGCCGGTGGCCCGGGGCCTGACCCGGTTCGGCGAGGAGGTCGTCCGGGAGATGAACCGGCTCGGCATGCTGGTCGACCTCTCGCACGTCTCCGCCGACACCATGCGCGACGCGCTGCGGGTCAGCGAGGCGCCGGTGCTCTTCTCGCACTCCTCCGCGCGCGCCGTCTGCGACCACCCGCGCAACGTCCCGGACGACGTGCTCGGCCGGCTCGCCGCCAACGGCGGCGTGGCGATGGCCACCTTCGTCCCCAAGTTCATCCTGCCCGCCGCCATCGAGTGGACCGTCGCCGCCGACGAGAACATGCGCGCCCACGGCTTCGACCACCTCGACACCACCCCGGCCGGCATGGCCTGCCAGCGGGCCTTCGAACAGGCCACCCCGCGCCCGGTCGCCACCCCGGCCACCGTCGCCGACCACCTCGACCACATGCGCGAGGTGGCCGGCATCGACCACATCGGCATCGGCGGCGACTTCGACGGCACCGCCTTCCTCCCGGCCGGGCTGGACGACGTGGCCGGCTACCCCAACCTGATCGCCGAACTGCTCGGCCGCGGCTGGTCGCGGACCGACCTCGGGAAGCTCACCTGGCACAACGCGGTCCGCGTGCTGCGCGACGCCGAGGCCGTCGCGCGCGACCTCCGGACCACCCGCCGCCCGTCCATCGCTACCCTCGCGCAGCTCGACGGCTGAGCCGGATTGACTCTGCCCCTGGGGCAGACGGGAGCGTGACCGGCGTGGAGGACACCCCGGAAACCCTGCTGACCATCGGCGAGTTCGCCCGCCGTTCACGGCTCTCGCTCAAGGCCCTGCGGCTCTACGACCGGCTCGGCCTGCTCACTCCCGCCCGGGTCGACCCGGTCACCGGCTACCGCTCCTACGGCGCCGCCCAGGTGGAGCGGGCCCGGCTGATCGTGCTCCTGCGGCGGCTCGACATGCCGCTCGCGGCGGTCGCCGACGTCCTGGCGGCCGACGGCCCGGCCGGTGCCGACCTGGTGGCCGGGTACTGGGCGTCGGTCGAGCGCCGGATCGCCGTGCAACGAGAGCTGGCGGTGCACCTCCGCGTCCAGTTGTCGGGTGGCAGTGAGAGGAGTCCCAGCATGTACCGGATCGAGCGGCGCGAGGTGGCCGAGCAGACCGTCCTGACCGAGCGCCGGCACCTGAGGATCGGCGAGTTGAGCGAGTGGATCCCGGCCGCGTGCCAGCGGCTGGAGGCGGTCGCGGAGCGCTGCGGCGGGGTCTTCGGCCCGCCGTTCGTGATCTACCACGGGGAGGTGAGCGAGGACGGCGACGGCCCGGTGGAGGTCTGCGTCCCGGTCGACCCCTCGCTCGCCGGGCACGCCGGCCCGGGGGCCGCCGTCCGGGTCGAGCCGGCGCACCGCCAGCTCTACACGCGGCTGACCCGGGCGCAGATGGAGTACCCGGACCTCCTCGGCGGCTACGAGGCCGTCCACCGGGCCGCCGGGGAGCGGGGGCTGGACGTCGTCGGCTCCGCCCGGGAGATCTACTTCGGCCACTACCTCGGGCCGGACCCGCAGGAGCCGATCTGCGACGTGGCGGTACCGGTCGGGTAGCGCCGCCCGGGCCGGGCCCCCGCGCCGGGCGGCTCCCCGCCGGGAATGGCCGGGGGAGCGGCGGCGCTGGGAGTGGTGAGTCAGCGGCTGCGAGGAGGCAGGGCATGTACGGCGACCCGGAGACGGTCCGCAGGATCCTTACCGAGCTGGGCGACACCTGGGCCGTGGTCGGCCTGTCGTCCAACCGGCGGCGCGCCGCGTACGGCGTGGCCGAGGTGCTCCAGCGCTTCGGGAAGCGGATCGTGCCCGTGCACCCGAAGGCCGAGACGGTCCACGGCGAGAAGGGCTACGCGACCCTGTCGGACATCCCGTTCGAGGTCGACGTGGTCGACACCTTCGTCCGGTCCGACCTCGCCGGTGCGGTGGCCGACGAGGCCGTGGCCATCGGTGCCAGGGCCGTCTGGTTCCAGCTCGGCGTGGTGGACGAGGCCGCGTACGAGCGGGCGCGCGCGGCCGGTCTCGCGATGGTGATGGACAAGTGCCCCGCCATCGAGATCCCGCGCCTCGGGCTCGCGGGCCGGGCGAGCTAGACCCTGCCCGGGGGCCCGCCGGTCGCGGGACGACCGGCGGGCCCCGGCGCGGCGCCGTCAGCTCGGGCGGCCGAGCGCCCGGTACGTCCAGCCGGCCGCGCGCCAGGCGGCGGCGTCCAGGGCGTTGCGGCCGTCCAGCAGCCGGCGCTCGGCGACGACCGCGCCCAGCTCGGCCGGGTCGAGGTCGCGGAACTCCCGCCACTCGGTGAGGTGCAGCACCACGTGCGCGCCCTCGGCGGCCTCCAGCGGGGACTCGGCGTAGGCCAGGCCCGGGAACATCTTGCGGGCGTTGTCCATCGCCTTCGGGTCGTACACCGTGACCTGCGCGCCCTGGAGCTGGATCTGCGCGGCGACGTTGAGCGCGGGGGAGTCCCGGATGTCGTCCGAGTTCGGCTTGAAGGCGGCCCCGAGGACGGCCACCCGGCGGCCGAGGAAGCCCCCGCCGCACTGCTCGCGGGCCAGGTCGACCATCCGGGAGCGGCGGCGCATGTTGATCGAGTCGACCTCGCGCAGGAAGGTCAGCGCCTGGTCGGCGCCCAACTCCCCGGCCCGGGCCATGAACGCGCGGATGTCCTTGGGCAGGCAGCCGCCGCCGAAGCCGAGACCGGCGTTGAGGAACTTGCGGCCGATCCGCTCGTCGTGGCCGAGCGCGTCGGCGAGCATCGTGACGTCGGCGCCGGCGGCCTCGCAGACCTCGGACATCGCGTTGATGAAGGAGATCTTGGTGGCCAGGAAGGAGTTGGCGGCGGCCTTGACCAGCTCGGCGGTCGCGAAGTCGGTGACCACGAACGGCACCCCGGCCGCGATCGGTTCGGCGTACACCTCGCGCAGCACCCGCTCGGCGCGCTCGCTGCGGGAGCCGACCACGATCCGGTCCGGGCGCAGGGTGTCCTGGACGGCGAAGCCCTCGCGCAGGAACTCCGGGTTCCAGGCGAGCTCGGCGCCCTCGCCGACCGGCGCCAGCGCGGCCAGCCGCTCGGCCAGCCGGTTCGCCGAGCCGACCGGGACGGTGGACTTGCCGACCACCAGCACCGGGCGGGTCAGGTACGGGGCGAGCCCGTCGATCGCGGCGTCGACGTAGGACATGTCGGCGGCGAACTCGCCCTTGCGCTGCGGGGTGTTGACGCAGACGAAGTGCACGTCGCCGAACTCCGCGGCCTCCTGGACGGAGGTGGTGAAGCGCAGCCGGCCGGTCGAACCCTCGTGGCCCGCCACGTGCTTGAGCAGCAGCTCGGACAGCCCCGGCTCGTACATCGGCACCCGGCCGGCGGTCAGCGTGGCGATCTTCTCCGGGTCGATGTCCAGACCCAGCACCTCGAAGCCGAACTCCGCCATGGCGGCGGCGTGGGTGGCGCCGAGATAGCCGGTGCCGATCACGGAGATGCGGAGGGTCACGGGTTCCCCTTTGCGGAATCTCGACCTTGACTGCCGTGGGACGGGCAGGACGTGCGAGCACCGATGCTATCCGCCCGTTCGGGCCCGGCCCAGGCCGTCCCGCCTGCACCGATGTTTCGGGAGCGCGGGTGCGGGTGCGGGCCCCCGGGCGTGCGCGGGGCGCGATCCGGCGGAACCCCTTCGCGGGCGCTGTGACCGGCGGCACAATGCGCGCATGGATCCGAAGCCCGAGAGCACGGACGAACCACCCGCCGACGCACCGCACCGGGCCGGCGGGCGGTCCGGTGAACCGCGGCGCGCCGACGTACCGGACCGGGCCGAGCCGCCCCGCGACGGCGACGACGGCGACGACGGCGACGGCGACGGCGACGGGCCCCACGACGGTGCCCGGCCCGGGGGCCCGCCGACGGGGCTCAGCCTCTTCGAGCCGCGCGGCGGCGAGGAGCCGGCCGGGGCGGCGGCCGGGCCCGAGGAGCCGCCGGCCCGCCGCCGCCGCACCCGCCGCGTCCTGCTCTGGACGCTCTCCGTCCTGCTGGTGCTGGTCCTCGGCACGGGCGGCGCCCTCTTCTGGGCGGCCGAGCACTACGCCTCCTCCGTCCCCCGGATCCCGGACGCCTTCCCGACCGCGCCCGAGTCCGCCCAGCCGGAGCCCGTCCCGGCGAGCGGGCTCAACCTGCTGCTGGTCGGCCTGGACGCCCGCTCGGACGTCCCGACCACCGGCAGCCGGGCCACGGGCCCGGTCTGGCAGCAGGGCGCGGCCCGCAGCGACACCATGATGCTGCTGCACCTCTCCGACGACCGCCGCAGCGCCTCGCTGGTCTCGCTGGCCCGCGACACCTGGGTGGACGTCCCCGGCCACGGCCGGGCCAAGCTGAACGCCGCCTACTCCTGGGGCGGCCCGGCGCTGATGACCGAGACCGTGCAGAACCTCACCGGCATCCGGATCGACCACCTCGCCGTGGTCGACTGGAACGGCTTCCGCGCCCTCACCGACGCCGTCGGCGGCGTGGACATCACCGTCCCGCGCACCATCGAGGCCGTCGGCGGGGCCCGCGCCTGGGAGGCGGGCACCCATCACATGGACGGCGCGCAGGCGCTGCTCTACGTCCGCGAGCGCTACGGCCTGCCCGGCGGGGACCTCGACCGCACCAAGCGGCAGCAGAACTTCCTGCGCGCGCTGATGCTGCGGATCATGGACTCCGGCACCCTGGCCAATCCGTCCCGCCTGGGCGGCCTGCTGCAGTCCGTCGGCGAGGTGGTCAGCGTGGACGACCGGCTCTCCAACGCCGACCTCTTCCAGCTCGCCTGGAGCCTGCGCTCGCTGCGCGCCGACGACGTCCGCTTCATGAACGCGCCGTTCGGCGGGTTCGACACCCGGGACGGCCAGGCCGTCGTCCTGCTGGACGAGCGCCCGGCCGCGCAGCTCTGGGAGGCGATGCGCAACGACCGGATGCCGCAGTACTTCCAGGAGCACCGGGCCGGCGACACCCTGGGGACCGACGTCGACTGAACCTAGGCAGCCGCAGGTCGCAGCCCTAGGATCTACTTAACGGTAACTAACAACTGAGCGGCGAGGCAGGCATCATGGCGGGCAGCGCAGGGGCGGCTGACTTCGATCTCTTCCGGATCTCCGAGGAGCACGAGATGCTCCGTGAGGCGGTGCGTTCGCTGGCCGAGGCGAAGATCGCTCCGTTCGCGGCGGA
>NZ_JBSFNM010000057.1:0-62565 GCF_053587085.1 Kitasatospora sp. NPDC003701
CTCGTAGAAGCGCGCGTCCTCGATGTCCACCTGCGCCTGGCGCATGTAGGGGGACATCTGGTCCGCCGTGAGCACCGTGCGGTCGCGCTCGTAGACCTTGGCGATCAGCCCGCCCTTGGCGTCGAAGATCTGCGTGGCCTGGGTGAGCGGCGGGGTCTTGAAGTCGTCGGGGATGTTGTCGAAGCTCTCCGCCGTGTTCTTGGCGGTCAGCCCGAGCGCGCCGACGGCGGGCAGGGCCATGCCGGCCAGCAGGACTCCGGAGAGCACGCTGACACCCAGGAACTTCACTCCGTGTCCCGCGAACTCGAGCGGTGACCCGCGGCGTCGGCCGCTCGGAGCTCCGGTGTTGCCTGGGGGCTGGGGTGCCTGGGGGCGCTTCGGTGCCATGAGGAGAACCCTACGTCGCCGATTCCCGTACATAGGGGCAGGTGTTCGCCTAGGCTTGTCACAAGCTTGCGACAGCTTCGGTGCGTCAATATCACTCACTCTTGTGAGTGATGAGGTTTGCCCGAATTGCCCCTCTCTGGAGTGCTTTTGAGGCAGCTGTTGGCAGCTGTACCCCCACATTTGGTGGCTCTCCGTGACGGCGCGCGTGGCGAGAGTTTCCCCGTGGTTCTTGGCAAGGCTTGCGACCTGCGATCACTCCAACGAGTGAGCTGACCGATACCCATAGTCCAATCGGGTCATTCGAGATTGAGCCCGAAGGGGCTGTTGCAAGCTGTCGTTCTTCCGTAACGTCCTCAACTGGCAACGGTGAATATGCCGTTGCCGCCGTGGGGGAGCCTCGATTCGGGAGAGGACGGCGCCGGCATGGGCTGGGTAGACGACTGGAGTGCGCAGGCCGCCTGCCGCACTAGTGATCCGGACGAACTGTTCGTCCAGGGGGCGGCGCAGAACCGCGCCAAGGCGGTGTGCAGCGGGTGCCCCGTGCGTACGGAGTGTCTGGCGGACGCACTGGACAACCGGGTGGAGTTCGGTGTCTGGGGCGGGATGACGGAGCGCGAGCGCCGTGCGCTGCTGCGCCGGCGGCCGACGGTGATGTCCTGGCGGCGGCTGCTGGAGACGGCCCGCACCGAGTACGAGGAGTCCCTCGCCACCGGTGTGATACTGACGGACTACGCCCAGGCGGGCTGAGCCTCCCGCACCGCGGGGTACGGAGTCGGCGCGGTACGGAACCGGCGGGTACGACACATCACGCGACGGCGGGTCACGAGCTGTACGGCAACGGTCCGGGAGCGGTGCTGCGGGGGAGCAGCGCTGTGGACGGCCGGTGCGCAGCAGGGTGCGGGAGTACTACACGGTGCCGCTGAGGCGCTCGCCGATCGCGCGCAGCCCGTCCAGGTCGTGCACGTCCCCGGGCAGCGCGGCGACCTCGACGATCGGCACGTCCGGGTAGACCGAGACGAAGCGGTCGCGGGTACGGCGCTCCCGCGACATGATCTGCATCCGCTCGGCGTGCAGCCGCAGCAGCCCGGCCGCGAGCAGCTCGGCCTCGGGTGACGTGTGCTCCGAGCCGTTCTCCTCCAGGGCCTCGGCCGCCGCCAGCGAGCGTTCGGCGGTGAGCTGGGGGGCGCCCGTCCGGTGCACCCGGTTGAGGACCAGGCCCGCCAGCGGCATCCGGTCGGCGGCGAGCCGGTCGACGAAGTAGGCGGCCTCGCGCAGCGCGTCCCGTTCCGGCGCGGCCACCACCAGGAACGCCGTCCCCGGAGCCTTGAGCAGCTGGTACGTCCGGTCGGCGCGCTCGCGGAAGCCGCCGAACATCGAGTCCATCGCGCTGACGAAGGTCTGCACGTCGGTCAGCAGCTGGGCGCCGAAGATCTTGCCCAGGGTGCCGGTGAGCAGGCCCATCCCGACGTTGAGGAACTTCATCGCGCTGCGCCCGCCGACCTTGGCCGGCGCGGTCAGGATCCGGATCACCTTGCCGTCGAGGAACGACCCGAGCCGGTTCGGCGCGTCCAGGAAGTCCAGCGCGGAGCGGGACGGCGGGGTGTCGACGACGATGAGGTCCCACTCCTCGGCCGCCCGGAGCTGGCCGAGCTTCTCCATCGCCATGTACTCCTGGGTACCCGCGAAGCCGGCCGAGAGGGACTGGTAGAACGGGTTCTCCATGATCGCCCGGGCCCGCTCGGGCTCGGCGTGGGCCAGCACGACCTCGTCGAAGGTCCGCTTCATGTCGAGCATCATGGCCTGGAGCTCGCCCTCGCCCGTGACGCCCTTGACGATGCGGGGGGTGTTGTCCAGCTCGGTCAGGCCCATCGACTGGGCCAGCCGACGGGCCGGGTCGATGGTCAGCACGACGACCTTGCGGCCGCGTTCGGCCGCCCGCAGCCCGAGCGCCGCGGCGGTGGTGGTCTTGCCGACGCCGCCCGAGCCGCAGCAGACGATGATCCTGGTCTTCCGGTCGTCGATCAGCGCGTCCACGTCGAGGTGGCTGCCCTGCTCGCCGCCGGTGCCCTGCTTGCCGTTGTCGCTCACGCCGCCCCCTGACGCTTCAGTTCGCCCGCCAGCCGGTACAGCCCGCCGAGGTCCACACCCTCGCCCAGCAGCGGAAGTTCGTAGGTGGGGAGCTTCAGCTGCTGCAGGTCGGCGCGCTGCTCGCGCTCCAGCTCCACCCGCTCGGCGTGCTCCCGGGCCTGCTCCAGCAGGGGGTCCAGCAGCGGGTCGACCGCCGCCCGGACGGTGTCCGGCTTGCGGGAGCGCCCGCCGAGGCCCGCCTCGCCGAGGGCCAGCGCGACCTCCTCGCGGTGGTCCCCGTGCACCGCGGCCACCGCCGCCGCGTCCAGCAGCGGCGGCCGGACCATGTTCACCATCACCCCGCCCACCGGGAGGGCGGCCTCGCGCAGGTCGGCGAAGCCGTCGACCGTCTCCTGCACCGGCATCTCCTCCAGCAGGGTGACCAGGTGCACCGCGGTCTCCGGCGACTTCAGCACCCGCATCACGGCCTGCGCCTGCGTATGTATCGGCCCGAACCGGGCCAGCCCGGCGACCTCGGAGTTCACGTTCAGGAAGCGGGTGAGCCGGCCGGTCGGCGGGGCGTCCATCACCACCGCGTCGTACGTGCGCCGCCCGTCCGGGCCCTTGCGCCGGGCCGCCTCGCAGGCCTTCCCGGTGAGCAGTACGTCCCGGACGCCGGGGGCGACGGTGGTGGCGAAGTCGACGAAGCCGACCTTCTGGAGCGCCTTCCCGGCCCGGCCGAGCTTGTAGAACATGTCGAGGTACTCCAGCAGCGCCTGCTCGGTGTCGATGGCCAGCGCGTAGACGTCGCCGCTGCCGGCCCCGTCGCCGCCCCTGCCCGGCAGCCCCAGCTGGGCGCGCGTGACGGACGCGATCTTGCGTTCCTCGTACGGCAGTGCGGCGATCCCGAACAGTTCGGCGATGCCCTGGCGGCCCTCCACCTCGATCAGCAGCGTCCGCCGCCCTTCGGCCGCGAGGGCGAGCGCCAGTGCCGCGGCCAGGGTGGTCTTCCCGGTACCGCCCTTGCCACTGACCACGTGCAGCCGGACGCCCTCCCAGTCGGGATCACGCCGGGCCGCCTGGCCGGGGGTGCGTGCCACGCTCCGTCTCCGTCCGTCTCCGAGGGCCGAGGGGCCGTTCCGAGGGCCGCCACCGCGCAGGTGCCCTCCCGCGAGGGTAACCAGGGACCGCGCCGGATGCCGGGAGCATCAGGGAGGCCGGGCCTGAATCATGCCCGGATTGTGGGCCACCTCACACGCCCGCCCGCGGGCCGCACCGCTCGCCGTTGCCGCTCGTCTAGAGTCTGGCCATGACCAAGTGGGAATACATGACGGCGCCCCTGCTCGTGCACGCCACCAAGCAGATCCTGGACAACTTCGGCGAGGACGGCTGGGAGCTCGTCCAGGTCGTGCCCGGCCCGAACCCGGAGCAGCTGGTGGCCTACTTCAAGCGGGAGAAGAACGCATGAGCAAGGTCGAGGACAAGCTTGCCGAACTCGGTCTGACCCTGCCGCCGGTGGCCGCACCGGTCGCCGCCTACGTGCCGGCCCTGCGCTCGGGCGAGTTCGTCTTCACCTCCGGCCAGCTGCCGATGGTGGGCGGCAAGCTGCCGACCACCGGCAAGGTCGGCGCCGAGGTCACCCCGGAGGAGGCCAAGGAGCTCGCGCAGATCTGCGCGCTCAACGCGCTGGCCGCCGTGAAGTCGGTGATCGGTGACCTGGACCTGATCGAGCGGGTCGTGAAGGTGGTCGGCTTCGTCGCCTCCGCCCCCGACTTCACCGGGCAGCCCGGCGTCATCAACGGCACCAGCGAGCTGCTCGGCCAGGTGCTGGGCGAGGCCGGTGTGCACGCCCGCAGCGCGGTCGGCGTCACCGTCCTGCCGCTGGACGCCCCGGTCGAGGTGGAGCTGCAGGTCCGGGTCAAGGCCTGAACCCGATCATGAGGCGGGGTTGGCCCTGTCCAACCCCGCCCTCGTGCGCTTAGCATCCGGGCATGGACCAGCGAGCAACGACGCTCCCGATGCCGCCCGGCTGGCCTGCCCGGATCCGGGCGGTCGAGGCCGGCGAGGTGACCCCGCCGGTGCCCCGGCCCTCCGCCACCGTGGTGCTGCTGAGGGACACGGCGACCGGGCCGGAGGCCTATCTGCTGCGCCGGCGCAGCTCGATGGCATTCGCCGCCGGCATGTACGCCTATCCGGGTGGCGGGGTGGACCCGCGCGACGCCGAGGCCGAACTCGGCTGGGTCGGTCCCGGTCCGCAGGAGTGGGCCGAGCGCCTCGGCGTGGACGCCCGGACCGCGCAGGCGGTGGTCTGCGCCGCCGTCCGCGAGACCTTCGAGGAGGCCGGCGTCCTGCTGGCCGGCCCGGACGCCGCGAGCACCGCCGAGCCCCGGGACTGGAGCGCGGAGCGCGCCGCCCTGGAGGCCCACGAACTCTCCTTCGCCGACTTCCTCCGCGACCACGGCCTGCTGCTCCGCAGCGACCTGCTGGCCGGCTGGGCCCGCTGGATCACCCCGGCGTTCGAGGAGCGGCGGTACGACACCTGGTTCTTCGTCGCGGCCCTGCCGCCGGGTCAGCGTGCGGCGTTGGAGGTCGGCGAGGCCGACCGGGTCACCTGGCTCTCCCCGGCGGAGGCCGTCCGGGGGCAGGAGGAGGGCCGGTTCGGGATGCTGCCGCCCACCGTGACCGTGCTGCGGGAGCTGTTGCCGGTGCGCAGTGCCGCCCAGGCGCTGGCCGCGGCGGCGGGCCGCTCGCTGGAGCCGGTCCTCGGCACGGCCGAGGTCCGGGGCGATCGAATGACGGTTCGATGGTCGGGGTATGAAGAGCTGACCATCGATGGACGGTTTCCCGAAGCCCCCTGAAGCCCCGGAGCGCCTGAAGCCCCGGAGCCGGAGCCCTGGAGCCGGAGCCCTGGCCCCGGAGCCTGGGGGCCCCGGACACCCGAGCCGACCGACGACCCGAAACACCGACCCGAGGAAGGATCGACGCCCGATGACCCACAACGACGTGGCTCGCCGGACGGCGCGCGAGATGCCCGCCCGCAGCCTGACCCCCCGCACCCTCGCCTGCGAGGCCGCAGCCGTCGACGACGCCGTACCGGGGCTGCGCGCCCTCGTCCGGACGCTGCCCTCGCGCGTGCTCGACCGGACCTGTGAGGGCGGCCGACTCGGCGGGGGCGGCCGGTGAGCGGAATCCTCCCGGGTGACCCCGCCGCCGGCATCGGCGGCGAGGCCACCCCCAGGGCACTGTGCGTGCTGGCGCCGAACCCGTCGCCGATGACGCTGGACGGCACCAACACCTGGCTGCTCTCCGAGCCCGGCTCGGACCTCGCGGTGGTCGTCGACCCGGGCCCGTTGCACGAGGGGCACCTGCGCCGGGTGATCGACACCGTCGAGCAGCAGGGCAAGCGCGTCGCGCTCACCCTGCTCACCCACGGCCACGCCGACCACTCCGAGGGCGCCGCGCGGTTCGCCGAGCTGACCCGCACCGAGGTCCGCGCCCTGGACCCGGCGTACCGGCTCGGCTCCGAGGGCCTGACGAACGGGCAGCGGCTGGAGGTCGGCGGCCTCGACCTGCGGGTGATCGCCACCCCGGGGCACACCTCGGACTCGCTGACCTTCCACCTGCCGGCCGACGGCGCGATCCTCACCGGTGACACCGTCCTCGGCCGCGGCACGACGATGGTGGCCCACCCCGACGGCAGGCTCGGCGACTACCTGGACTCGCTGCGCCACCTGCACACGATGGCGGCCGAGCACGGTGTGCGGACGGTGCTGCCCGGCCACGGGCCGGTGCTCGCGGACGCGCTCGGCGCCGTCGACTACTACCTCGCGCACCGGGCCGGCCGGCTCGCCCAGGTGGAGACGGCGGTCGAGGCCGGCCTCCGGACGGCGCCCGAGGTGGTGGCCCGGGTGTACGCGGACGTGGACCGCGCGCTCTGGCCGGCCGCCGAGCTGTCCGTCCTGGCCCAGCTCCAGTACCTGGAGGAGCACGGGCTGATCTGACCGGCCGCAGCCGCCCCGGAGCTGCGCGAGGGCCCGTACACCGAGCGGTGTACGGGCCCTCGTCGTTGGACCGGCGCGACCGGTGGGCCGGTGCGCGTGCTCCGGCCGGGCGGGTCAGCGCGAGCGGCGGGAGAGCCGCTCGACGTCCATCAGGACCACGGCGCGGGCCTCCAGCTTCAGCCAGCCGCGGCCGGCGAAGTCGGCGAGCGCCTTGTTGACCGTCTCGCGGGAGGCGCCGACCAGCTGGGCCAGCTCCTCCTGGGTGAGGTCGTGGGCGACGTGGATGCCCTCCTCGGACTGCACGCCGAAGCGGCGCGAGAGGTCCAGCAGGGCCTTGGCGACGCGCCCGGGCACGTCGGAGAAGACCAGGTCGGACATCACGTCGTTGGTCCGGCGCAGCCGGCGGGCGATGGCGCGCAGCAGCGCGATCGAGACCTCGGGACGGGCGTGCAGCCAGGGCTGGAGGTCACCGTGGCCGAGGCCCAGCAGCTTGACCTCGGTCAGCGCGCTCGCGGTGGCGGTGCGCGGGCCCGGGTCGAACAGCGACAGCTCGCCGATCATCTCGCTGGGGCCGAGGACGGCGAGCATGTTCTCGCGGCCGTCCGGCGAGGCGCGGTGCAGCTTGACCTTGCCCTCGGCGACGACGTACAGCCGGTCGCCGGGGTCGCCCTCGTGGAACAGCGACTCACCGCGGGCGAGGGTGACCTCGGTCATGGAAGCGCGCAGCTCGCCGGCCTGTTCGTCGTCGAGTGCCGCGAAGAGTGCGGCGCGCCGCAGAACGTCGTCCACGTGCTTCCTCCTTCTCGGCCGGCCGGCGATCAAGCCGGTCGGCGCAAGTTCCGTACAGTGCTCTGCATCACCAAGCATGGCGCATGTCGCTCCGATCATATGAGGAGGGGGTGCGCCGAGGTGTGCTGCGCGGGGCCATTCGTACCGCCGGATCGGTCGGCGGAGCGCGCGTGCGGGCGCGCGGGGCGGCGTGGGGAGCGGTGGCGGCGGGGTGCGCGGCCGGTGCCGCGGGGCCGCCGAGGTGTTCGCAGGTCAGCCGGGTTGCGCGCGGTTGGGGGCCCGGAACCCTCGGGACGGCTCCCGGCGGGGGAGCCCGGTTCGGACCGGTCCGGGCCACGGCACGGCCGCCCGCCAGGATTCGGTTCCACCTTAATCAGTGGAGCGGGCCGAGGCCGGGGCCACAGGATGCGGTCCTGACGATCCGACGGCCCGAAAGACGGTGACCCCGTATGTCCGCCCCCCTGTCCACCGGCACCACCACCCCCGAGCTCCGCGAGCGGGCCCTGCGACTGCGGGCGCTCGTGGCCGACGGGGTGCTCGTCCTGCCGAACGCCTGGGACGCGGGCAGCGCCGCCGTGATCGCCTCCGCCGGGGCCGCGGCGATCGCCACCACCAGCGGCGGCGTCTCCTGGTCGCTGGGTCGCGGCGACGGCCAGCGGCTCGGCCGGGCGGAGATGGTCGAGGCCGCGCGGCGGATCGCCGCCGCCGTCGAGCTGCCGGTCACCGTGGACGCCGAGGGCGGCTACGGGCCGGGGCCCGCCGACGTCGCCGACACCGTCCGGGCGCTGGTCGGTGCCGGCGCGGTCGGGGTCAACCTGGAGGACTCGACGGCGGCCGGCGGCCCGCTCTTCCCGGTGGCCGAGCAGGCCGCGCGGCTGCGGGCCGCCCGGGAGGCGGCCGCCGGGGCGGGCCTGCCGGAGTTGGTGGTCAACGCCCGGACGGACGTCTTCCTGTTCGGGATCGGCCCGGGCGGGGGCCGGTTCGACGAGGTGCTGGCCCGCGCGGCGGCCTACGCGGAGGCCGGCGCGGACGGCCTCTTCGTCCCCGGCCTGCTGGATCTCGACGTGCTGGCCCGGCTCTGCGCCGCGTCCCCGCTGCCGGTGAACGCGATGGCGGGGCCGGGCGGGCCGGCGGTCGCCGAACTCGCCGCCGCCGGGGTGCGGCGGATCAGCGTCGGCACCGGGCTGGCCCAGGCCGCGTACACCGCCGCCCACCGGGCCGCCGCCGAGCTGCTCGGCGCGGGCACCCTGGCGGAGCTGGACGGCGCGCTGGGCTACGGAGAGCTGGACGCGCTGTACCGGCGCTGACCGGGAAGAGCTCACCGGCACGCACAGGGGACGTGCCGGTGGTCGGGGCCGGTCGGCGTCAGTGGTCGGCCGGCTCCGGTAGCGGGGCCAGCTCGGGTTGTCCGTCGAGTGCGGCGGGCAGCCCGAGCAGGCGTCGCATCGCCCGCCGGGTGCGGGCGGGCGCGGCCGTGTCCCGGTAGAGCCGCCGGGCGTGGTTGAGCGCCAGTACCTGTCCGGTCAGTTCGAAGACCACCTGCTCGGCGTCCGGTTCGTCCGGCAGCTGTCCGGCGGCGATCGCCAGCTCCACCTGCTGCCGCAGTTCGCGCTGCCAGACCGCGTTCTTGGCGGCCACCGCCGACCGGACCGGCCCGCTCTCCCGGTCGTCGAACTCGCAGGTCACGGCGGTGAAGAAGCACCCGCCGGGCAGCAGGTCGCGCTCCAGGTAGGAGACCCAGGCCTCGCACTGGACGAGCAGCCGGGGCAGTCCGGGCTCCGTGCCGGCGGCCGTCGCGCGGTGCACCACCTCACGGACGAACATGGCGACCGCCTCGTCGACCACGGCGAGCTGCAGGGTCTCCTTGGTGCCGAAGTGGCCGAGGACGCCGGACTTGCTCATCGACAGGTCGGTGGCGAGCCGGCCGATGGTCAGCCCCTCCAGGCCCTCGACCGAGGCGAGGTCCAGGCCCCGGCGCAGGATCGCGGTGCGGGTCCGGCGGGCGTCGGCGGCGGATCTTCTCGGGCTCACCCCGCCAGTGTAGCCAGCGCCGGCCATTTAGCGTCCGACCGTTCGGACGCTATAGTCCCGGCCTGACACCCCCGCACGGAGGAGCAGACATGTCCGGATCCCGGATCGCAGCCCTGGGCCACCACCAGCCCGCCAGGGTCCTCACCAACGACGACCTCGCCCGGCTGGTCGACACCAGCGACGACTGGATCCGGCAGCGCACCGGCATCGTCACCCGGCGCATCGCCGACACGGAGTCCGTCACCGACCTCGCCTCCGCCGCCGCCGGCAAGGCGCTCGCCTCGGCCGCCCTGGCGCCGGAGGAGATCGACATGGTGGTGGTCGCCACCTGCTCGGCGATGGACCGCTGCCCGAGCATCGCCACCCAGGTCGCCGGCCGGCTGGGCATCCCCTCGGCCGTCGGCTTCGACGTCAACAACGGCTGCGCGGGCTTCTGCACCGCGCTGGCCACCGCCGACCACGCCGTCCGGGCCGGGGCCGCCCGGCACGCACTGGTGATCGGCGCCGAGCGGATGAGCGACGTCACCGACTGGACCGACCGGTCCAGCTGCGTCCTGCTCGGCGACGGCGCGGGCGCGGCCGTCCTCAGCCACGACCCGACCGGCCGGGGCGTCGGACCGGTCGTCTGGGGGTCCGACCCGACCCGCGGCCACGCCGTCCGGCTGGACGACGGCTGGCAGCCGAAGTTCCGTCAGGAGGGCCAGACCGTCTACCGCTGGGCCACCACCGCGCTGGCCCCGATCGCCGAGGAGGCCTGCCGGCGGGCCGGGATCACCCCCGCGGACCTCGGCGCGGTGGTCACCCACCAGGCCAACCTGCGGATCATCGAGGCGGTGGTCGACCGGCTCGGCGCGACCGGCGCGGTGGTCGCCCGCGACGTCGTCGAGTCCGGGAACACCTCGGCCGCCTCCGTCCCGCTCGCGCTGGCCAAGCTGGTGGAGCGCGGCGAGGCGCCCAGCGGGGCGCCCACGCTGCTGCTCGGCTTCGGCGGCGGCCTGTCCTGGGCCGGCCAGGTCGTCGTCTGCCCCTGACGTCGTCGTCGCCGTCGGTGTGGTCGCGGCTCGGGGGCGGCGCCGCCGGGCGGAGCTGAGCGGGCCGGCGTGGCGCCCCGCTCGCGGATCCCGGCCGCGGGGGCCACCGGGCGGAGCGGAGCAGGCCGATTCGGATCTTACCGGCGGCCCGAATCGCCCCTACGGTCCGTCATATGACCTCGACGGCACCCTCCCGGACCGCGGCCGGTCCCCGCCCCAGGCTGGTCACCCGGCCGCTGCTGCTGCGCTTCGTGTCGATCCTCGGCGCTTCGACCGGCTTCAACCTGCTGCTCTCGGTCGTCCCGCTCTACGCCGAGGAGTCCACCGGCGGCGGCAACGCGGCCGGGCTCGCCACCGGTGCGCTGATGCTGACGACCGTGCTGGGCGAACTGGCCACGCCCCGGCTGGTGGTCCGCTTCGGCTACCGGGCGGTGCTGGCGGTGGGCCTGTTCCTGCTCGGCGCGCCCGCACTGGTGCTGACCGCCTTCGACGGCAGCGCCGTCTGGATCACGGCGGTCTGCCTGGTGCGCGGGCTGGGCTTCGCCTTCACCATCGTCGCCGGCGGTGCGTTGACCGCGTCGCTGATCCCGGCCGAGCGACGCGGCGAGGGGCTGGCGCTGGTCGGGGTGGTCTCGGGGGCGCCGTCGCTGCTGGGCCTGCCGCTGGGGGTGTGGCTGGCGGCCCACCTCGGTTACACGACGGTGGCCGTGACGGCCGGGGTGGTGGCGCTGGCCGCGATCGCCGCCGTACCGGGCCTGCCCGATCGCGAGGCGTCCGCCGAGCCGTCGGTCGGTGTGGTGGAGGGCTTCCGCTCGGCCGGGCTCCGGCGCCCCACGGTGGTCTTCGCGGCCACCGCACTGGCGGCGGGGGTCATCGTGACCTTCCTGCCGCTGGCCCTCCCGGCCGGGTCCGCGGGCCTCGCCGCGGTGGCGCTGTTCGTCCAGCCGGCCGCGGCCACGGCGGCCCGCTGGGCGGCGGGCCGGTACGGCGACCGGCACGGCTCGGACCGGCTCGTCCTCCCCGGCCTGCTGCTCAGCGCCGCGGGCACGCTGCTGATCGCGCTGACCGGCAGCCCGGTCGCCGTGGTCGCCGGCGCGGCGGTGTTCGGCATCGGCTTCGGCATCGCCCAGAACGCCACCCTGACCATGATGTACGCGAGGGTCTCCGGGGCCGGCTACGGAGCCGTCACCGCGCTGTGGAACGTCGCCTACGACGCGGGCATGGGCGTCGGCGCGGTGGCCTTCGGCGTGCTGGCCGGTCCGCTGGGGTACCCGCAGGCCTTCGCCGTCACGGCCGTGGTGATGCTCGGCGCCCTGGCCCCCGCCCACCGCGACCGCCGGGCCGCACCGCCCGCGCCGGTCGCGGCGTCCGCGCCGCTCGTACCGCCCGCAGTACCCGCGCCGCTCGTACCGCCTGCAGCGCCTGCGGCGCCCGCAGCGTCCGAGTCCTCCGGCCCGTGCTCCGCGAACCGCCTGCCGCCCTGCGCCGATGGCTGATCGCCCGCGAGGCCAGGGCTGTTCGGCGTAGCCTTCGTGCATGGCAGAGAGCAAGGTCCGGAAGGCCGCAGCCGAGCCGGCGAAGAAGGCGGCGGCGAAGGTGGCGGCGAAGCCGAGGAAGCCGGAGTCGCACCTGGCGATGGTGCGGCGGGCCCGGAGGATCAACCGGGAGCTGGCGGAGCTGTACCCGTACGCGCATCCCGAGCTGGACTTCGACGATCCGTTCCAGCTGCTGGTGGCCACCGTGCTGTCGGCGCAGACGACCGACCTGCGGGTGAACCAGACGACGCCGGCGCTGTTCGCGAAGTACCCCACCCCGGAGGACATGGCCGCGGCCGTTCCCGAGGAGCTGGAGGAGATCATCCGGCCGACCGGGTTCTTCCGGAACAAGGCGAAGTCGCTGATCGGGCTCTCGATCGCGCTGCGGGACGAGTTCGGCGGGGAGGTCCCGGGCCGGCTGGCCGACCTGGTCACCCTCCCCGGCGTCGGGCGCAAGACCGCGAACGTGGTCCTCGGCAACGCGTTCGGGGTGCCCGGGATCACCGTGGACACCCACTTCGGACGGCTGGCCCGGCGGTTCGGCTGGACGGCCGAGGAGGACCCGGTCAAGGTCGAGGCGGCCGTCGCGGAGATCTTCCCGAAGTCGGAGTGGACGATGCTCTCGCACCGGGTGGTCTTCCACGGCCGCCGGATCTGCCACTCCCAGAAGCCGGCCTGCGGGGCCTGCCCGATCGCGCCGCTCTGCCCCGCGTACGGGGAGGGCGAGACCGACCCGGAGAAGGCGAAGAAGCTGCTCAAGTACGAGATGGGCGGTCACCCCGGCCAGCGGCTGCGGCCGCCCGCCGACTTCCCGGGCGAGGCGGCGGCGCGGGCCGACGCCGTCGCCCACCGGGGCAAGGTCGCGGACCTGGCGGTGGCCGAGTGACGGCGCACCGACCCGAGCGGGGCCACGAGCAGCGGCCGGGGCCGGACGGGCGGATCGAGCGGGGCCACGAGCAGCGGCCGGGACCGGACGGGCGGATCGAGCGGGACGGCCTGCCGTCGTGGCTGGAGCCGGTCCGGGACGCCGCCGAGCGCGTGCTGCCCGAGCAGCTCAGCCGCTTCCTGCCGCCCGCCGAGGGCGGACGCGCCGCGGCCGTCCTGATGCTCTTCGGCGAGGGCGAGGCCGGTCCGGACCTCCTGCTGATCGAACGGGCCCGCTCGCTGCGTTCGCACGCCGGCCAGCCGTCCTTCCCCGGCGGCGCGCTGGACCCGGAGGACGGCGACCCCGACGGGCCCGGCCCGATCGCGGCGGCGCTGCGCGAGGCCTGGGAGGAGACCGGCCTGGACCCGTCCGGGGTGCAGGTCTTCGCCGCCCTGCCCGCCCTCTACATCCCGGTCAGCCGCTTCGTGGTGACCCCGGTGCTCGGCTGGTGGCGCGAGGAGTCACCCGTCCGCCCGGTGGACGCGGGCGAGACCGGCGCGGTGTTCCGGGTGCCGATCACCGAGCTGACCGACCCGGCCAACCGGGCCCGGCTGCGCCACCCGTCCGGCCATCTCGGACCGGCCTTCGCCGTCGGCGGCCGGCTGGTCTGGGGCTTCACCGCCGGGGTGATCGACCGGGTGCTGCACCACAGCGGCCTGGAGCTGCCCTGGGACCCGGCCCGGATCGTCGACCTCTCGGACGAGGCGCTGGCGCTGGTCCAGGGCGACCGCGACCGCTCCCGCGCGCTGCTGGGCGGCGACGCCAGGACCACGTGAACGCCCGCCTGTGTGGCCCCGGCGCCCGTCGTGGGAGGGTGTCGGGGTGAATGTCCTGGATCTGCTGCTGATCGCCGCCGCCGTGGGGTTCGCCGTGTCGGGCTACCGCCAGGGCTTCGTGGTCGGCGTGCTGTCGGTCCTCGGCTTCCTCGGCGGAGGCCTGCTCGCCGTCCAGCTGCTGCCGCTGCTGCTCGACCACCTCAGCCCCGGCACCACCGCCTCGGTGGTGGCCGTCGTGGTGGTCATCGTGCTGGCGGCGATCGGCCAGGCGGTCACCACCCACTTCGGCTGGAAGCTGCGCGGCCACATCGACCGCCGCCCGGCGAAGGCGCTGGACGCCGCCGGCGGCGCGGTGGTCAACGTGATCTCGATGCTGCTGGTGGCCTGGCTGATCGGCTCGGCGCTCGCCGGAACGTCCCTGCCGACCGTCTCCAAGCAGGTCCGCACCTCGGCGATCCTCGGCGGCGTCCAGGACACGCTGCCCTCCGACGCGCCGAACTGGTTCTCCGACTTCTCCAAGGTGCTCGCCCGCAACGGCTTCCCGCAGGTCTTCAACCCCTTCGAGCACGAGCCGATCACCCAGGTCGACCTCCCCGATCCGGCGCTGGCCGCCAGCCCGGCGGTGGCCAGGGCGAAGCAGAGCCTGGTCAAGGTGGTCGGCACCGCCACCGCCTGCAGCAAGACCCTGGAGGGCAGCGGCTTCGTCTTCGCCCCGCACCGGGTGATGACCAACGCGCACGTGGTCGGCGGCGTCGACGAACCCACCGTGCAGGTCGGCGGCGTCGGCCAGCTCTACGACGCGACCGTGGTCCGCTACGACTGGCAGCGCGACATCGCGATCCTGGACGTGCCCAAGCTGAACGCGCCGGCGCTCTCCTTCGCGGGCGAGGCGAAGACCAACGACAGCGCGATCGTGGCCGGCTTCCCCGAGAACGGCGCCTTCAACGTCCAGCCGGCCCGTATCCGCGGCCGGATCCAGGCCAACGGTCCGGACATCTACCACCGCGGCCAGGTCGTCCGCGACGTCTACTCGGTGCGCTCGCTGGTCCGCCAGGGCAACAGCGGCGGCCCGCTGCTCACCCCGGACGGCCAGGTCTTCGGGGTCGTCTTCGCCAAGTCGCTGGACAGCGCGGACACCGGATACGTGCTGACCGCCGCCGAGGTGCGCGAGGACGCCGAGAAGGGCAGCACCGCGACGGCTCGGGTGGACACCCAGGGCTGCGCGCTCTGACGCGGCCGGCCGGACCCGGTACGGCCGATGTCCGCCGCCCCGCCGCTCCCGGCTGGTAGCGTCGGCCGCGCTCACCCGTTCGGCTCAATCGGGCGCCGTCCCGGCGTGGGCCGAGCGGAGGTCGGGGGCGTCCGATGATGGGTCACTCGCACGCGGTCAGCGGGGCGATGCTGTACGCGGCCTCGGCGCCGTTCCTGCCGCCGCTGCTGCTCGACACCACCCTGCAGCCGGCGGACATCCTGATGGGCACGGTGCTGTGCGCCGGGGCCGCCCTGCTGCCGGACCTCGACCACCACGACGGGACGATCGCCAACTTCCTCGGCCCGATCTCCAAGGTGCTCTGCCGCCTGGTGGCCTGGATCTCCGGAGGGCACCGGCACGCCACCCACTCGCTGCTGTTCGTGGCGCTGATGGGCGGCGGCACCTGGGCCGGCGTCACCTTCCTGGGCCGGAACTTCACCCTCGGAATGACGTTCTTCCTCCTGGCGCTCGCGATCCGCGCCCTGCGGCTGCACCCGCCGGGCGACGGCCCGACGATGTGGATCACCATCATCGGCCTCGCCGTGCTGGGCACCGCCGGGATGAACACCTGGATGCCGAACGCCCCCGGCTGGCTGCCGTACGCGGTGGCGCTGGGCACGCTGGCGCACCTGCTGGGCGACTGCCTGACGAAGAAGGGCGCGCCGCTGCTCTGGCCGCACAAGGAGCGCTACGAGGTGGTGCTGATCAAGCGCAGTGGCAACAGCGTCGAGACCAAGGTGCTGGTGCCGATCATGTCGGTGGCGACCTTCGTGCTGCTCTGGTTCACCGCGGTGTCGCACACGGTGGTGAACTGAGCGGGTGCGCTGATCGCTGGGCCGGGCTGATCGCTGGGCCGGAGCGGGCCGGGCGATCGCTGGGCCGGAGCGGGCCGGGCCGATCGCTGGGCCGGGCTCAGCAGTGGGCCGGGGCGGCTGTTGGGCCGGGGCGGGCCGGGCCCGTTGCCGGGTGCCGGCCCGCCCCGGCGCGCGCTCTCAGGTCTCGCGCTCTCAGGTCTCGCGCCGCAGCCGCGCGCCCACCCAGCGGGCGCGGCGGCCGAGGATCCGCGGGATGCCGAGCTGCCGCTGTGTCGTGCTCCGGCGGTGGTCCGTGCCGTCGTGACCCAGGTCGTCCGCCCAGTCGGGGCGGTGGCCGGACCTCTGCGAGCTGTTGTGACGTCGGCCGCGCGGGGCGCTGCCGTGATCGGGCATCCAGGTCATACCGGAATGGATGCCCCTGGGCCGGCCGGAGTAACCGCCCGGGGGGTCGTCAACTTGGCCTATGCGTTTGTCATATGAGCGCAATATAAAGGGAGTTGAGTTCCGCTTCCGTCTCCGGAATGTGACGGCGCTCAGTCCTTGTGGCGGCCGATCCAGTCCAGTAGCTCGGCGGTGAACTGCTCCGGCGCCTCCTCGTGCGGGAAGTGCCCGACCCCGGGGAGCAGCCGCCAGCGGTACGGCGCGGCCACGTACTCGCCGCCGCCCAGCGCGGTGTGCGACAGCAGGACCGGGTCCGCGGCGCCCTGGACGTGCAGGGTGGGCGCGGTGATCGGCTTCTTCATCCGGCGGGCGAACTGGATGCCGTCCGGTCGGGCCATCGAGCGCAGCAGCCAGCGGTACGGCTCGATCGAGCAGTGCGCGGTGCTGGGGATCTGGATCGCCTGCCGGTACGCGGCCACCGCCGTCCGGTCCAGCTGGTTGGGGCCGGTCCACGCGTCCAGGTAGCGGCCGACCAGCGCGGCGTCGTCGGCCACCAGGCGGCGTTCCGGTATCCACGGCCGCTGGAAGCCCAGCACGTGCTCGAAGGCGGCCATCTGGCGGCGGTCCGTCAGCAGCGCCCGGCGGAGGTCCCGGGGGTGCGCCGCGGAGACCACGGTGAGGCTCTGGATCACCGACGGTCGCATCACCGCCGCCACCCAGGACAGCGTGCCGCCGGAGGCATGGCCCACCAGGTGCGCCCGGCGCTCGCCGAGCGAGCGGATCACCCCGGTGATGTCCAGGGCGAGGTTGCCCGGGTCGTACCCGCGCGGGGTGCGGTCGCTGCCGCCGATGCCCCGCAGGTCGAGCGCGACGGCCCGGTAGCCGGCCTCGGCGAGCGCGGTCAGCTGGTGACGCCACGCCCACCAGTACTCGGGCCAGCCGTGCACCAGGAGGACCAGCGGGCCCTCGCCCAGCTCGGCGATGTGGAACCGGGCGCCGTTGGCCGCGAGGTCGCGGTGCTTCCAGGGGCCGCCCTGCCGGATGTCCCAGGGTGCCGCGGGCACGGCCCCCGTCGCGGGGCCGCCCTCGTCGCCCTCGCTGCCCCCGTCGCCCTCGCCCTCGCCCTCGTCCTCACCGTCCGCCGGCGTGCCGGCGGTCTCCTCGACGGCGTCCTGACCGTGGTCGACGGCGTCCTGACCGACCGTGCGGTCGGGGCCGGAGCTGGCGGACGGCTGCGCGGGCACGGGATTCTGGTCGAGCGGCATACCGAGAGCGTGTCACATCGGCGCGCCGGGTACGCGTTCGGCACTCGCTCTCCGGGCGTCCGGAGCGGACGCGGTCGCTGACGCCGTGCCTGCCGGGCGCGGCCGGGGCGTCCGACGGGCCTACGGGATGCGGCCGAGGGCCCGGTCGATCTCCTCCTGGGTGGCCGGCCGGGGCCGGGCGTTCTTGAGCACGTCGGCGGTCTTCTGGGCGCCCTCGATGGTGCGGTGCGGCTTCTCGATCCGCTTGAACGAGCGCAGCGCCAGCAGCCCGAGCAGCACCGCCAGCAGCAGGTACGCGCCGGCCACGATCAGGAACGACCAGCCGAGCGAGAGGCCCAGCGCGTGGATCCCGAACGCCGCCGCGGCGCTCAGCATCGGCACCGCGGCCAGAGCCACCACGCCGGCGACCGCCAGCGAGACACCGCCGGAGACGCCGCGCTTGACGTCCGCGCGGATCTCCGCCTTCGCGAGCGCGATCTCGTCGTGGACCAGGGCGGACAGGTCCGCGGTGGCCGCCGCGAACAGCTGCCCCACCGAACGCTCGCCCTCGTAGGGCGCCCGGCCGTTGCTGGACGGGTCTGCGGCTCCTGCGGGCATCAGCGGTTCTCCTCTGCGGCTGTGCGGCGTGACGCCGCCGGGCGGTGCTGCTCCCGGGTCGTTCCGGGTGCTGTTTCCGTGGACCGCTCCAGGGGTCGGAGCGGCCGGCGGCGTCTGTGGACTGTCGACAGCTCAGAATCATGCCCCTACCGGTCAGTCGCACACCACTCCGGGGCCCCGGCGGAGGGACGTGTCCCGTTCGGTGGGGTGCGTCGGCAGGGGGTCCGTTCCGTTCGGCGGGGTGCGTCGGCAGCGGGGCGTGTCCTGTTCGGAGGGTGCGCCGTCAGCGGCTCGGGCCGGGGTTCGGTCCGGAGCTCGGGCCGGGGTTCGGTCCGGGGCCGACGCCGTCGGGGCCGGCGCCACCGGGGCCGCTCTCGCCCGTATGGCGCGACGCCTCCGCCACTCGGGCCTGCCAGGCCGGATCGTCCTGCTGGTAGACGTCGGGGATGCCGTCGCCGTCGAGGTCGCGGTCCTCCTCCTCGCACAGGTCGCGGTAGTGCCGGTTGCGCAGCTTCAGCAGCACGGTGGCGACCAGCGCGCAGAGCAGCGAGCCCACCAGAACGGCGGCCTTGGAGAGGTCGGCGAGGTCCGCGTCGTCGGGGAAGGCCAGCTCGCTGATCAGCAGGGAGACGGTGAAGCCGATGCCGGCGAGGACCGAGACCGCGAACATGTCGGCCCACTTGAGCTGCGGATTCAGCTCGGCGCGGGTGAAGCGGGCGGCCAGCCAGGTGCCGCCGAAGATGCCAACGGTCTTGCCGACCAGCAGGCCCAGGACGATCCCGAGCGGGGTGGCCTGGGTGAACACGTCGGCGAGCGCCGGCCCGGAGATCGTCACCCCGGCCGCGAACAGCGCGAAGACGGGGACGGCCAGCCCGGCCGAGAGCGGTCGGACGAGGTGCTCGATGTGCTCGCCGGGGGAGTACTTCTCGTCGCCCTCCCGGTGGCAGCGCAGGATCAGGCCCATCGCGACGCCCGCCACCGTGGCGTGCACACCGCTCTCGTGCATCAGCGCCCAGATCACGAAGGCGAGCGGCACGAACAGGTACCAGCCGTGCACCCCGCGCCGGTGCAGGAACCAGAACAGCACCAGGCCGGCGAAGGCCAGTCCGAGCGCCCAGAACTTGATGCCCGAGCTGTAGAAGACCGCGATGATCAGGATCGCGATCAGGTCGTCCACCACGGCGAGGGTGAGCAGGAAGGCCCGCAGCGCGGACGGCAGGTGGCTGCCGACCACGGCCAGCACGCCGAGTGCGAAGGCGATGTCGGTCGCGGTCGGGATCGCCCAGCCGCCCGGGTGGCCGCCGCTGCCGGAGTTGGCGATCGCGAAGACGATCGCCGGCAGGGCGACGCCGCAGACCGCGGCTATGACCGGTAGCAGCGCCGCGCTGGGGCTGCGCAGTTCGCCCGCCACGAACTCGCGCTTGAGCTCGATGCCGGCCACGAAGAAGAAGATCGTCAGCAGGCCGTCCTTGGCCCAGGCGTCCAGGCTGAGGTCCAGGTGGAGCGGGCCGGACGGGCCGATCGTGTAGTCGAGGACGCTCTCGTACGCGTGCGGCCAGACGTTGGCCCAGATCAGGGCGATCACGGCGGCGACCAGGAGCAGGATGCCGCCGACCGTCTCGGTGCGCAGGGCGTCGGCGATGTAGGCCCGCTCGGGGAGGGGCAGTCTGCCGAGGAACTGGCGGCGTCGGGTCGGCTCGTTGACGGGCTGCTGGTCGGCCACGCGGGACCTCCTGGGGCGGGGGATCGGTGTACGGATGCACCTGTGGTGCAGTGCCGACCAGACTTCCCGGCGCGCCCTGTGACGCGACGAAGTTCCCGGGGGAGATCTTGTCGCGTCTTTGACAGTCTAACCGGAGCGAGAATGGGATATCCGTATTGTCATACTTCAGGACCTAGGCCTTGATGTCCCGTTCTGCACTCGTGCGTGGCACTCGAATGGAGTCGGCCGCATGCAGACGGGTGAACGCCTCCTTATCGTCGATCACAGTGCCACCCGTTCGAGTGGCGCGATTTCCCTGTTCCCGCTCTGCTGTGGAGACACGACGATGCCCAGACCGCCCCTCTTATCGCCCCTGCCGTTCGGCCGGCTGCTCCGGTGGAGCGCGGACCGGTGAACGGCTCGACGCACGACCTCTTCGCCGGAGCCGCTCCCGGCGCCGTTGCGGCTGATGCGGCCACCGACGCGGCCACCGATGCGGCCACCGAGCCCGGCCCGGAACTGGACCGCCTGCTCCGCCCGCTGTTCCGCGCCGCCGCCCCGGGCGGTGGCGTCGCCGTCGTGGTGATCCGCGGCGGCGAACGGACCGTCGCCTGTCGCGGCCACTCCGACCGCTCCAGCGAGCGTCCGGTCCGCGCCGACACCAGGTTCGAGCTCGGCTCCGTCACCAAGACCTTCACCGGACTGCTGCTCGCCGAGATGGCCGCCCGCGGCGAGGTCGGCTACGACGATCCGATCGACCGCTACCTGCCCGCCGACGCCGCCCCCGGCTACCCGCACGAGCGGCCGATCACCCTGCTCCACCTGGCCACCCACACCTCGGGGCTGCCCCGGCTGCCGGTCGGGCTGCTCCCGGCGATGGCCCCCAGGTGGTTCACCAGCCCGTACGCCACGTTCGGCCCGGCCCACCTGCTCAGAGCCCTGCCCCGCACCCCGGTCCGCGGGACCCCGGGCGCGCAGGTGCGCTACTCGAACCTCGGCTGCGGTCTGCTCGGCCTGCTGCTGGCCAACGCGGCCGGACAGCGCTACGACGACCTGCTGGAGGCCAGGGTCTGCGGACCGCTCGGCCTGGTGGACACCTCCTGCGGCCCCGGCCGTGAGGACGCCGCCGGGTACCGGCGCGGTCGGCGCGTCCCGTCCTTCCGCCTGCCCGCACTGCCCGGCGCCTCCGCGCTGCGCTCCACGGCGGACGACATGCTCCGCTATCTTCAGGCGCATCTGGCGCTGGACGCCGTCCCGCTGCCCGAACGGGCCGACGCGGCGGCGTTGCGGACGGCCTTGGGCGAGGTCCGGCGGCCGCGGGCCGGCCGACGGCGCGGCGGGACGCGGATCTGCCTGGGCTGGAACCACCGCTCGGTCCCGGCAGCTCCGGAAGCGCACCGGCCGGCGGCCGAGTCGGCTGCCGAACTGCTTGCCGAGTCGGTGGACGACCCGATGGGTGGCCCGGTGGACGGCCCGGTGGACGACGACACACGCGGTGGCGCCAGTGGTGACACGGGTGCTGTCACGGGTACCGGTGTGGGCCGGGAGTTCGCCGACGAGGTCGTCTACCACGCCGGAGCCACCCGGGGCTTCACCACGTTCGTCGGGTTCAGTCCGCGGGCGCAGGTGGGGCTGGCGGTGATGGCCGGCACGCTACCGCTGCGCAGTCGGGGCTTCGTCCAGAACGCGTACGACACGTTGCGCACGCTGGTCGCCGAACGTCGGGCACCGGGGGACTGACCCCGCGGAAGCCGGACGCACGCCTGATGCCCGCCTGATGCCCGCCGGATGCACGCCTGATGCCGCGTCGACGGGCGCGGACGACGGGTGTGGACGGCAGGCGCGGACGACGGTGCCCCGGGCGGTCACGACCGCCCGGGGCACTGCGCCGTTCGAGGGGGCGTCAGCCCTCGCTGCCCGCCGGGGGGAGCTGGGACTGGATCAGGCTCATCACCGAGCTGTCTGCGAGGGTGGTGGTGTCGCCGACCTCGCGACCCTCGGCGATGTCGCGCAGCAGTCGGCGCATGATCTTGCCGGAGCGGGTCTTCGGCAGCTCGCCGACGACCTTGATCTGCTTCGGCTTGGCGATCGGGCCGAGGGTGCGGCCGACGTGCGCGCGCAGCTCCTCGACCAGCTCGGGGCTGTCGGTGGCGCTGCCGCGCAGGATGACGAAGGCGACGATCGCCTGGCCGGTGGTGGCGTCGGTGGCCCCGACCACGGCGGACTCGGCGACGGACGGGTGACCGACCAGGGCCGACTCCACCTCGGTGGTCGAGATGTTGTGGCCGGAGACCAGCATGACGTCGTCGACCCGGCCGAGCAGCCAGATGTCGCCGTCCTCGTCCTTCTTGGCACCGTCGCCGGCGAAGTAGCGGCCCTGGAAGCGCGACCAGTAGGTGTCGATGTAGCGCTGGTCGTCGCCCCAGATGGTGCGCAGCATGGACGGCCACGGCTCGGTGAGGACCAGGTAGCCGCCGGAGCCGTTCGGGACCTCGTTGGCCTCGTCGTCGACGACGGTGGCGGCGATGCCGGGCAGGGCGCGCTGGGCGGAGCCGGGCTTGGTCTCGGTGACGCCCGGCAGCGGGCTGATCATCATCGCGCCGGTCTCGGTCTGCCACCAGGTGTCCACGATCGGGGCCTTGCCGGCGCCGATGTGCTCGCGGTACCAGATCCACGCCTCGGGGTTGATCGGCTCGCCGACGCTGCCCAGGACGCGCAGCGAGGAGAGGTCGAACTTCGCGGGGATGTCGTCGCCCCACTTCATGAAGGTGCGGATCGCGGTGGGCGCGGTGTAGAGGATCGTCACGCCGTACTTCTGGACGATCTCCCAGAACCGGCCCTGGTGCGGGGTGTCCGGGGTGCCCTCGTAGATGACCTGGGTGGCGCCGTTGGCGAGCGGACCGTAGACGATGTACGAGTGGCCGGTGACCCAGCCGATGTCCGCGGTGCACCAGTAGACGTCGGTCTCCGGCTTGAGGTCGAAGACGGCGTGGTGGGTGTAGGCGGCCTGGGTGAGGTAGCCGCCCGAGGTGTGCAGGATGCCCTTGGGCTTCCCGGTGGTGCCCGAGGTGTACAGGATGAAGAGCGGGTGCTCGGCGTCGTGCGCCTCGGGGGTGTGCTCGGTGGACTGGCGGGCGGTGATCTCGTCCCACCAGACGTCGCGGCCCTCGGTCCAGGAGACGTCCTGGCCGGTGCGGCGGATCACCAGGACGTGCTCGACGCCGTCGGCCTTGGTCAGCGCCTCGTCGATGGCGGGCTTGAGCGCGGACGGCTTGCCGCGGCGGTAGCCGCCGTCGGCGGTGATGACCAGCTTGGCCTGGGCGTCCTGGATCCGGGAGGCGACGGCGTCGGCCGAGAAGCCGCCGAAGACCACGGAGTGGGTGGCGCCGATCCGGGCACAGGCGAGGATCGCGACGACCGCCTCGGCGATCATCGGCAGGTAGATCGCCACCCGGTCGCCCTTGGTGACACCGAGCTCCAGCAGCGCGTTGGCGGCCTGCGAGACCTCGTCCTTGAGCTGGGCGTAGGTGATCGAGCGGCTGTCACCGGGCTCGCCCTCGAAGTGGATGGCGACCCGGTCGCCGTTGCCCGCCTCGACGTGGCGGTCGACGCAGTTGTACGCGACGTTGAGCTTGCCGTCCGCGAACCACTTGGCGAACGGCGGGTTGGACCAGTCGAGCGTCTCGGTGGGCTCGACGGCCCAGGTGAGGCGGCGGGCCTGCTCGGCCCAGAAGCCCAGGCGGTCCTCGGAGGCCTGCGCGTACGCGGCCGCGGTGACGTTGGCGGCGGCGGCGAGCTCTGCCGGCGGGGCGAAGCGCCGCTCCTCCTTGAGCAGGTTGGCCAGGCTCTCGTTGCTCAACGCGCACTCCTCATCGAGTCATGATCGGGGTCAATCCCGTGCGTGGGGATTGTCCCGTGTGTCCCAGCGCACAGCTCACCAGGCGAAGTGGTCGGTTGACAAGAGGCACCGGGTAATTGGTGTAGACCTTTGACCGAGAGTCGAACGGCAGGCCGAGGGAGGAGGGTCTCGGCGGCGATGCGGTGAAGTGGGCCCGTGCCCTTGCCCGCCCGGCAGAGCACGGGCCCGGCTCTCAGGCGGCCAGCCGGGGGTCGCTCCCGGTGACGGCGGCCGCGGTGAGGTCCGCGCCGTCGGCGGGGACCTGTTCGAATTCACTCATTCGCTCGGGCGTGTCGCAGGGCGCGGGGCCTGCCGTGCCGCCCAGGGCCTCGACCGGACTGAACCGGCCGCTCTCCCGGTCGAGCACGTAGGCCTGGGCGGTGGCGAAGTCGAAGTACATCCCCACCAGCCGCAGGGTGCCCTCGGCGACCCTGCGCTCGACGGCGGGGTTCGCCAGCAACTGGTCCAACTGCTGGACCACATTGGTGATGCAGAGCTGCTCCGCCAGATCGGCCACCGGGCGGCCGGTGAACTCGGCGGGGGCGCGGCGCAGCCGGTCGAGCGAGCCGCGGCCGTTGCGCAGCCAACGGGTGAGCGGGGTCGGCGGTCCCGGACGCTCGTGGATACCGTCCAGCAGGGCCTTCATGGCGCCGCAGCCGGAGTGCCCGCAGATCGTGATGGAGCGCACCTCCAGCGCTTCGACGGCGTACTGCACCGCGGCGGCCACCGAATCGTCGGCCGCGCCCGGCTCGAACGGCGCCGGTACGAGGTTGCCCACGTTGCGGACGGTGAAGAGGTCGCCCGGTCCGCTGTTGGTGATCATGCTGGTGACCATGCGCGAGTCGGCGCAGGTCAGGAAGAGCTGGGAGGGCGTCTGCCCCTCCCGGGCGAGCCGGGCGAGCTCGGGCCGCACCAGCGGGGCGGTGTGCAGCTGGAACACCCGGACGCCGTCCAGCAGTCGGCCGTGCGGATCCTCCTGCTGATCGATGCAGTGGTGGCCGACCCAGGGGGTCCAGGCGCGGCAGCGGTGCGGGCCGGAGGAGCTGCCCGCCCGGACGGTGCCGTCGGGATCGAGGACCTCGTCGTCCTGGCGGCGCGTCACCATCGAGACCCGGCCGCCGGCCGCCTGCCGGCCCGTTCGCCAGCTGTGCAGCGTTTCGTACGCGGCGTGGTCCAGGAAGGAGCCGTCGTGGACGACCGCCACATCGGCGGCGGCGGGGATGCCGGCCAGCGCGCGGCTCAGCCGGGGCACCGCGGTGAAGGTGAGCGGCCCGTGCGTCTGCACCGTGAACGAGCCGTCGGGGCCGGCCAGGACGTCCACGTGGGCGCGGGTCAGGCGGTAGAGCGCGAGCAGGACGGCCGTCGCGGCGCCCAGCGCCACCCCGAGCAGGACGCCGAGCAGCACCACGCCGAGCACGGTGGCGAGGTAGACCGGGAACTCGCGGTGCCGGTGCACCTTGCGGATGTGCGCGAAGCTGACCATCTGCAGGCCGACGACCAGGACCAGGGCGGCCAGCGCGGCGAGCGGGATCCGGCGGAGCCCGCCGGTGAGCGCCAGTGCGGCCGCGAGCACCCAGACACCGTGCAGGATCGAGGACCACCTGCTCTGTGCGCCGGCCCGGACGTTGGCGGTGCTGCGGACCGCGCCGCCGGCGATCGGCAGCCCGCCGAGCAGGCCGCTGATCATGTTGGCGAGGCCCTGACCCCGCAGCTCGCGGTCGAGGTCCCCGGTGCGGTGCGACATCCGGTCGACCGCGACGGCGGAGAGCAGTGACTCGACGCTCGCCACGGCGGTGACGGTCAGCACGGCGGCCAGGACCGCGGCGAACGGCCCGTGCGGCAGGTCGGGGACGAGGTCGTGCGGCTGCCAGGCGGGCAGTTCGACCCGGGCGAGCTGCAGCCCGAGGGTCATGGAGAGCGCCGTGGCGGCGCCCACGGCGGCCAGCGGACCCGGCACCTTGGCCAGCCGGGCGCCGAACGCTCCGGCCCGGCCGGGGAGTCGGGAGAGCCTGGGCCAGGCGAGCAGGACGGCGGCGGTGACGGTGCCGACGACCAGTGCGGACGGGTGCGGTCCCGCCAACTGGCTCGGCAGCGCGAGGATGTTGGCCAGCGCCGAACTCTGCGCCGAGCCGCCGAGGACGACGTGCAGCTGCGCGATGGCGATGGTGAGGCCGACGCCGGCCAGCATGCCGTGCACGATGGCGGGCGAGACGGCGAGCGCGGTGCGGGCCACCCGGCGTACGCCGAGGAGGAGTTGGAGCAGTCCGGCGGCGAGTGTGATGGCGCAGGTGGCCTGCCAGCCGTACTGGGTGATCAGCCCGGCGGTGATCACGGTCAGTGCGGCGGAGGGGCCGCTGACCTGGAGGGGAGTGCCGCCGAGGAACCCGACGACGATGCCGCCGACGGCCGCCGCGGCGAGGCCGGCGGTGAGTGGGGCGCCGGTGGCCATCGCGATGCCGAGGGAGAACGGCACCGCGATCAGGAAGACCACCAGGGAGGCGGAGAAGTCCTGCACCCACCGGCTGCGGGAGTGCGGGCCGGGCGGGGCGTGATCGTTGGTGTCGGAGGCGATGGGTGCACTGGAGATGTCGAGGGTCATTGTCTTCCCGTCTTTCCGGGGAACGAACGCAGTCAGGTCCGGTGGTGAGTCCGGTTGTGGGGGCTCGGGGACTCGGATCGGCTGTCGTGGGTTGCGACGGTGTGGCGGGATGGCGTTGGGCGCGGCGGGGATTGCGGGTGTCACCGGCCGGGCCGTGGACCATCAGGGGGCCTCGAAGAGGCGTGGAGAACCAGGCCGCAGAGAGGACCATCAAGACTCGGTAAACCGAGGGTAATGAAAGCTTTGCACAGCGTCATCCCGGGGGCCAGGGCCAATGCCCTGGATTCACCCCATTGGGTGGTGTTCGAACCGATGGAAATCTGCTGGTGGCGTCCGGATCGGGGCCGGACGTGCGCAACGGGCCGCGGCCTCCCCCGGTCTGGGGAGGCCGCGGCCCGTCTGCGGCGTGGGGCGGCGGTGGCGGCCCGGGGGCGGCGGCCCGGGGGCGGCGGAGCCGGGGTGGCGGCCGTCAGGCGTGGGCGCCTGCCGGGGCGGGCTGCTCTGCGCCCAGCACGAAGTCGCGGTCCACCTGGGTGGCGAGGTCGATGCCGACCTTCGCGTTGGCCCAGCTCTCCGCATTGCGGAGGTGGAAGAGGACGGCCTGCTCGGTGTAGCGGAGGGCGTCCCGCCGGCCGTGGGCGGTGTCCGCCTCGGCGCGCAGTTGCTCCAGTACCGCCCGGTTGCCGGGCTCCAGGGTCCGAAGCGGCGGTTCGGCGCCCCGCTCCAGCCGGCGCACCCAGTCGGACTGCCCGAAGGTGGTCAGCAGGTCGTCCCCGACCTCGGCGCGGAGGAACTCCAGATCGTCGGAGCTCTGCACCTTGTTGCCGACCACGCGGAGCCGGACGCCGAAGTCGCGGGCGTAGTCCTTGTACTGGCGGTACACCGAGACGCCCTTGCGGGTCGGCTCGGCCACCAGGAAGGTCAGGTCGAAGCGGGTGAACAGCCCGGACGCGAAGGAGTCGGAGCCCGCCGTCATGTCGGTGACCACGTACTCGTCCCGGCCGTCGACCAGGTGGTTGAGCAGCAGCTCGACCGCGCCGACCTTGGAGTGGTAGCAGGCCACCCCGAGGTCCTCCTCGGTGAAGGCGCCGGTCGCCAGCAGTCGCACCGACCCTTCGTCGAGCGCGATCGGGCGGGCGCAGGCCGCGTACACCGGGTTCTCCTCGACGATCCGCAGCAGGCGCGAACCCCGGCCGGGCGGCGTGGTCTTGATCATCTCCTCGGCGGACCGGATCAGCGGGTTGTCCCCGCGCAGGTACTCCTTGATCTCGGGCAGGTGGGCGCCGAGGGACGGCAGCTCCTCGGCCTGAGCGTCCGTCAGGCCCAGCGCGGGGCCGAGGTGCTGGTTGATGTCGGCATCGACGGCGATGACCGGCCGGCCCGCGGCGGCCAGATGGCGGATGAACAGTGAGGACAGCGTGGTCTTGCCGCTGCCGCCCTTGCCGACGAAGGCGATCTTCACCTGGGACTCCCGCTCTCGCTCTGGGGCCCGACCTCGGGGCCGCCTGCTCGGGCCTCTTCCGGGCCGCTTCCGCAGCGCCCTTCCAGGTCGCTTGCGCGCTGCGCCGAGGCCGACGATCTCCGGAGTTGGAAATCGTTATCGTCTCCGATAGTGGCCATGCTATCCGCGGTTTCGGGTTCACCGTCGAAGGGAAGTGAGGATTGCCTCTAACGGGTGATGCGGGGTTGCTGTTCCGGGAGGGGCGCCTCGTTCATTACTCTCGGGTAGGTGAGCACTGGAACAGATCCCCTCGCCCCGCTGGCCCAGCTCCCCGGGGTGCCCGACGCGGTGGCCGAGGTGCGCAAGGCCGTCGACCGCCTCTACGGCCACCGGGTGATGCGCCGCCGAGCGGACGAGGTCACCTCCGAGTCCGCGCTGCGCGGTGCCCGCGCCTCGGCGGCACTGGCCGGGGCGGACTGGCCGCTGGAGGAGGTCCGGCGCCGTACCGACTTCAGCGCCGACCCCGAGTCCCGTACGGTCGGCGCGGCCCTGCGGATCGCGGCCGAAGCGGGTCAGCTGCTGAGCATCTGGCGGCACTCCCCGCTCCAGGTGCTGGCCCGGCTGCATCTGCTGGCGGTCGGCGACGCCGACCTCGCGGCGGGGCGGCCGCGGCAGGCCGGAGAGGGCGTGGAAGCCCTGTTCCCGCTGGAGCTCGAGCCGGTGGAGAGCGTCGAGGTGGAGGCCGCTCCGGCCGGACCGGCGGTCGAGCTGCCGCCGGCCCCCGGGGCGGAGGAGGTCGCCGCCCGGCTCGACCAGCTCTCCCGGCTGCTGATCGCGCGCGCCGAGGGGCAGGGCGTCGGAACGCCGGCCCTGGTGGTGGCCTCGGTGGTGCACGGGGAGCTGTTGGCGCTGCGTCCGTTCGGCTCGCACAACGGTGTGATCGCGCGGGCCGCGCAGCGGATCGTGCTGATCGCCGAGGGGCTCGACCCGAAGTCGATCTGCCCGGCCGAGGTCGGCTTCGCCGAGCTCGGTACGGACGCCTACCGGCGTGCGCTGGCCGGCTATCTGGCCGGCACGCCGGAAGGTCTGGCGGCCTGGATCGCCCACTGCGGGCGGGCGTTGCGGCTCGGCGTGCGGGAGAGTACGGCGGTCTGCGAGGCGATGCAGCGCGGCATGGTCTGACCGGACCGCGCGGCCCGGGGCAGAGAGATGCGGCGGCACCCGATCCTGCCGGATGCCGCCGCTGGTACAGGTGCCGGGTGACCATGCATGCACCGGAAGTGCCCATCAGACGGGGATCCTGCCCGTTCGTCTGGTGCGGCGGCCCGACAGCGGGTCGGCTGCATGTGGGTGCTCGACTATCTGTACGTGCGGTCCGTGGGGCCTGAACTGCGTTGTCGGTTTGACCTCTTCGGTCCTGACCGGGTCTCGCGGGCCGTGCTTCATTTGTATCGCGTTTCGGGGGAAAGGGGAACCCGAAACGAGAAGTCTTCGGCTTTTGCCCGTTTTGTCCCAAACGAGCTGGTACGCCACCCTCTGGGGCGGGGCGCACGCAGTGGCCGCTGGGCGTACGGGCTGGGCGCCCCGCCCGCCCGGTGCACCGGCCGCCGCCGCGCGCGCCCTCAGGCCGCCGGTCGGCGTCGCCGCGCCGCGTACCAGATCACGCCGGCGGTCAGCACGGCCGCGCCGATCGCCACGGCCGTCAGCACCGAGCCGCTCGGCGCGGAGAATTCCGGGAGCCGCCGCCGCAGTTCCACCGGGCGGTCGAAGACCAGCACCGGCCACTCGCGGGCCACCGCCTCCTTGCGCAGCGCACGGTCCGGATTGACGGCGGACGGATGGCCCACCGCCTCCAGCAGCGGCAGGTCGGTCGAGGAGTCGCTGTACGCGTAGCACTGGGCGAGGTCGTAGCCCTCGACCTCGGCCAACTCCCGGATGGCGGCGGCCTTGTTCTCGGCGTAGGCGTAGTACTCGATCTCGCCGGTGTAGCGGCCGTCCTCGATCTTCAGCCGGGTGGCGATCACGTGGTCCGCGCCGAGCAGGGCGCCGATCGGCTCGACCACCTCGGAGCCGGAGCTGCTGACGATGACCACGTCGCGGCCGGCGGCGTGGTGCTGCTCGATCAGTGAGGCGGCCTCGTCGTAGATGATCGGATCGATCAGGTTGTGCAGGGTCTCGGCGACGATTTCGCGGACCTGCTGGACGTTCCAGCCCCGGGTGAGCGCGGAGAGGTACTCGCGCATCTTCTCCATCTGGTCGTGGTCCGCGCCGCCGACCAGGAAGACGAACTGGGCGTACGCGCTGCGCAGGACGGCCCGACGGTTGATCAGGCCGCCCTGGTAGAAGGGCCGGCTGAAGGCCAGGGCGCTCGACTTGGCGATGATGGTCTTGTCGAGGTCGAAGAAGGCGGCCGTCCTGGGGCCGGCCGGGCGCGGGCGAGCCGTCGGGAGGTCGGCCGGGGCGGGCCCGTCGGGCTCCACGGTCGCGGCAGGCCCGCTCTGCCCGGCGGCCGCGGTGTTCGGGGCCGCCCCGGCGCTCCCGGCCTGCTCGGTGGTCGCCGGGCGCTCGATGTTCTCGGCGGCCTCGGCCGCCCCTGCGGTCCCGGCGGTCTCTACGGTGTCGGCGGTCTCGGCGGTGGAGTCCGGGGACTCGTCGGCGTACTCGTCGGCGTTCTCGGTGGTGTCCACGGGAACCGAGGATAGAGGGCACCGCAAAACGGCCCGCCATTCGGCGTACTCATGGGCGCGCGGGTTTGTGTTTCTGGCCGCTCGGGTACACCATGGAAGTCACGGATCGTTCGCGACCGTGCTAACCCGGTCCGGCTCCTCCCCCCCGAGTCGGGCTGTGGATAGACGACCCCCGCTCTCCCCCCCGGCGGGGGTCGTCGCACGTCCGGGGCCATTTTCAGGGCTTGAACGGCTCTTGCGGACGGCTCTGCGGTCGGCCCGGTGGTGATCTACAGGGGGTGTCGGGTCGAGGATGCACCGACCCGCTTTCGTTACTCTCCGTCGCCGGTTGCTCAGAGTTGCCGATGCCCCGTCCCGACTCCGAAGACGTTCCCGAGGCGCTTCGAAGAGGACGTGAAGAAGCCCCGGAGCGTGTTCGGGAGGCTCCGACGGATGCCGGCCGTTCCGGCTCTCTGTGATCTGCCGGTTCTTCTCGGTGAGGCCGATTCGTCAATTCTTTGCTCAATAGCCCCCTGTCCGAGTGAACGTACTTATCCACAGCCCCGAGTTATCCACAGGGAATCGGAACCGGGCTGACGGAATCCGGATCACCCCCCACCGTGATGGACGGCAGCGGTTGCCGGGCGAGCCCTACGGGATCGGCCGGGCGATCGCCCGCCGCGTCCGTCCGGATGTGCGCCCGTACCGCTCAACGCGGCAGGGCGCCGCACAGGGGAGACCGTCATGTCGACACCACTCACCGATCACGCAGCCGCGCACGGCCCGGAGGCCGCCGGCCCGCTCGTCGTCACCGAGGACGAAGGCCTGGCCGAGCACATGCTGCGGCTCTGCGCCGCCGCCGGCACCGAACCACAGCTGATCCGGGGAGCCCCGCCGACGCGCGGGCTCTGGGAGGGTTCGCCGCTCGTGCTGGTCGGGGACGACCAGGCCGAGCGATGCGCCGGGCTTCCCCGCCGGACCGGGGTGCTGCTGCTCGGGCTGGACCTGGACGACCCCGGAATCTGGGTGAGAGCCGTTCAACTCGGCGCCGAGCACGTGCTGTTCCTGCCGGATGCCGAAGCCTGGCTGCTCGACCGGATCGCCGACGCCACCGAGGGCATCGGCACACCGGCGCTCACCGTCGCGGTGCTCGGCGGCCGGGGCGGCGCCGGCGCGTCCACCCTGGCCTGTGCGCTGGCGGTCACGGCCGCGCGCACGGGCCGGCGGACCATACTCGTCGACGGCGATCCGCTGGGCGGCGGGCTCGACATCCTGCTCGGCGGCGAGACGGCCGGCGGTCTGCGCTGGCCCGACCTGGCCGGGTCGCGGGGCCGGGTCAGTGGCGCCGAGCTGGCCAAGGCACTGCCGGTGCTCAAACGGCTGAGCTCGCTCTCCTGCCTGTCCTGGGACCGCGGCGACACGCTCGCCGTGCCCCCCGAGGCCATGCGCAGCGTGCTGGCCGCCGCCCGGCGCCGGGGCGGGCTGGTCGTGGTCGACGTGCCGCGCCGGCTCGACCCGGCCGCCGGGCAGGCACTGGAGCAGTCCGACACGGCGCTCCTGGTGGTGCCGGCCGAACTGCGCGCCGTTGCGGCCGCCGACCGGATCGCGGCGTCCGTGCGGATGCGACTCGACGACGTACGGGCCGTGGTGCGCCCGCTGCGGCCCTTCGGGCTCCCGGCCCACCGGATCGCGCGGGGGCTGCGGCTCCAGCTCGCGGGGGAGTTGGAGCCGGAGCCCGGGCTGGCCGCCGACGTCGAGCAGGGCGTGCCGCCCGGGATCCGTACGGACGGACCGCTGGCGCGCTTCTGCGAGGCCTTCCTGGACGAGGTGCTGCCGCCGGTTCCGGCGGTCGGAGGAGGTGTGTACTGATGGTTCGCCTTCGAGGTGCGGGAAGGGCGATCGCCACCGGGCGCAGCCCCGGTGTGCGGGAGCGCCGGCCGCTCCGCAGTGTTGTGGCGGCCGCGGGGCCGTCGGGGCAGGGCCCGGGGCCGGAGCCGCCCCCCTACGGGCGAACGGCCCGGGAGGAGCGGACGGCGGCGCTGGTCGACGCCGTACGGCTCAGGCTGGCCGAGTCGGGCGCCGCGCCGACGGCCGGATCCGTCGCGGCGGTGTTGCGGGCCACCCGCCCGCCGCTCGGCGGCGACGAAGTCCTCGACACCGTGCGCTCGTTGCGCGCCGAGCTGGTGGGTGCGGGCCCGCTGGACCGGCTGCTGTCGGCGCCCGATGTCACGGACGTCCTCGTCAACGGGCCGGACGAGGTGTGGGTCGACCGGGGCGGCGGTCTGCGCAGGGCCGCCGGCGTTCGCTTCGCCGATGCCGAGGCGGTCCGCCGGCTGGCCCACCGGCTCGCCACGGCGGCGGGGCGCAGACTCGACGACGCGCGGCCCTGGGTGGACGCGCGGCTTCCGGACGGCACCCGGCTGCACGCGGTACTGCCGCCGATCGCGACCGGGTGCACCCACATCTCGCTGCGGGTCTGCCGGCCCCGCCCCTTCACGCTCGACGAGTTGGTGGCCGGCGGTGCGCTGCCCGCAGCCGGTGCCGAGCTGCTGGCCGGCATCCTGCGGGCCCGGCTCTCCCTGCTGATCAGCGGTGGCACGGGGACGGGCAAGACCACCCTGCTGGCAGCCCTGCTCGGGCTGGCCGGGGCCGGCGAGCGCATCATCGTGGTCGAGGACTCCGCCGAACTGGAACCCGCCCATCCCCATGTGGTCCGGCTGCAGAGCCGGCCGCCCAACCAGGAGGGGCTCGGTGAGCTGACTCTGCGGGACCTCGTCCGCCAGGCGCTGCGGATGCGGCCCGACCGCCTGGTGGTGGGAGAAGTCCGCGGAGCCGAAGTGTCGGACTTGCTGGCCGCGTTGAACACCGGCCACGAGGGCGGCTGCGGCACCGTGCACGCGAACGCGGCGGCGGACGTGCCGGTCAGGTTGGAGGCGCTCGGATCGCTCGCGGGGCTGGACCGGGCGGCACTGCACAGCCAACTCCGGGCCGCACTGGACGTGGTGGTGCACCTGGTGCGGGAGCCGGCCTCCGGGCGGCGCCGGGTCGCCGAGATCCACATGCTGTCCGGCGACCGCGACGGGCTGGCCGTCACCACCCCGGCGGTGGCATTCACGGCGGCCGGCGCCACCGTGCCCGGGGTCGGCCGGGATCGCCTTCTCCGGCTGCTCGCGACCCGCGGGGTGGCCGTGGGGGCGGTGCTCCCGGAAGGCCCGCCGTGATCGCGGGCGCGGCCGAGGTGGCGTTCGGCCTGCTGATCTGCGGGTGCGTGACGGGCGCTGTGGCGCTGCTGGGGCTGTGGCGTGGCAAGGGTGAGCGAGGAGAGGGGTGAATGACATGACGAGAAGTCAGTTCCAGTTGTGCTGGGTGGCGATGCTCTGTGTGGTGGCATTGGCGGGGTGGTGGGCTCTGCAGCGGCAGGCGACGGGTGGCAGGCGGTCCAGGCTCCTGCTCGCCGGTGGCAGCGGTGGGGGAGGAGGAGGGAGCGGTGGTACGCCGACGCCCCTGTGGCCCTGGCCGAGGGCAGCCGGAGGCGGCCCGGCCACGCCGGTCCGTTGGCCGGGGTGGCTGACACCGGAACTGCTGCTCCTGCCCGGCGGGTTGGGAGTCGCGCAGGCGACGGCCTCGCCAGTCCCGGTGCTGGCCGCCGTGCTGGCCTTCCTCCCGTTGCGGCGCTGGCGGCTGCGCCGCGCGGTGGAGGCGGAGGCTCGGCAGCGGGCCACCGCGGTGGTGGACCTCTGCGCGGCTCTGGCGGGGGAGCTGCGGAGCGGGGCCACGCCGGAGCAGGCGCTGCACATGGTGACCACGCGTCTCGCCGAAGACGGCGAGGCCCTGCGCCGGATCGGTCTGGAGCCGGTGGCCCGGCTCGCGGCCGGTCGGTACGGCGGAGACGTGCCCGGGGCCTTCCAACTGCTCGCGGAGTTGCCGGGCGGACGTGGGGCGACTGCGATCGCCGCCTGCTGGCGGGTCACGTCCGACGGGGGCGCGGGGCTGGCCGCCGGACTGGACGGGGTCGCCGAGGCCCTGCGCGCCGAGCGCGCGCTGGCGGAGGAGATCGACGCCGAGTTGGCCGCGCCGCGAACGACGGTCGCCGTTCTGGCGGCGCTGCCCGTCGCCGGGTTGCTGCTCGGTGCGTCGCTCGGGGCCCGGCCGGTGACCGTTCTGCTGCACACGCCGGCCGGGCTCGCCTGCCTGGTGGGCGGAGCGGCTTTGGAGGGGCTGGGTGTGGTGTGGACGGCCCGGATCGTCCGGGCGGCCTCACAGGGCGCCCTGGAGGACCCTCTGGGCGGCGGGCGGGCGGCTGCCGAGGCCGTGGTCGGGGGCCGAGGTGCGAGCGTGGCCGGGGGCAAGCCCGGCTCCGGCTCCGGTGACCGGCTCGATGGCGGCGGGTGGCGGTGCGGGATCTCCCGCACGCGGGCCCGGCCCGGACGGCCCAGCGGTTCGTTCCGGGCCGAGACGGCGTCGGCGTGACGACCGGCGCCGAGCGGGTCGCCCTCGTAGCGGGTCTGGGGGCAGGAGCGCTGTTTCTGTACCGATGGGCGGACGGGCAGGCCGGGCGTCGGAGGGCGGTCGCCCTGCTCGGCTTCGGCGGCCGGTCCGGGGCTCGCTCCCGGGCCCGCTGCCGAGCCGGTCCCCTCGCTCGGGCCCGATGGCAGATCCGGGCCGCGCAGGGTGAGTCGCCGGGCACGGCGCGGGCCGAGGGGCCGGGCGGGCGGCTGGACAGGCGGCCGCTCGGCCGGCGGGGGTGGGCCCTGCGGAAAGCCGGCTCCGCCGCACCGGGTGCGGCCTCGGCGGGGCACCTGCGGCGGGCGGTGGTGGCGGCCTGCGCCGGGGCCGGGGCGGCAGCGGTGCTCGGCGGCGGGGCCGGGGTGGTGGCGGGCGCCCTGTTGGCCGTGGGTCTGTACCGACGGCTGTCCGGGGCACGGTCCCCGGTGGAGCGACGGTTCGCGTGGGAGGAGGAGCAGCTCGCCCGGCAACTCCCCTTCACGGCAGAGCTGCTCGCGGCCTGCCTCGGGTCGGCCGCCTCTCCCGCCACGGCGGTGGCGGCGGTCGGCCGGAGCGTCGGCGCCCCGATGGGTCCTCGGCTGGTGACCATCGCGGCCGAACTGGCCCTGGGGGCACCGCCGGAGCTCTGCTGGAACCGGCTGGGTGAGGAGCATCCGGCTCTGGCGCCACTGGCACGCTGCCTGGTCCGGACGAGTCTCAGCGGAGCGCCGGCGACGGGACAGCTGATCGGGTTGGCGCAGGCCTGTCGGAGCGCGGCCGTGCGCGCGGCGCACACCCGGGTCCGTCGTGCCGGGGTGCTCGCCACAGCACCGCTCGGGCTCTGCTTCCTCCCCGCGTTCGTGCTGATCAGCGTGGTTCCGGTGGTCATGGGGCTCACCGCCGGCTTCGCCCGTTCGATCTGAAGCAGCGTCAAGAACAGTCCGAAGTACGAGAAGTCGCAAGACGAAGCAGCCGCCGTGCGAGAAGTCGCAGGTGGGGCCGCCGGTCGGTCTCAGGCGGCAGGAAACCCAAGGAGAGAGACATGACTGCAGTGATCACGCGTAGGTCCGTCGGCGCCGGGCGTCCGTGCCGGCACCTGGTCGGTGTGTGTCGCCGTCGGGGCCGCTGGGCGGCGGTCCGGATCCGTCGGGCGGCCCGTGCCAGGAGCAGGTCGGATGCCGGAATGACCACCGCCGAATACGCCGTGGGCACGCTCGGGGCGTGTGCGCTGGCCGCCGGGCTCTACAAGGTGGTGACCAGCCCGGCCATCCTCGGTGCGCTGACCGAACTCCTGGACCGGGCGCTCCATGCGACGTGACGGGCCGTCCACCGGGCGATCGGGCGGGTCCGCTCGGTCGGCACGAACCCGCCGTCGTGACGCGGGCTTCGTCACGGCGGAGACGGCGGTGGCGTTGCCGGCACTCGTCCTGCTCGCCGTGATGCTGATCTGGGGTGTGCTGGCGGCGGCTGCGCAGATCCGATGCGTCGACGCGGCGCGGGTGGGTGCCCGGGCGGCCGCGCGCGGGGAGGCGGACGCCGCCGAGATCGCCCGCGCGGCAGCCCCGCCCGGGGCGGCCGTTCGGGTGGCCGTCGAGGCCGACACGGTTCGGGTCACGGTGGACGCGCCGTCGGCGGCCCCGGGCAGGCTCGCCGGCCTGCTCTCCGTACGGCTCGGCGCGGCTGCCGTGGCGGCGCGCGAGGACACCCTGGCGGGCACCGGAGGAGGTGCGGGCCCATGGCCGTCCTGAGCCCGGTCGTGGCCGTGATGGGCCGGGTGGCCCGGGCCCGGGCCACCCGCACGGCGGTGGGGCGTCCGCCCGACGGCGGCTCCGCGACGGTCTGGCTGATCGCGTTCGCGGTGCTCGGCTGTGCGACGTTCGCCGCGACCCTCTCGGTCGGCGCGGTGGTGGGTGCCCGCCACCGGGCCGAGTCCGCCGCCGACCTGGCGGCCCTCGCGGCGGCCGACCGGCTGTTGTTGGACCCGGACGGCGGGTGCGGGCGGGCGGCCGGGATCGCGCAGGCGCAGGCGGCCACCCTGGTGGCCTGCACGGTGGACCGGGAGGCGGACGCCGTCGAGGTGGTGGCGGAGGTCCGGATCGGCGGAGTGCCGGTGGACCTGCCGATCGGACCGGCCCGGGCGCGTTCCCGAGCAGGTCCGGTCCGCGCCGCGGCCACCGTGACGGACGAGGACGTCAGTGCGACGGCGGGCGGGTCATGAGTCCCCGCTGGGGGGCTCTGCCGCCCCGCCCCGTGCTTCGCCCCCGGCCCCGCCCCGGGACCGGCCCTGGGCTTGATCCCGGGTCCTGTCTCGGCCCCAGTCCCGGCCCCCGTCCTGGTCCCCGTCGACCGCGGGCGCGCCGGACAGCAGGACATCGAGCAGTCGGACGGCAGCCGCCTTGTCCAGCGGCTCGTTGCCGTTGCCGCACTTGGGCGACTGCACGCAGGACGGGCAGCCGCGCTCGCACTCGCAGGCGGCGATCGCCTCCCGGGTGGCGGTCAGCCACTGGGCGGCGCGCTGGAAGCCGCGCTCGGCGAAGCCGGCCCCGCCCGCGTGGCCGTCGTAGACGAACACGGTGGGCAGCTGGGTGTCGGGGTGCAGCGGTACCGAGACGCCGCCGATGTCCCAGCGGTCGCAGGTGGCGAAGAGCGGCAGCAGGCCGATGGAGGCGTGCTCGGCGGCGTGGGCGGCCCCGGGGAGCTGGTCGGGCGGGATGTCCGCGTCGAGCAGCTGGTCCTCGGTGACGGACCACCAGACGGCGCGGGTCCGCAGGGTGCGGGGCGGCAGGTCGAGCTTGGTCTCGCCCATGATCTCCCCGGTGGAGATCCGTTTGCGGAGGTAGCCGACCACCTGGTTGACCACCTCCACCGAACCGAAGCTGAGCCGGCCCTCGCCCCAGGCGACGGAGGTGTCGGTGGAGAGCACCGAGATGGAGGTGATGTCGCGGGCGGCCGTGGTGTAGGGCGGGTCGGCCGGTTCGACCAGGGCGACCGAGCTGTCCAGGTCGAAGTCCCGGACGAGGTAGCTGCGCCCCTGGTGGATGTGGACGGCCCCGGTGTGGACGGTGGTGTGGGCGGCGGAGGCGTCCACCGTGCCGAGCAGGCGGCCGGTCGGGGCCTCGACGATCTGCACCGGGTTGCCACCGCTGCCGCGCAGGTCGACGGCGTCGGCCGCCCGTTCGCGGCGGGTCCAGTACCACCCGCCACCGCGCCGGCGGAGCAGTCCGCGCTGCTCCAGGACGGGCAGCAACGGGCCGGTCGAGGGGCCGAACAGCTCCAGGTCGGTGTCCGTTAGCGGGAGCTCGGCGGCCGCCGCGCACAGGTGCGGGGCGAGGACGTGCGGATTGTCGGGGTCGAGCACGGTGGCTTCCACGGGCGTGGCGAACAGCGCCTCCGGGTGGTGCACCAGGTAGGTGTCCAGCGGGTCGTCGCGGGCGATCAGGACGGCCAGCGCGCCCTGGGCCTCCCGCCCGGCCCGCCCTGCCTGCTGCCAGAGCGAGGCACGGGTGCCGGGGTATCCGGCCATCAGGACGGCGTCCAGACCGGAGATGTCGACGCCGAGTTCGAGAGCGGAGGTGGAGGCGACGCCGAGCAGCCGGCCGGTGTGCAGATCGCGTTCCAGTGCCCGGCGCTCGTCGGCGAGGTAGCCGCCGCGGTAGGCGGCGACCCGGTCGGCGAGCGGCCGGCCGAGCTGGTCCTGGGTCTGCAGCGCGACGAGTTCGGCGGCGCGGCGGGAGCGGACGAAGACGACGGTGCGGATCTGCCGCTCGACGAGGTCGGTCAGCAGGTGGGCGGCCTCGGCGGTGGCCGTCCTGCGAACGGGTGCCCCGTGCTCGCCGACGTTCTCGGTGAGCGGCGGCTCCCAGAGCCCGAAGACCATCGGACCGCGCGGAGAGGCGTCCTCGGTGACGGCCTCGGCGGGCAGCCCGGTGAGCAGGCGGGCGGTGGCGGCCGGGTCGGCGGTGGTGGCCGAGGCCAGCAGGAAGGTGGGTGAGGAGCCGTACCGGGCACAGATCCGGCGCAGCCGTCGCAGCACCTGGGCGACGTGCGAACCGAACACGCCCCGGTAGCTGTGGCACTCGTCGACCACCACGTAGCGCAGCGTCTTGAGGAAGGAGGACCAGCGCGCGTGGGCGGGCAGGATGCCGCGGTGCAGCATGTCGGGGTTGGTGAGCACGTACGAGGCGTACTGGCGGACCCACTCGCGTTCTTCGGGCGGGGTGTCGCCGTCGTAGAGGGCGGGCCGGACCCTGGGCGGGGCGAGTTCGGCGGCCCGCCGCCGCTGGTCCGCGGCGAGCGCCTTCGTCGGGGCCAGGTACAGCGCGGTGGCGCCGCGGCCGTTGCGGGCCTCGGTGCCGTCCAGCAGGTCGCTGAGCACCGGCGCCAGATAACCGAGCGACTTGCCCGAAGCGGTCCCTGTGGCGATCACCACAGTATGGCCGCTTTTGGCCAGGTTCATCGCTTCTGCCTGATGGGCCCAGGGACGTTCCACACCCAGCGCCCGGGCGGAGTCGACGATCTCGGACCGGATCGAGTCGGGCCAGGGTGAATAACGGGCTGGTCGGGCGGGAAGGTGCTCCGTATGGGTGAGCCGGTCCGACCGCCCCCGGGTGGTGGACAGGGTCGTGAGCAGTGCCTCGGGCAGGCTGTGACGGGGCGGCATGAGGACCCAGTGTGTCACCGACGTGACGGAGAATCGTCGTAAGCCATCGTGCGGTCATGGTCGCAGGTGGTTGAATGTGGCCGTGACGGCCGTACGGCCGGGGGTCGCAGCGCTGAGGCTCGCCACGCGTGGCTGGGCGCGCCCGGGGCTCGCGACCATGCGGTGGCGGCCGTCCGGCCGAAGATCGCAATGACGTAGCAAGGCAAGGTGCTGGAGGTTCCGTGGACCTGTCCCTGTCGACCCGTACAGTCGGCGATCGCACGGTCGTCGAGGTTGGCGGCGAGATCGATGTGTACACCGCCCCGAAGCTGCGCGAGCAGCTGGTCGAGCTCGTCAACGACGGCAACTACCACCTCGTCGTCGACATGGAGGGCGTGGACTTCCTCGACTCGACCGGTCTGGGCGTGCTGGTGGGCGGTCTGAAGCGAGTGCGGGCCCATGAGGGCTCGCTGCGCCTGGTGTGCAACCAGGAGCGAATTCTGAAGATCTTCCGCATCACCGGCCTGACCAAGGTCTTCCCGATCCACACCTCGGTGGACGACGCGGTCAACTCGACCGACTGACCCGGCCGGGCCGGCCCTGTGCCGGCCCGCCCGTTCCACGCGTCCGGTCGTGCCGGGGCCCTCGTGGCCCCGGCCGTCCCGGCCGCCCCGGGGCCGGCTCTGACCGGCCCGTAGGGGCCCGCATGCCCGGCCCCGGTCGGACACCCCGAGGGGGAGAGATGGCAACCGTCGAACTTCGATTCAGCGCGCTTCCCGAGCATGTCCGTACGGCCCGGCTGGTGGCCGCGGCTGTGGCAAGACGAGCCGGGGTCGACGAGTCGGTGCTCGACGAAGTCCGGCTCGCCGTGGGTGAGGCGTGCTCCCGTGCCGTCGGCCTGCACCAGCGCGGTGGCATCACCGGCGCGGTCCGGGTCGCGCTCACGGACCAGGAGAAGCGTTTCCTCATCGAGGTCGAGGACGAGGCGGGTCCCGCCACCGTTCCGACCCCGGGCGCTGCCGAGGGCGATCCGGACGAGGACACCCTGGGCCTCGCCGTGATCACCGGGCTGGTCGAGGAGCTGGAGGTCACCAGCGGCGCTAGCGGTGGCCTGATCCGGATGAGCTGGCCGGTCTCGGTCGACGCGATGGCGCTCTGACGCGCGGACCGACCCTTCGTCCTCGGCCGACGCAGGACCCTGTGCTTCGGCTCCGGGGTTCCGGCTGCGGTCCTCGCGGCCGCTCGCCCGTCACCGCCGCGCGCACCCGGTGGCGTTTCGCTTCGGGCCGCCGCCACCGCCACCGTCCGGCGTGCCGTGGCCGCTCCGGCGTCCGTCCGAGGGTCCACCTGGCGGGAAAGCATTGACAAGTTGTTGAATTCAGCGGTTCCCTGCTCTCGGCACGACCGGGTCCGATCGGTGATCGGGCCTGTCGTAGAAGAGGGAACCCATGCGGATTCGCATCCTGTGGCCTGCCGGTCAGGCGCTCGCCACGCTTGAGGCCACCCCCACCGCCGAGGTGCTCTGGGGCGCGCTGCCGATCAGTTCGTCGGCCGCCACCTGGGGCGAGGAGGTGTACTTCGGGACGCCGGTGAGCGTGCCCAGGGAGGACGGTGCCCGGCAGGTCGTCGAGCCGGGCACGGTGGCGTTCTGGACGGACGGAGACAGCCTCGCGCTGCCGTTCGGGCCGACGCCGATCTCGCGGGACGGGGAGTGCCGGCTGGCCAGCCCCTGCAACATCCTCGGTGCCCTGGACGGAGACCCCGGAGTGCTGCGGACCGTCCGCCCGGGAGACCCGATCAGGGTCGAGCGGGCCTGAGTCCGGAGCGGCCGGGGCCGGGGGAGGCCGATCGGGCCGGGGCGGGCGGGAACCGGGGGCCGGGCGGGAGCCGTGTAGGTTCGCAGTTCGACGACCGACCGAAAGGGCTTCTCCCGGTGAACAAGCGACTGCTGGCCGTACCCGCGCTCGGCGTGCTGCTGGCGTTCGGCGCCGTCGGCTGCGGCGACGACAACAGCAAGCAGCTGGAGTCCTGGGCGGCGAACGTCTGCGGCGCGGCCAAGGACCCGATCGCCCAGGCACAGACCGCCCTGTCGGACACCGGCCAGGTGAAGACCGGTGAGACTCCGGGCGACCTGCAGAAGCGGCTCTCCGCCGACATCGGGCGGCTGGCCAAGACCAACCAGGACATCGCCGCGGCCATCAACTCCGCCGGTGCGCCCAAGGTCGACGACGGCGGGACCCTCCAGAAGGACACCGTCGCCGAGCTCAACAAGGCGGCCGACGGCTACCTGGACGTCCAGAAGAAGCTGGACGCGCTGTCCAACGACGACCAGGCGAAGTTCGCGGACGGGCTGCGCAGCGTCTCCGACCAGCTGCAGCAGCTGGGCGCGCTCTCCACCCAGGCGCAGGCCAAGCTGCAGCGTGGCGATCTCGGTGCCGCGATGGCCAAGCAGGAGGGCTGCAAGCCCGGCTCGGCCGCCGCGGCGCCGACCACCGGGGCGAGCGGCGCCCCGGCCGCCGGCGGCACCGCCAGCACCCCCGCGCCCGGCGCGACGGACGGCGCGAGCCCGACGGGCAGCCCGGCCGCGACGGACCCCGCCGCGACCTCGGCCCCTGCCGCCCCCGCCGCCCCCTCGGCGAGCTGACCCGACCGGTCCACCGCCGCCCGGTCCACCCCCGCCCCGCCCGCCGCCGCCCCCGCCCGCCGCCGCCCCGACCCGCCCCGGCTCGACCCCCGTGGGGACCGGTCGTCCGGCGGTGCGGCCGGGTCGGGCGGGGGAGCGGGGCCGGCGGCCCGGGGGACAATGGCGGGGTGATCAGTAGCCCCGTTCTCGACCCGACCCGCCTCGCCAAGTTCCGCGAGGCGCTGCTCGCGGCCTCGTACACCGCCGACGGCTGCCTCGACCTGCTCGGGCCCACCGGCTACGCCGCGCTGGCGCGCAGCGAGGCCGTGCCGGCGCTGCGCGCCACCCGCGGCGGCAGCCCGCTGGAGACGCTGGTGCGGCTGTTCCTGCTGCAGCAGCCCGTGCCGTACCGGGCGGCCGCCGCCGCGCTGCCGGTCGAGGACTGCCTGGCCGACGGCTGGCTGCGCCCGGACGGCGAGCTGGTCCGGGCCACCGTGGACGTCCGCCCGTACGCCAACGAGGTGTCCGGTCTGCCGAGTTCGGACGCCTGGGTGGTCTCCGACCTGGGCTGCGCGGTCGGCGGCGCGGGCGGCATCGGCTCCGGTGAGACCGCGCACGGCGTGGCCCGCAAGGACCTCGTGCTCGGGGTGGGGGGCGCCTCCACCACGCTGGCCAACATCACGGTCCGCCGCCCCGTCCGGGCCGCTCTGGACCTCGGCTCGGGCTCCGGTGTGCAGGCGCTGCACGCCGCCCGGCACGCCCAGCGGGTCACCGCCACCGACCTCAATCCGCGCGCCCTGCGGTTCACCGAGCTGACCCTCGCGCTCTCCGGTTTCGACAACACCGACGCCACCGCCGGCAGCCTCTTCGAGCCGGTCGGGGAGCGGAAGTTCGATCTGATCGTCTCCAACCCGCCGTTCGTGATCTCGCCCGGCGGCCGGTTCACCTACCGCGACGGCGGCATGGCCGGCGACGACCTCTGCCGCAGTCTGGTCCGCTCCGCGGCCGCGCACCTGGAGCCGGGTGGCTACTGCCAGTTGCTCGCCAACTGGCAGCACGTCAAGGGCGAGGACTGGCACGACCGGCTGGCCGGCTGGGTGGCGGGTACCGGCCTGGACGCCTGGATCGTCCAGCGGGAGGTCCAGGACATCGCCCAGTACGCCGAGTTGTGGCTGCGTGACGGCGGCGACCACCGCGGCCCCGGCGGCGACTACCAGGCCCGGTACGGCGAGTGGCTGGACGCCTTCGAGGAGGGCCGGGTCGAGGGCATCGGCTTCGGCTGGATCACGCTGCGGGCGAGCGGTGCCGAGCGGCCCACCGTCCGGGTGGAGGAGTGGCCGCACCCGGTCGAGCAGCCGCTCGGCCCGCACATCGAGGAGTGGTTCGACCGGCAGGACTACCTGCGCACGCACGACGACGCGGGGCTGCTCGCGGCCCGGTACGTGCTGGCCGACGAGGTGGTCCAGGAGCAGGTCGGCGCACCGGGGGCGGAGGACCCGGAACACGTGATCCTGCGTCACAACCGAGGCATGCGGCGGGCCACCAAGGTGGACACGGTGGGTGCCGGGTTCGCGGGGGTCTGTGACGGGACGCTGTCGGCCGGGGAGATCGTGGACGCCATCGCGCAACTGCTGGGCGAGGACCGGGTGGTGCTGCGGGACCGGGTGCCGGAGTCGCTGCGGCTGCTCACCGAGCAGGGGTTCATCCGACCGGTCGACTGACCGCCGCGGCCGATCGGCCTCCGGAACAGGCACTCGGCGGCCCGCCCGCCGCCCAGCCGCCCCCCTGGCACCCTCGGCCACACCGGCCCGGGCCCGATGCGGCCCGGGCCGCATCGGCGTCGCCCGAGGCCGGCGTCGTCCGGCCGGTTCACCTCCCCGTGTCCCCCGGTTCGCCCCCCGGTCGCCGCACGGCTGTCCCGCGTTGGCCCCCGACTGTGAAGCTCTGTCCACAGGCTGTGGACAGAGCTGGGGGCAAGGGGTGGACACGACGACGGCCATGGTGGGCGGCACCGTGCTCGCGCTCTTCGGCGGCGCACTGCTGCTCTGGTGCGCGGCCGAAGTGCGCCTGCGCCACCGCGTGCGACGCCGGGGGGTGCCGGCGGTGGCCACGGTGGTCGCCGAGGCCGACCCGCGCGGTGAGCTGGACAGCGCGCCGCTGCTCTCCTTCTCCGCGCCGGCCGCGACCGCGGGTCCCGGCCCGGGGCGATGCGCCGAGCTGGTGATCACACGGCCGCGCGGCCACACCCCGCTGCGCCGTCCGGCCCGTTTCGCACCGGGTACCTCCGTCCGTATCTCCTACGACCCGCACCGGCCGAGCCGCGCGGTCCTGGCGGCGGCCGAGACCGGGCGGGCCGCGGTGGCCGATCTGCTCTGGACGTCGCTCGGCACCGGCTGCGTCGCGGCGGGGGCCGTCCTGATCACCGCCGGCCTCACGGGCTGAGCGGCCGGGACCCGCAGCGGACCGGGCCGCTCCGGTACGCGGTACAGCGGCACAGCGGTACAACGGCACAGCGGTACAACGGCGCACCCGTCGCTCCGGTACGCGGCACACCGGCACATCCGCCGCCTCGGGCGGGTGCGCGGCGCAACGGCACACCGACCCGGGGAGATACCGGGGCACAAGGCGCACAGGCCCCGAGCGGCGCACCGTCACGCCCGCCCGCCCCCCTACCACCGGCCGGCCGCGGGGTCGTGTCGATTTTCCGTTGACAGATTTTGAAATCCGTCATTCCATCCTTCGAAACCCGCCGAAGCCCCCCTCCACGGGGCGCGATCCTCCATCATCGGGTTACCGTTCGAGTGGCGTCGGTCGGCCTTGCCGGTGAAAAAGCAGGATCCTTCCGTTTGACAAGGGTGGCCGGGGTACGGTCACACTCCGCTGGTGGGGTCGTCGTGCAGCGGCAGCCCCGGGACGGTGGAGGGGTCGGGCGGAGCGCAGCCCGTGCTGCCAGCGCCGACCAGCTCACATAACGACCGGGAGAGAAGAGCGAAGGTGTCCCCGAGCAGCGAGACCGCGCACGGACAGCGACTCGTCATTGTCGAGTCGCCGGCCAAGGCGAAGACGATCAAGGGCTACCTTGGCCCCGGCTACATCGTCGAGGCGAGCGTCGGGCACATTCGGGACCTGCCCAGCACAGCGGCCGAGGTCCCGGACAAGTACACCGGCGAGGTGCGCCGCCTCGGCGTCGACGTCGACCACGACTTCGCGCCCATCTATGTGGTGAACGCGGACAAGAAGTCCCAGGTCAGCAAGTTGAAGTCGCTGCTCGCGGAGTCCGACGAACTCTTCCTCGCCACCGATGAGGACCGCGAGGGCGAGGCCATCGCGTGGCACCTCCAGCAGGTGCTGAAGCCCAAGGTGCCGGTGCACCGGATGGTGTTCCACGAGATCACCAAGACCGCGATCCAGGAGGCGGTGGCCAATCCGCGCGAGCTGAACCAGCGCCTGGTCGACGCCCAGGAGACCCGTCGCATCCTCGACCGCCTCTACGGCTTCGAGGTCTCGCCGGTGCTCTGGAAGAAGGTCATGCCGAAGCTCTCGGCGGGCCGCGTGCAGTCCGTCGCGACCCGGTTGGTGGTCGAGCGGGAGCGCGAGCGGATGGCTTTCCGCAGCGCGTCCTACTGGGACCTGGTCGGCACCTTCGGCACCGGGCGCACCCCGGCCGACGCCGCCAACCCGGAGACCTTCGGCGCCCGGCTCTCCGCCGTCGACGGCAAGCGGATCGCCAGCGGCCGCGACTTCGGCTCGGACGGCCGGCTGAAGGCCGGCAGCACCAACACCCTGCACCTGGACGAGCAGGCCGCCCGCGCGCTGGCCGCCGCCCTGGAGCAGACCGCGTTCAGCGTCCGCAGCGTCGAGTCCAAGCCGTACCGCCGCTCGCCGTACGCGCCGTTCCGCACCACCACGCTCCAGCAGGAGGCCAGCCGCAAGCTGGGCTTCGGTGCCAAGCGGACCATGCAGGTGGCCCAGAAGCTGTACGAGAACGGCTTCATCACCTATATGCGTACCGACTCCACCACGCTGTCGGAGACCGCGATCTCGGCCGCCCGGGCGCAGGTCACCCAGCTCTACGGGGCCGACTACCTGCCGGACGCGCCGCGCACCTACGCCAGCAAGGTCAAGAACGCCCAGGAGGCGCACGAGGCCGTCCGCCCGTCCGGCGACCGCTTCCGCACGCCGGCCGAGACCGGTCTGAGCGGCGACGACTTCCGGCTCTACGAGCTGATCTGGATGCGCACCGTCGCCTCCCAGATGAAGGACGCGGTCGGCCAGTCGGTCACGGTGAAGGTCGCCGGCCGCTCCTCGGACGGCCGGGACGCCGAGTTCTCCGCCTCGGGCAAGATCATCACCTTCCACGGCTTCCTCAAGGCCTACGTCGAGGGCGCCGACGACCCGAACGCCGAGCTGGACGACCGCGAGCGCCGGCTGCCGCAGGTGACCGAGGGCGACCCGCTGGCCGCCGAGCAGCTCACCCCGGAGGGCCACGCCACCAAGCCGCCGGCCCGCTACACCGAGGCCTCGCTGGTCAAGGAGCTGGAGGACCGGGAGATCGGCCGCCCGTCCACCTACGCCTCGATCATCGACACCATCATCGGGCGCCGCTACGTCTTCAAGAAGGGGACGGCGCTGGTGCCGTCGTTCCTCTCCTTCGCCGTGGTCAACCTGCTGGAGAAGCACTTCGGCCGGCTGGTCGACTACGACTTCACCGCGCGGATGGAGGACGACCTCGACCGCATCGCGGCGGGCGAGGCGCAGTCCGTGCCGTGGCTGAAGCGCTTCTACTTCGGTGAGGGCGAGGGCCACGCCACCGGCGGCGCCGCCGAGGCCGGCAACGGCGACGGCGACCACCTGGGCGGTCTGAAGGAGCTGGTGACCGACCTCGGCGCGATCGACGCCCGGGAGATCAGCTCGTTCCGGATCAGCGACGACCTCACCCTGCGGGTCGGCCGCTACGGTCCCTACGTCGAGCGCGCCTCCACCGTCGAGGGCGAGCCCGGCCAGCGCGCCGACATCCCGGACGAGCTGCCGCCGGACGAGCTCACCGTCGAGCTGGCCGAGGAGCTGCTGGCCAAGCCCAGCGGCGACTTCGAGCTCGGTCAGGACCCGGTCAGCGGCAACCAGCTGGTCGCCAAGGACGGCCGCTACGGCCCGTACGTGACCGAGATCCTGCCCGAGGGCACGCCCAAGACGGGCAAGAACGCCGTCAAGCCGCGCACCGCGTCGCTGCTGAAGACGATGGCGCTGGACACCGTCACGCTCGAGGACGCGCTGAAGCTGCTGTCGCTGCCGCGCGTGGTCGGGGTGGACGCGGAGGGCGTGGAGATCACCGCGCAGAACGGCCGCTACGGCCCGTACCTCAAGAAGGGCACCGACTCCCGCTCGCTCACCAGTGAGGAGCAGATGTTCACGGTCACCCTGGAGGAGGCCCTGGCCATCTACGCCCAGCCCAAGCAGCGCGGCCGCGCCGCCGCCGCGCCGCCGCTCAAGGAGCTGGGCACCGACCCGGTCAGCGAGCGTCCGGTGGTGGTCAAGGACGGTCGCTTCGGCCCGTACGTCACCGACGGCGAGACCAACGCCACGCTGCGCAAGGACGACGAGGTCGAGACCATCACTCCCGAGCGCGGCTACGAGCTGCTCGCGGAGAAGAGGGCGCGCGGGCCGGTGAAGAAGACGGCCAAGAAGGCTCCGGCGAAGAAGGCGGCGGCGAAGAAGACCGCCACCAAGACGGCCACCGCCACCAAGACGGCCGCGGCCAAGACCACGGCCAAGAAGACGACGACCAAGGCCGCCGCGAAGAAGACGGCCACCAAGAAGGCCGCCGCGAGCAAGACCACCGCCACCGACGAGGGCTGACCCTCCACCAGTGGCACCGGGCCCGCGTCCTCTCCGGAGGCGCGGGCCCGCGGTCCGTGGACGACCGGTGCGCGGCGTGGTGCGCGAGGCCCTCCGGCGGCGGTGCCGAGCGTGTGCGCGGTCCGTCACAACCCTGCAATGACGGGCATCCGGAAGCCCGCACCCCTCTTTTCCGGCCGGTGCCGACCGCTACGCTGACCGTATGACGAGCGAGGAGCAGCCCACCCCCGGCGCCGGCGGTGCCGCCAGAGCCGGCACGCCCGACCTGCCCGAGGTCGCGCCCGCCGGGACGCCCGGTGAGCGGGCCCGGGCGCTGCTGCGGCTGCGCCCGTACCGCCGCCTCTGGACCACTCAGCTGATCGGCGGCACCGCCGACCGGCTCGGGCTGCTGGTGCTGCTCGCGCTGACCGTGATCGCGGCCGCCCTCGGCGGGCAGTTCGGCGACCTGCCGCGCAGCCTCGCCTTCGCCGTCGCCGCGGTCTTCGCGGCCCGGCTGGCCGCCACCCTGCTGGTCGGCGCCGCGCTGCTCGGCCCGGTGCACGGGCTGCTCGGCGGCAGGCTGGACCGGCGCTGGACGCTGCTCGGCGCGGACGGGCTGCGGGCCGTGCTGATCGGCATCGCGCCCTGGTGGATCGTCTGGCTGGGCTCCGGCTCCAGGCACTCCGGCGCCGCGACCTACGTGCTGCTCGCCACCGTCTTCGTGACCGGCGCGGCCGAGCGGGTGTGGGCGATCGCCAAGGGCGCCGCCGTACCCGGTCTGCTCCCGCCGGCCAATCCCTTCGCACCTCCCGGGGAGCAGCGCCCGTCCGCGGCCAACCTGGAGAGCGTCCGGACGCTGGACCGCCGCACCGGCTGGGCCACCGTGCCGCTCGCGGCCGCCGCGCTGGTCGTGCTCACCCTGGTCAACAACGTCTTCGCGGCGCTCGGCTCGGACTGGCTGCGCGTCCACCAGACCACCTTCGCGGCACTCGGCGCGGCCGCCCTGTTCGCGGTCTCGGCCGTCCGGGCCTACCTGCAGGAGCTGCCCGGCGGCCCGACGGCGGCCGCCCCGCAGTCCCCGCTGCGGAGCCTGCGCGCCCCGACCGACGCCACGCCCGGCCCCGCGCTGAGCAAGGGCCGCACCGGCGCCGCCCCGTACTTCACCTTCTCGGTCGCGGCCGCCTACGCCTCGATGGCGGGCGTCGCCGCGCTCGCGCTGCTGACCGCCGCCGAGCACCGCGCCGGGCCGATCGGCTACGGCCTGCTGGTGCTCGCCGCCGTCGGCACGCCCGCGCTCGGCGCCCGGCTCACCCGGGCCACCCTGCCCGCGCTCTCCCGCCGCCGGCTGCTCGCGCTGGCGCTGCTGACCGAGGGCGTCGCGCTGATCCTGGCCGGCCTGGTGCTGGACTTCGTCCTGGTGCTGCTGCTGACCGTGCTGGCCGGCCTGGCCGCCGGGATCGTCGTCTCGGCCGGGCGCTCCCTGCTCGCCCAGGAGGTCGAGGAGGCCCGGCTGCCGAAGGTCACCGAGCACCTGTACGCGGTGCTGCGGGCCGTGGTGGGCGGTGCGCTGATCGTCGTCCCGCTGATCGCCGCGGCCTACGGCGAGGTCGAGTACGGCACCGTCGAGCCCGGTTCGTTCACCTTCATCCACGGTGGCGCGGCCCTCGCGGTGGCCACCGCCGGTCTGCTGACCCTGGTGCTCGCGGCCGTCGTGCTGCTCAAGACCGACGACCGGCGGGGCATCGCCCCGTTCGGCCGGGACCTGGCGGACGCCGTGCGCGGCGCCACCGGGCCGGCCCCGCACCGCACCACCGGTACCGGTTTCTTCATCGCCCTGGAGGGCGGCGACGGCGCCGGCAAGTCCACCCAGGCCCAGGCGCTCGCCGAGTGGATCCGGGGCAAGGGCCACGAGGTGGTGCTCACCCGCGAGCCCGGCGGAAGCCCCGTCGGGCAGCGGCTGCGCGGCCTCGTCCTGGACGTCGGCAACACCGGCCTGTCGCACCGCGCCGAGGCGCTGATCTACGCCGCCGACCGCGCCGAGCACGTCGAGAACGTCATCCGCCCGGCGCTGGCCCGCGGCGCGGTGGTGATCACCGACCGGTACATGGACTCCTCGATCGCCTACCAGGGCGCCGGCCGCGACCTGGCCGCCACCGAGGTGGCCCGGATCTCGCGCTGGGCGACCGGCGGGCTGGTGCCCGACCTGACCGTCGTCCTGGACGTCGACCCGACCCGGGCGCGGGAGCGGTTCACCGAGGCGCTGGACCGGCTGGAGTCCGAGCCGACCGAGTTCCACCAGCGGGTCCGGTCCGGCTTCCTCGCGCTGGCCGCCGCCGACCCGTCCCGGTACCTGGTCGTGGACGGCAGCCAGCAGCCCGGCTTCGTCACCACCGCGATCCGCCACCGGCTCGACCGCGAGCTGCCGCTCTCCGAGCAGGAGAAGGCCTCCCGGGCCGAGCAGGAGCGGCTCGCCCGGGAGGAGGCCGAGCGCCGCGCCGCCGAGGAGGCCCGCCGGCGCGCGGAGGAGGAGGCCGCCGAGCGCAAGCGGCTGGAGCTGCTGGAGCAGCTCCGGGCCGAGCAGGCGGAGAAGGACCGACTGGCCAAGGAGGCGGCCGAGCGGGCCGCCGCCGAGGCGGCGCGCAAGGCGGCCGAGGAGGCCCGGCGCAAGGCGGAGGAGGAAGCCCGCCGACGGGCCGAGGAGGAGGCCAGGCAGCGCGCGGCCGAGGAGGTCCGGCTGGCCGCCGAGGCCGCCGAGCGCAAGCGGCTCGCCGACGAGGCGGCCGCCCAGGCGGAGCTCCAGCGGCAGCGGGAGCTGCAGCGCGAGGAGCAGCGCCGACGCGCCGAGGAGGCCCTGCAGCGGGCCGAGGAGGCCCGGCTGGCGCAGGCCGCCGCGCTCGCCGCGGCCGCTGCCGCCGCCGAGAGCGCGGCGGACCGGGCGGACCGGCCCGCACCTCCGGCCGACGACGTGACCACCGAGCTGCGGATCGTGCGGGAGCCCGAGGACGCCACCCAGGAGATCTCCGAGCGGGACCGCCGGGCGGCCGTCCGCGCGGCCGAGGCGGCCGGCGCCGCCGGAGCCGGCGGCGCGTCGGGGAGCCGGGCTCCGGAGGTCGATGCGACGGCGAAGCTGCCGGTCGTCCCCGCCGCCCCGGCGGACGAGACGGCCGTGCTGCCCCGGGTGCCGTCGGCGGACGCCGACCGGTCCGGGACGGGGCGCGACCAGGCGGACCGGACCGAGGTGCTGCCCCGGGTCGAGCCGGGCCGCCCGGCCGACCGGGTGCCGCCGGTCGACAGCACCCGGGAGCTCCCGGTGGTCGAGGAGCAGCCGGCCGCCGAACCGCGCCCCCGGCCCTCCTGGGCCGAGGAGACCCCGATGGACGACCTGCCGAGCCTCACCGACACCCTGCTGGGCTCGCGCGACGAGTGGGCCCGCTGGCAGCACGACGGCCCCGCCGGCCGGGCGCCGCAGGACCCGCGCGGCGGCGCGGCCGCTCCGCCGGCGGGCGCCGGTGGGCAGAGCGGCCCGGGTCCGACCGACGACCGGGGCGACGGCAAGGGCAAGGGCCGGCGCTGGGGGCGCCGGAGCTGACCGGGGCCGGGCGGGCTCGGCCGACCCGGCGGACCGGGCCGCGGCCGGTCGGCGGTTCACGAGGTGAGCGGTCGACGGCGGTGACGCGGTCCGAGGGGCGGCGACTCCGCCCGGACCGGCAGTGATTCGACGGACGACGGGCGGTGCGGCCGGGGCGGTGCTCCGGCGGCACCGCCCGCCGTCGTACCGGGCACGTATGCTCGACCGCGGGTAACCGTGCCCGGAGCGCCGTCCGCCGCGCGGGTGGCGGGAGCCGGCGCAGTCCGTACCGAGCTTGGGAGCAGCAGTGGCCGTCTGGGACGACCTGGTGGGCCAGGAGCGGGTGGTCGAGCAGCTGACCGCCGCGGCCCGGGCGGCCGGGGCGACGGCCGCCGCCGGTCGCGGGGCCGCGACGCAGCCGGGCGGCAACGCCTCGCTGATGACGCACGCCTGGCTCTTCACCGGCCCGCCCGGGGCCGGTCAGGTCACCGCCGCCCGTGCCTTCGCCGCCGCCCTCCAGTGCACCAGCCCGGATCTCGCGCTCGGCGGCACGCCGGGCTGCGGCTTCTGCGACGGCTGCCACACCGTGCTGGCGGGCAGCCACGCGGACGTGAAGTACGTGCGCACCGACGGCCTGTCGATCGGCGTCGGTGACATGCGTGCCCTGGTGCTGCGGGCGTCCAGCTATCCGACCGGCGGCCGCTGGTCGGTGATCCTGGTCGACGCCGCGCACCGGCTCACCGAGGCCGCCGCCAACGCGCTGCTCAAGGGCGTGGAGGAGCCCTCGCCGCGCACCGTCTGGCTGCTCTGCGCGCCCTCCGTGCAGGACGTGCTGCCCACCATCCGCTCGCGCTGCCGCCTGCTGGTGCTGCGCCAGCCCGCCGCCGAGGCCGTCGCCGACATGCTGGTGAACCGCGACGGCGTCGACCCCGGGACGGCCCGGCTGGCCGCGCTCGCCGGGCAGGGGGACATCGAGCGCTCCCGTCGGCTGGCCGTCGACGACCAGGCCCGCACCCGGCGTACCGAGGTGCTGCGGATCCCGCTGGAGGTCGGCGACATCGGCGGCTGCCTGGCCGCCGCCCAGCGGCTGGTCGACACGGCGAAGGCCGATGCCGAGGCGCTCGCCGAGACCCAGGACGCCAAGGAGACCGACGACCTCAAGGCCGCGTACGGCGCGGCCGAGGGCAGCAAGACCCCGCGCGGCATGGCCGGGGCGGTCAAGGAGCTGGAGAAGCGGCAGAAGAGCCGCGCCACCCGCACCCGCCGGGAGACGCTCGGCGTCGCCCTGCTCGACCTGCTCGGCTTCTACCGGGACGTGCTCGCCCTCCAGCTGGGCTCCACCGGCGCGCTCGCCAACGAGGACCAGCGGCCGGCGCTGAACCGGGTCGCCCAGGCCGGCCCGCCGGAGGGCACGCTGCGGCGGATCGAGGCGGTGCTCGCCTGCCGGCAGGCGCTGGACCGCAACGTCGACCCGCTGCTGGCCGTCGAGGCGATGACCGTCGCGCTGCGGGCGGGCTGAGCCGGTCCCGTCGCCGGTAGGGCTTCCCGCGCTACCCGCGCGTCCCACCTTCGAGTGAACGGGCCGTACGCGCCGGGCACACCTGCGTGTGACCGCCGGGTCGTCTTGCACGCTGGGGCCGACTGCGCCCCGACGCCGGGGCCGTCGCGTCCCGTCCGGCGCCGGCTCCCCACCGGTCGTCCGGCCCTCCTCCCGAGGCGGTGCGTCCCATGGTCCGTTCGCTCCTGCTCGTCCCCCTACTGGCCGCCGCCGCAGGTGGCATCTGGCTCGCCCGCGGCGCCCTGCTGCGCTGGCGTGACCTGCGGGCCGCCGAGACCTACGAGCTGACCGGAGATCAGCGGCCGATGCTGCTGCGCGCGGCCGGCGCGATGGTCTGCGGCGTCTGCGTCACGGCGCTGACCCTGTTGACGGCCCTGGGCACCTTCGGCGGCTTCGGCGGTCCGGCCTCGCGGTCCGACTCCGCGGAGCTCACCGCCGACACCGCGAGCGAGGGCGGGGCGCGGCAAGCCGCGCCGCCCGCCGCCGAGGCGCCCGCCCCGCCCGCTCCGGCGGCCCCGGCGGTCGCGCCCGCTCCGGCGCCCGCCCCGGCCGCCGTGGCCAGCCGGTTCGACAGCGTCGGCCACCCGGGCGGCGGCGAGCTGCTGCAGTCCGCCGTCCCCGGCCCGGACGGGCACCCGCGCAACGTCCGGGTCTGGCTGCCCGCCCAGTACGCCAAGGACCCGAACGCCCGCTTCCCGGTGGTCGTGATGCACGCGGCCACCCCGCGCAAGACCGCCGACACCGAAGTCCCGGACGTCTTCGAGGGCCTCGGCTCCGCCGTCCAGACCGGCAAGGCCCGCCCGTTCATCCTGGTCGCCCCCGAGGCGCCGAACGGCACCGCGCACCCGTGCGAGCTGGTCGCCGCCGCCCCGCAGGCCATCGCCGACGACGACGCGCTGCGCACCACCATCGCGGCCACCTTCCGCACCCTGCCGCCCGGCCCGGCCTCCTGGGGCACCCTCGGGGTCGAGGGCGGCGCGCCCTGCGCGGCGGCCGCCGGCCTGGCCCGCCCCGACCTGTACGGTGCGGCCGCAGCGGTCTCCGGCCGGTACGACACCGTCGCGCTGACCCGGACGGGTGCCGAGGCGCCCGCCAACGCCGCCCCGAAGCTGCTGCTCGCCGCCGCCAAGGCCGACGCCGCGGGCCTGGACGCGGCCCGCAAGCTGCAGGCCGCGCTGCGCGGCGGCACCGGCGCGGCGGCCCGCGCCGACGTCCGGATCTCCGAGAACGTGCAGGACTACACGGCCGACCGGGAGCGGCTGCGGCTGGTCCGGCAGGCGGCGCAGTACCTGGCCGAGACGCTGGCGAAGGCGTCCTGAGCAGGGTGCCGGCGGAGGCTAGTCTGCGCGGTACCAGGGGTGTCGGCAGCGGCCGCGCCCCCGCACCCGAAGGGAAGCGGATGAGGGCAGGGCGGAACGGCCGCGGGCGGGCGGTGGCCGCGGTACTGGCCGCCGCCGGGTTGCTGGTCGGCGGGTGCAGTTCCTCCTCGTCCACCCCCGGGGCGGCGTCCTCGGACACCATCGGGCCCGGCGCCCCCTCGCCCTCCGCACCCGCCTCGGGGGGCTCGGCGCCGGCGCCCGCCTCCCGGCCGGGCGCCACGCCGCTGGAGCCGCTCCCGGCGGCCGTCCCCGCCGCGCTGGCGCCGTACTACGGGCAGCGGCCGGCCTGGCAGCCGTGCGACGACGGGTTCGAGTGCACCACCTTCGCGGTGCCGCTGGACTACGACCACCCGGGCGGCGGCGACCTCACGCTCGCGGCGGTCCGCTCGGTCGCCGTCCCGGCCGATGCGGGGTCCGGGGCCGGGTCGGGTTCGGGGTCGGGGTCGGGCGCGGGGGGCGGCCGGCTGGGATCGCTGCTGCTCAACCCCGGAGGCCCCGGCGGCTCGGCGATCGAGTACGTGGAGGCCGTCGCCAAGACGTACGACAGCGACGTGCGCGCCCGGTACGACCTGGTCGGACTCGACCCGCGCGGGGTCGGCCGCAGCAGCCCGGTGACCTGCCTGACCGGCGAGCGGATGGACGCGTACACCGCCGCCGACATCACCCCCGACGACCAGGCCGAGATCGACGCCCTGGTGGCCGCCGACCGGGAGTTCGCCGAGGGCTGCCGGCAGCGGGCCGGCGACCGCCTCGCCCACCTCAGCACCGTCGAGGCGGCCCGCGACATGGACGTCCTGCGGGCGCTGCTCGGCGACGAACGGCTCAACTACGTGGGCAAGTCCTACGGCACCTTCCTCGGTGCCACCTACGCCGGGCTCTTCCCCGGCCGGACCGGCCGGATCGTGCTGGACGGCGCGATGGACCCGTCGCTCGACTCGCTCAGCGGCAACCGCACCCAGGCCGGCGGCTTCGAAACCGCCTGGGCGGCCTTCGCCAAGGACTGCGCCAAGCGCGAGGACTGCCCGCTCGGCCGCACCGAGCAGCAGGTCGGCGACCAGCTCAGCGCCCTGTTCGCCGCCGTCGACGCCAAGCCGCTGACCACCGCCGACGGCGCCCGCCGGCTCACCGAGTCCCAGGCGACCACCGGCGTCATCCAGGCCATGTACGCCGACTTCCTCTGGCCCAAGCTGCGCACCGCGCTCGCCGACGCCAAGGCCGGCGACGGCACCGCCCTGCTCAAGCTGTCGGACTCGTACTACGAACGCGGCCCGGACGGCTCGTACCCCAACCTCATGTTCGCCAACATGGCGGTGAACTGCCTGGACCTGCCCGCGCCGTTCGCCGCCCCGGCCGACGTCCAGCAGGCGGTGCCGGACTTCGAGCGGACCTCGGCGCGCTTCGGCCGCGACATGGCCTGGATGGCGCTGACCTGCACCTACTGGCCGGTCAGGGCCACCGGCGCCGCGCACACCGTGCGGGCCGCCGGTGCCGCTCCGATCGTGGTCGTCGGCACCACCCGCGATCCGGCCACCCCGTACGCGTGGGCGCAGTCCCTGGCCGGGCAGCTGGAGTCCGGCCGGCTGCTGACCTTCGACGGCGACGGCCACACCGCCTACGGCCGGCACGACGCCTGCGTCGACGGGGCGGTCAACGGGTACCTGCTGGGCGGTGAGGCGCCGGAGCAGGGGAAGCGCTGCGGCGGGTAGGGCGCGGGGACGGGTACGGGGACGGGGACGGGCGGGGGAGTGGGCCCGGGAGCGGGCGGGCGCGGGCGGAGCGCGGGTAATTTCGGCTTCAACTGCCGACCGGTGCGACGTTACGATGAGCGCCCCGCCACCCCTGCCACCACCTCACCGGAGCCCACCGTGCTCGGAGTCAACGACCTGGCGACGTACATCCTCGGCGCCCTCGTGATCATCCTCCTCCCCGGCCCCAACTCCCTGTACGTGCTGTCCGTCGCCGCCCGCAAGGGCGTCCGGACCGGCTACACCGCCGCCGCCGGCGTCTTCGTCGGCGACTTCACCCTGATCAGCCTCACCTCGCTGGGCGCCGCCTCGCTGCTGGAGGCCAACCCGGCGGTCTTCGCCGTGGTGAAGTTCGGCGGCGCCGCCTACCTGCTCTGGATCGGCATCGGCATGCTCCGCGCCGCCCGCCAGCTCTGGCGCGAGCACCGCGCCGCCGCGGCCGCCCCCGAGACCGCCGCCCCCGTCGCGGAGGCCACCGAGCGCCCGTTCCGCCGGGCCCTGGTGATCAGCCTGCTGAACCCGAAGGCGATCCTCTTCCTGCTCTCCTTCTTCACCCAGTTCGTGGACCCCACCTACGGACAGCCGGCCCTCTCCTTCGCCCTGCTCGGCGGCATCCTGCAGACCTTCAGCCTGCTCTACCTCTCCATGCTGATCTTCGCGGGCACCACCCTCGCCACCGCCTTCCGCCGCCGCAAGCGGCTCTCCGCCGGCCTCACCAGCGGAGTCGCCGTCCTCTTCGCCGGTTTCGCCGCCAAGCTGGCCGTCTCCTCGGCCTGATCGCGCCGCCGCGGAAGCCCGTTACGGATCACCCGCGAACCTGTGTAGACTGGCCCGCGTTGCCACCACGTGCGGCAACGGTGCCGCCTTAGCTCAGTTGGCCAGAGCAACGCACTCGTAATGCGTAGGTCATGGGTTCGAATCCCATAGGCGGCTCAACGAAACCCCAGGACTCACTCGCCGTGACCTGGGGTTTTGTGTGTTCGCGGTCAAGTTGCACGCTGCCGCCAGGGCGAATCATGGCATGTACGCGGCATGAAAGTGCCCGAGGGGTGCCCGGTTGTCCGGGGCCGTGTATCGGGGGTACTTGGCAGGTCGTGGACGGGTTGCGGTTGGCGCAACGGAAGCGCCCCGATCCTCGTTACACAGCGTGAGATTTCCGCGAGGGAGGGGCTGTCGATGCCTGATCCGGTCGTTGTTGCGCTGGACCGTGCAGCTGAGGGGTTCGTGTCGTTCGACCAGCTGGCGGACCGTCTGGGGGCCGCGGTGGTGTCCGCCGCGCCGGAAGACTCGATCAAAGTCGAGGCCCTCGTGGCGGCGGCCAACTACCGGCTCGGCCTGGATGGCACCTTCACTAGCTTCTACCGCGGCGCTACTCCTGAGCGCTGGCCGGCCGAGATCGAGAAGGTGCCGGCCGAGACGCTGGAGGTCTGGGCGACCTACGCCGACACTGCCGAGCACCCCGGGGTGCGGGCCCACCTCCACGATCTGCTGGCCGCCGCCGGTCACGGTCAGCGGCATCTGCACATCAGAGCGGCCATCGCCGACTACCGTGAGGCCGCCGAGTGGTTCGCTGCGGCCCAGGAAGTCGTACCCGGTCGCTGGCGAGCAGGCGAGAACCTGGTCCGGGCCTTCCTCCTCGCCGTGTCGGCCGGGCAGAAGGACCTGGCGAGCGGCCTCGTCACGGACATGCAGGCCATGGCGGAGGAATCGCTGGACAGCTCGGACCCGGCGCCCGGGATCGTAGGTCTGCTGATCGACCCCCTGCTGGAGCGGAAGGCGTACAAGCACTCGGCCCGCCCCTTGGTGGAGAAGGCGATCGAGACCTTCAAGGACAACCCCCACCACCAGCTGGACTTCCTCGCCGACCTGCGCTCCCTGGAAGCCGACGAGACCGCACGCCAGCTGATCGACCGCCGGCGGGTCGAGGCCCTTCTCGACGCCGCGGAAGCCGAGGAGGGGCCCACCAAGCTGCTGCTGCTCCACACCGCCGCCGTGATGGCCAGGGACAGCGGCAGGAGCGACCTCTACGACAAGGTGCGCATCGAGCAGCAGAAGCTCACTCACCAGGACCTGAAGCTGGAAACCGTCACCACGGCGGTCGACCTGCCAACCGAGGTGTTCGAAGCCTGCGAGCAGCAGGTCGCGCAGGCCCCAAGCCTCGCCGAGGCCCTCTGGGCCGTCGCTTCCTGGGCCGCGCCGGTCGGCGACGAGTCGACCACCGACGCCGACCAGCAGGACGAGCTGAAGGCCGGGTTCCTGCGGCTGCCGACCAACCGGCTCAACCTCGCCGGCCCGGTCCTGGCGCACGTGGACGCGATCGAGAAGGACCCCGGCAGCGACCTCCGGATCGTCCGGATGGAACTCGCCGGGCTGCTCGTCGCACATCAACTCGACTGCATCTGGAGGCGCTTCGACCCGAGCGACGCCGAGATCGCGAAGGTGCTCACCCACGAGGAGGTCGCTCCGCTGGCCAAGATGCGCGAGCTGGCGAGCGCGTTCCGGGCGTACTGGTACCGGGAACCGACGGCGGCGAAGACCGCCCTGCCACTTCTGGAAGGCGTGCTGCGTCGGCACCTCAAGAACGTCAGCGTCCCGATCATCCAGCCGGCGAAGGGCGTCGTCGACCAGCTCGGCACACTCATCGACAAGATGGTCGACGGCGGCTTCGACGCCGGCTGGCAGACCACCTTCCGCCTGCTGCTCGCCGACCCCAAGGAGGGGCTGAACCTGCGCAACGCGGAGCTCCACGACCTCCGGGACGAGCCGCTTCACCACCACCACGTTGCGCTCGTGCTGCTGGCGACGCTCGTGGTCCTTCGAGCCGCCCACAGTCCGCAGTAGGCGGGCTATTGGCGGGAAGCACTACGAGCCCCGGCGCTTCGCGCCGGGGCTCGCATTCGTCGTTGACCACTTCGGAAGGGCGGGCTGCCCGCCGTTGGTCTAGCGGGGCCGCCGGGCCTCCCGCTCGCGGATCGTGTCGATCACCGTCTGGGCAAGGCCGACCCCGACGGGGCGGAACGGGGCACCAGCTTCTTCGGTCGGTTCGCGGACGGGCGCAGTGAGGTTGGCCAGTACGCCGTCGTCCAGGTCCGAGTCGGAGTCGGCCTCAAGCAGCACGGTGATCTCGTTCGTGGCGGGACCGGGGCTGATGGTCAGGTTGTAGTGGCACAGGGAGGTCGCGCCGGTGGCGTCAGCGATTTCGAGGTGCCCCGAGATGTGGTCGGGCAGGCCGGGGGTGGACGTGGGGTGGTCGCTGTCGTGTGGCCACAGTGTGAGGTTGAGGTCGGGGGCCAGCGCGGTGAGCTGGTCCGCGGTGGCGATGATGGCGTGCGCTTGGCGGAGGTTCATCGGAGGGCGCTCCCGGTCGTAGAGGGCTGATGGTGGAACACGGCGCTGGCCATCAAGTGGCTTGCCGAGGAGTCGGGTTCAGCTTGCCACGGCAGTCGGACGCTGGTCGCAGCTGCTGGCGGCGGCCAGGGCTGCGGCCTCGGCGAAGGTCAGGGTGACAGGGGCAGGGTGGGCGAGTGCCCAACTGAGGAGCCGGGCCTCCTCGGGGATCGAGGGGTCGGCGAGAAGCCGGCGAAGCTCCGCAGCAGGGGGAAGGGCGGACGGGGGAGTGGACATGGTCCTCCACTGGTCGGGAGACGGGCGGGCACCGGAGGCGGCGCTGGCTGGTCCTGGCCGCTGGCGGCGGTCAGGGTGTGGAGCTACTGCTGCAGGGGCAGCACGATCACCGGGCGGTTCAGGCGGCGCCTGCGCCGGGGACCGTGCGTCGCCGCCGGGGGACCAGGGCGACGACCGCTTCGGCGGCGTCGCGGGCGAGTTCCGACAGCACCGTCTGGTACGTGTCGCGGGTGATCGAGGTGTCGCTGTGGCCGAGCATCTCCGAGACGACACGGATGTCCACGCCCGCGAGCAGTGCGAGGGTGGCCGCGAGGTGGCGCAGGTCGTGCAGGCGGACGGGGGGAAGTCCGGCTGCGGCGGTCAGGCGTTGGAACTCCTCGCTCACCCAGGCAGGGTGGAGCCAGGTGCCGTCTTCGGCGGTGAAGATGCGGCCGGTGTCGACCCAGGCCGGTCCCCACTTGAGCCGTTCCAGCTTCTGCCGGTGACGGTGGGCCACGAGCGACCCGGTGGTGTCGCCGTCGAGGCTGACCTCGCGCGAGCCGCTGGTCGTCTTCGGCGTGCCCTCCAGCACCTCCCAGTTGAGCTGAACGAGGGTCGTCTCGACGGTGAGCTTCTGGGACTCCTGGTCGAAGTCCACCCAGCGCGCACCGACGCCCTCGCCGCGGCGCGGACCGCGGAAGATGTAGAGGTGCCACAGGGCGTACAGCCGGTGCTCCTCGACGAAGTCGAGGAAGTGGCCGGCCTGGGCCGGGGTCCAGATCATCACAGGGGACGGCTTGAGACCGGTGCGCCGCCACTCGGCGATGCGCGCGGCCGTCCAGACGAGCGCCTTGGGCTTGGGGGCGGTTTCGAGTTCGACGTGGGCGGCGGGGTTGAAGGTGATCAGCTGCCGCGCGATGGCGACGTTGAGCGCGGCCCGCAGCGTCGCACGGATGTGCTGCTGGGTCGACAGGCCGGTGACGCGGCGGAAGGGGGGCATCTCCGCGATGGCCGCCCGGGCCACGCGCCGGGCCGCCCGGCCGACGACCAGCTTGAGGTCGTTGACCGCCTGGCGACGTTGGGCGTTCTGCTCGACGATCTCCTCGTTCGTGTCGTTGATCGACTCGAACATCGTGTCCAGGTGCTCGACCCGAAGCCGGTCGAGCCGCAGAGCGCCCACGTGGGGCTTGAGGTGGACGCGGATATCCGTCTCGTAGCGGGCGGTGCCCGTCGGGCGGAGCTTCTTCCGGCCCGCGAGCCAGGTGTCGAGCCACTCGCCGACCGTGATCACGGTAATCAGGCTGTGGCCGGCCTTGACCTTCCGGCTGGTCTCCTCGACGTCGGGGAGGTCCGACTTGGTCCGGATGCACGACATGATCATGTCGCTGACGACCCGGCGGGTCTCCGGGTCGTCCTTGGGGGCGAGCGCGAGGAGTGCCCGGACGTGGTCCAGTTCCTTCTGCGCGGCATCGGCTCCGGAGAAGCCGGAGCGGCGGAAGGTCCTCCGCTTGCCGTCCTCGTCGGGGTGGACCTCCTGGCGCACGGACCAGACGCCGTGCTTGCGGGAGCTGAGCTTCGGGCAGGCCGAGTAGTAGTGCGCCCCGGTGGCGGGGTTCCGGCACGAGCAGCGCCGGTTTATGGAGCCTTTCAGGTGGTGTCCTCCTGTTCGTCGGGGGCGATGAAGGCCAGAGCGGCCGGAAGGGGCGCGGGGTGCAGCCCCTGGGTGCGCATGCGGGCGCGGGTGTCCCGCAGTCGCTGGCAGTCCTCGGTCGCGATTCGCTCGAACTCGGTTGCCTGGCGCGATAGTTGCTGATAGCGGTCGGAGCCGACGTCGTGGCGGGCTGCCTGGGAGCGCCGCTCGCGTGCTTCGTGGGTCGAGATGAGCGCCGTGCGGACGTCGACGGCGTGCTCGCGGAAGACCGAGAGGACGGCGCGCGGCCGGTCCTCGGAGGCGCCGCCGTCGGGGTGGTCCTCGCCCATGATGAGCATCGCGGCATCCCAGACCGGCAGTCTCAGGTTGGGGAGGAGGTCCACCTCGGCCTCGCCGTCCAGTGGGACGAGGAGGCTCACCAGCGGTACGCCGGTGGCGACGGCGATGGCGATGGCCTCCTCCAGCCTGACGGACTCGCGCCGGGCGGTCTCGATCTTGTTGAGCGCGTTCGCGGCGGTCGGGACTCCCAGTTCGGTGCAGGCGGCGGCGAGGGCCGGCGCGCTGAGGCCGGCGGCGGTGCGAGCGGCCTTCACCGCGGCGCCGAAGCGCGCGGTGAGGTCCTGAATGGTGGGCTGCGGTGTCATGAGAGAAGTGTAACTTGCAGAATGCTTCTTTGGTGGAAGCTGTGATAGATGTTTCTCTCACAGAGAACGTGCAGCATCGGGAAGGTCGATATGCGGGAAGTGAAGGCATTGGGTGAAGCGCGGTACTCGCGGGCAGCGCTCGCGAGCCTCCCTCCGGCCATGCTGCTGACGGACGCCAACCGCCTCCTCGCCCTGAGCCGGACCAAGGGCTACCGGATGGCCCGGGATGGCGAGTACCCCTGCGCCACCATCCAGGTCGGCGACGGCCACAGGGTGGTGACGGCCGAGCTGCTGCGCCTCCTCGGCCTGGACGACACAGGTCTCCAGCGCGCGTTCGCCGCGTTGCCGCCGGCCATCCCGCTTCCGGTGGCGAATACCCTGCTCTCGCTCAGCCGCACGACGGGGTACAGGCTGGCCAGGACCGGCCAGTACCCGTGCGCTGTGATCCACCTCGGCAAGGAGTACCGGATCCGCAAGAATGAGTTGCAACGGCTGCTGCGAGTCGAGGACGCGCCCAGCAGCAAGGCTGTCGCGTGAAGCTGCCGCGTAGCTCCACTTCAACGGCATGGGAGTGCTCGGCCCTAGTAGTACTTCGTTAGGTTGATTTGATCTTGTGGTCGTGGCGGTGCATGCTGCGGTCTGTGGATCTTGGTGAGGTGGAGAAGCTTCGTGGAGAT
>NZ_JBSFNM010000058.1:0-61540 GCF_053587085.1 Kitasatospora sp. NPDC003701
GGTGGCCTCCGCCGAGCGCGCCCACCAGGCGCTGGGCTGGACCCCGAGCCGTCCGAACCTGGACGACATCGTCGCCGACGCCTGGAAGTTCACCCTGGAGAAGAACGGCCTGTAGGCCTCGCCCGCACCGTCGACGAAGTGCCGCTCCCGTTCCGGGGGCGGCGCTTCGTCGTTCCCGCCTGCCGCCTGCCGCCTGCCGCCTGCCGCCTGCCGCCTGCCGCCTGCCGACCCCCGGCCCCCGACCGCTACCGCGTCGGGCGCGCGGCGTAGGCGCGCAGGAAGGCCTGCACGCCGGCGGTGACGATCTCCTCGGTCTCCGCCGGGGCGAGCGGGTACGAGCCCCAGTAGGAGCGCTGGGTGACCTCGCTCCCGATGAGCAGGACGAAGTGCTGGGCGGCGCGCGCCGGATCGGGCGCGTCCAGGAGGCCCTGGTCGGCCAACTCGCCGAACCTGGTGCCGAGTTCGGTCACGGCCCGGCGCGGTCCGGCGTCCTGCCAGGCGTCCAGCAGGTCCTTCGGGAGGTGCGCCGCCTCGGCGTTGATCTGCCGGACGAGTGCGAAGTGGTCGGCGAAGGTGGTGAGCGCCGCCACCCAGGCCAGGCTCAGGGCGACGAGGTCCGCCTCCAGGTCGGTGACCTTGGCCAGATGGCGTTCGACGACCTCCAGGTGGGCGTCCCTGACCTGTCCCGCGCTCTCCTGGACGACGGTCCGGAAGAGCAGCTCCTTGCCGGCGAAGTGGTTGTAGATGGTCCGGGTGGACACCCCGGCCTCCGCGGCGATGGCGTCGATGCTGGCGCGGGAGTAGCCGTCCCGGCCGAAGACCGTCCGGGCGGCCCGGGTGATGGCCTGCCGCTTCTCGGCCAGCCCCCGGCGGGGTGCGGGCGGCGCTTCGTTCTCACTGGTCATCGAGGGGCTCCCAGGAAGTTTGCAGTAAGCGTTGTACTCATTGCCATGCACGTTGTACTTTACCTGACGTACCGTCCGATCGGGCGGTGACCGTTCACAGCACTTCCGGAGGCCGTCATGTCCGAGACCCCGTACCGCGTCGCCGTCATCGTCGGCAGCAGCCGACAGGGCCGTGTCGCGCCCACCGTGGCCGACTGGTTCCAGCGCACCGCCGGGCACCGGGCCGACCTCGAGCTCGACATCATCGACCTGCTCGAGCACCCGCTGCCGCACCTGGGTGAGGAGCCCACCGCCGAGCAGGCCGAGTGCCTCGCCGCGCTCTCGCCGCGGCTGGCCGCCGCCGACGCCTTCGTGGTGATCACGCCCGAGTACAACCACAGCTTCCCCGCCGTGCTGAAGAACGCCCTCGACTGGCACCGCGCCGAGTGGCAGGCCAAGCCGGTCGGCTTCGTCTCCTACGGCGGCCTCGGCGGCGGGCTGCGCGCGGTCGAGCAGCTCCGGCTGATCTTCGCCGAGCTGCACGCCGTCACCGTCCGGGACTCCGTCAGCTTCCACAGCGTCTGGGCCGCCTTCGGGGAGGACGGCGAGCCGGTCGACCCGACCGTCCCGAACGGCGCCGCCAAGGGCATGCTCGACCAGCTCACCTGGTGGGCCCACGCGCTGCGGGACGCCCGCACCGCCCGCCCGTACGGCGCCTGACCCGAGGCCGGGCCCGGCCGCCGAGGCCCGCGGCGCGCCGGGCCGGCCCCGCCCGTCCTGCCCGCACCGCACCGCATCTCGGCGGCTGGCGTCCCGGACCGCCGGCCTGAAGCCCGTCACCCAGGGGGACCGATGAGCACCAGTACCGCCGTACCCGCCACCACCTCGGCGGCCGCCGCACCCGGCCCGCGCACCGCGGCGATCGCCGCGGTCGTGGTCCTCGGCTCGCTGCTGACCGTCCTCGACACCACGATCGTCAACGTCGCGCTCAACCGCCTCGCCGAGGGCTTCCACGCCCCGCTGGCCACCGTCCAGTGGGTGACCACCGGCTACACCCTCGCCCTCGCCACCGTCACGCCGGTCACCGCCTGGGCGATCGGACGGTTCGGCACCCGGCGCCTCTACCTGACGGCGCTCACCCTCTTCGTGCTCGGCTCGCTGCTGGCCGGCGCGGCCTGGGACGCGCCCTCGCTGATCGCCTTCCGGGTGCTCCAGGGGCTGGGCGGCGGCATGGTGATGCCGGTCGGGATGACCGTCCTGGTCCGGGCCTCCGACCCGGCCCGCACCGGGCGCACCATGAGCGTGCTCGGCATCCCCGTGCTGATCGGCCCGCTCGCCGGGCCGGTGCTGGGCGGCTGGCTGGTCGACGAGGCCTCCTGGCGCTGGGTCTTCCTGGTCAACCTGCCGATCGGCGCGCTCGCGCTCGTGCTGGCCGCCCGGCTGCTGCCCCGCGACGCCGGCGCGGCCGCCGGTCGCCGGCTGGACCTGCCCGGTCTGCTGATGCTCTCCCCGGGCCTGGCCGCGCTGATCTACGGGCTGGGCGCCGAGCACGGCAACCCCGGTGTCGCCGGCCTGCTGCCCCTGCTGGCCGGGGCCGCCCTGGTCGCCGGGTTCGTCGTCCGGGCGCTGACCACCCGTGATCCGCTGCTGGACCTGCGCCTCCTGGGCCGCCGGGCGTTCGCCGCCCCCGCCGCCACCCTCGCCCTGTTCGGCTGCGGCTACTTCGGCTCGATGCTGCTGCTCCCGCTCTACTACCAGCTGGTGCGCGGGCAGAGCGCGACCGACGTCGGCCTGCTCGGCGTCCCGCAGGCGCTCGCCACCGGCATCACGATGCAGTTCGCCGGGCGGCTGGCCGACCGCTTCGCCCCGGGCCGGATCGTGCTCACCGGCGCCGCGGTGGCCACCGCCGGCTTCCTGGGCTTCACCGTCCAGCTCGGCGCCGGCACCCCGTACTGGCGCCTGGTCGCGGCGCTGGTGGTGATGGGGACCGGTGTCGGCATGACGCTGATGCCCGCCATGGCGGCCGCCACCCGCGGCGTCGCCCCGTCCGAGGTCCCGGCCGCCACCACCCTGGTCACCATCGTCCAGCAGGTCTCCGGCTCGGTCGGCACCGCGCTGATGTCCGTCCTCCTCTCCGGGGCGTTGGCCGGGCGGCTGCCCGGTGCGGCCGGTGACGGCCTGGCCGCCGTGCACGCCCTGGACCCGGGCTCGCGGGCGGCGCTCGCTCCCGGCCTCGCGGACGCCTTCCGGGGGACGTACGGGTGGGCCGTCGCACTGCTCGCCCTGGCCCTGCTGCCCGCGCTGCTGCTCTCCCGCCGTGCGCCGGGAGGCGTCGCCGGGAGGGTCAAGTCACGCCAAGTTCGCACCTCCTGACGAAACTTCACCAAACCCCCACCGAGCCGCCCCCCACCCCGTACGCTGATTCCGGTACCGGTGGGGGTCGGTGCTTTGGTCCTCCCGGGAGCCGGGGGGTGGGCGGCGGAGGAGTACCCGGGCCACGGGCGGTGGGCGGGTCGGCGCCCCGGGCGCAGGCTCGGCCGAACAGGGGGGAGTGACGATGGGGCGGATCCGCGTCCTGGTGGTCGACGACCACCGGATCTTCGCCGAGGCGCTGGCCGCGGCGCTCGCCGCCGAGCCCGATGTGGAGGTCGGCGCGGCCGGCAGTGCGGCCGCCGCGGAGCGGGCGCTGGAGCGCGCCGCCACCGAGGGCCGGGCCTTCGACGTCGTCCTGATCGATGCCGACCTCGGCGCCGAGTCCGACGGCGCGCGCAAACCGCGCCAGCCCGGCGCCGACCCGCCCGACGCGGTACGCCGCCGCCCGCCGGTCACCCTGCCCGCGCCCCGCCGCCCGGCCGCCGTGCCCGGGCCGCTCGCGGGCCCCGGCTCCCCGGCCCGCACCACGCCGCCCCCGGCCTGTTCGACCGCCCCGTACCCGCCCGACCGGTACCACGCCGCCGCCCCGGTGCCCGACGGGATCACCCTCCTCGCCCGGGCCCGCCGCAACCATCCCGCACTGCGGGCGATCGTCCTGGCCACCGCCGACGACCCGCTCCGCGCCGCCCGCGCCCTGCACGCCGGCGCCACCGGCTGGGTGGCCAAGGAGAGTTCGCTGGCCCGTCTGCTGGCCGTGGTCCGGGGCGTGCTGCGCGACGAGACGCACCTGCCGCCCGCCCTGCTCACCGGCGTCATCCGGGAGCTCACCACCGCCCGGCGGGACCGCACCGAGAGCGAGCGCCTCGTCGACACGCTCACCCCCCGGGAGAAGCAGATCCTGCGCTGCATGGTCGCCGGCCTCGGCCGGCAGGCCGTCGCCGAGCGGCTCTACCTCTCCCCGCACACCGTGCGCACCCACATGCAGAACGTCCTCGGCAAGCTCGGGGTGCACTCCACCCTGGCCGCCGTCGCGGTCGCACGGCGGGCGGGCGTCAGCCCCTCCGAGCCGGCCGCGCCCACCGCTCCGCCGTCCGTCGCCTCGACCACAGCTCCCGGCGCCGGCTGATCGGCCCGTCACACCCAGGTACCGGCTCAGGTCCGTCAGGTCAGGGAAATCCGGAGGACAGATGTCGCCGCACAGCACTTCCGCACGCCCGCACACAGCCCAGCCCGGTGCGAACGGGGGACCGGACGCCCCCTCGCCGGCCGCGAGCGCCCCCGCCGCGACACCGCCGACGGGCCTGCGCACCCTGGTCGTCGGAGCCGGCGCCGCCGGGACGGCGCTGGTCCGTGACCTCGGCCGGACACCGGAGTTCGGACTCGACCCGATCGGCCTGCTCGACGACGACCCGGCCAAGGCCGGCCGGGTGGTGGGCGAGGTGCCGGTCCTCGGCACCCTGGCCGAACTCACCGGGCTCGCCGTCCGCCACCGCGTCCAGGTGGTCGCGCTGGCCATCCCCGGTCTCGCCCCGCAGCGGGTCCGGGCCCTGGCCACCGCCGCCGCCGCGGCCGGCGCCGCCGTCCGCTACCTGCCGTCCTTCCTCGCCGCGCTGCGCCGCGAGGTGGTCGGCTCGGACATGCGCAGCCTGGACGTCAACCGGCTGATCGGGCGGCACGAGGTGCATGTGGTCTCCGCCGACGTCCGGGACGTGATCGAGGGCCGGCGGGTGCTGGTGACCGGGGCCGGAGGCTCGATCGGCAGTGAACTCTGCCGCCAGGTCCACGCGTTCAACCCGAGCGCGCTCTACATGCTGGACCACGACGAGTCCAACCTGCACCGGCTCCAGCTGGAGATCTGGGGCGAGGCGCTGCTCACCGACGAGTCACTGGTGATCGCGGACATCCGGGACCGGCCGCGGATCCAGCAGATCTTCCGCGACCTCAAGCCCGAGGTGGTCTTCCACGCCGCCGCGCACAAGCACCTGCCGCTGCTGGAGCGGCACCCCAGCGAGGCGGTCAAGTCCAACGTGCTGGGCACCGACCACCTGGTGGAGGCCGCGCTGGCCACCGGGGTCGAGCGGTTCGTGCTGATCTCCACCGACAAGGCGGCCGACCCGACCTCGGTGCTCGGGGCGAGCAAGCGGCTGGCCGAGCTGATCGTGCAGGCGAACGCCCGGGACGCGCGCAACCTCGGCACCGGGGTGTTCTCGGCGGTCCGCTTCGGCAACGTGCTGGGCTCGCGCGGCTCGCTGCTGTCGGTGCTGGCCGAGCAGTTGCGCAGCGGCGGCCCGGTGACCATCACCCACCCCGATGTGACGCGGTTCTTCATGACCATCGAGGAGGCCGTCGGGCTGGTGCTGGAGTCCGGCCGGATGGCCCGCGGCGGTGAGGTGTTCGTGCTCGACATGGGCGAGCCGGTGCGGATCGTCGACCTGGTGCACAACTTCGCCGAGCAGGTGCAGCTGGGCCGGGACGAGGTGGAGATCCGCTACACCGGCCTGCGGGCGGGCGAGAAGCTGAACGAGGCGCTGTTCTCGGAGGGCGAGGAGCGGCTGCCCACCGCGCACGCCCGGATCTACGCCACCGTGGCCGAGTGCGGCGCCGGCCCCGAGGACCTCGCGGGCGGCCTGACCGGTCTGTACGAGGCGGCGGTGGGCAACAGCGACGAGGAGGTGCGCCGGCGGCTGGCCGAACTGCTGCCCGGCTACCGCACCGCGGAGCCCGAGCCGGCTCCGGTGCCGGCGCTCAGCGCCCCGTACCCGGACGGCTTCTGACGGCCGGCGGGCCGGGGGTCAGCTCGGGATGTTGTCGAAGGGGGCGACCAGCTGCCGCAGCAGTCCGGCGAGTTCGCCCTGCTGGGTGCCGGTGAGCTGGGCCAGCAGCTCGCGCTCGTGCGCCAGCAGCCCGGCCAGCGCCTGATCGGCCCGGTCACGCCCGTCCTCGGTGAGCCGGACCAGCACGCCGCGCCGGTCGTCCGGGTCGGGCAGGCGCTTGACCAGGCCCTTGCCGGTGAGCCGGTCGATCCGGTTGGTCATGGTGCCGGAGGTGACCAGGGTCTGGGTGAGCAGCTGGCCGGGGGAGAGCTGGTAGGGGGAGCCGGCGCGCCGCAGCGCGGTCAGGACGTCGAACTCCCAGGGCTCCAGGCCGTGCTCGGCGAAGGCCGTCCGGCGGGCGCGGTCGAGGTGCCGGGCGAGCCGGCTGACCCGGCTGAGCACCTCAAGTGGTTCCACGTCGAGGTCGGGGCGCTCTCGGCGCCATGCTGCGACCAGGCGGTCGACCTCGTCCTCCATGACGATCAGTGTATCGGGGGATGTGTCGATGTGAAGTCTCTTGACGTCGAGAAATGTAACGTGGAAGCTGCGGTTGGATATCTTGATGTCGAGATACTTGCGAGGTCGACCATGAGCACCCCCGTCTGGGACCCGGAGCAGTACCTGCGATTCGCCGACGAACGGACCCGCCCGCTGCGGGACCTGCTCGCCCGCGTCCCCGCCCTCGCGAACGAACCGGCCGCCACGGTCCTGGACATCGGCTGCGGCCCCGGCAACTCCACCGCCGTCCTGCGCGAACGCTGGCCCGGGGCCGGGATCACCGGCATCGACAACTCCGCCGAGATGCTGGCCGCCGCCCGCACCGAGGGCGAGCCCACCGCCGACTACCTGCTCGCCGACGCGCGCGACTACGACCCGGCCCCGGCCGCGCCGGACCTGATCGTCTCCAACGCGGCGCTGCAGTGGATCGGCTTCACCCCGGAGGGGGAGGACGGGCCGGCGGGCCACCTCGACCTGCCGTCCCGCTGGGCCGCGGCGCTGGAGCCCGGCGGCGTGGTCGCCTTCCAGGTGCCCGGCAACTTCGACTCGCCCAGCCACACCCTGCTCGCCGAACTCCGCCGCGCCCCCCGCTGGCGCGACGCCCTGGGCGACGGCGCCACCCGGGCCGGCGTCCACGAACCCGGCGCGTACCTGGCGGCCCTCGCCGGGGCCGGCTGCGCCACCGACGTCTGGGAGACCACCTACAGCACCCTGCTCCCGGGCGCGGACCCGGTCCTGGAGTGGGTCAAGGGCACCGCGCTGCGGCCCGTGCTCACCCGGCTCACCGACCCCGCCGAGCGGGCGGCCTTCCTCGCCGAGTACGGCGCCCTGCTCCGCGAGGCCTACCCGGCCGGGCCGCACGGCACGGTCTTCCCGTTCCGGCGGATCTTCGCCGTCGGTGTGAAGCGGTAGGGCGCGAGCGCCCCTAGGCCTTGCGGTCGCCGACCAGCTTGGGGTGCCGCTCCATCCCCTCCAGGCCGTGCCAGGCCAGGTTCACCAGGTGGGCGGCGACCTCGGCCTTCTGCGGCTTGCGCACCTCCAGCCACCACTGGCCGGTCAGTGCCACCATCCCCACCAGCATCTGCGAGTACATCGGGGCGAGCCGCGCGTCGAAGCCCCGCGCCTTGAACTCCAGGCCCAGGATGTCCTCCACCTGCGTCGCGATGTCGCTGATCAGCGAGGCGAAGGTGCCGGTCGACTGGGCCACCGGGGAGTCCCGGACCAGGATCTTGAAACCGTCCGTCGAGGTGTCGATGTAGTCCATCAGCGCGAACGCCGCCTGCTCCAGCAGCTCCCGCGAGTGCCCGCCGGTCAGCGCCCCCGTCACCATGTCCAGCAGCAGCTGCATCTCGCGGTCCACCACCACCGCGTAGAGCCCCTCCTTGCCGCCGAAGTGCTCGTACACCACCGGCTTGGACACCCCGGCCCGCTCGGCGATCTCCTCCACCGAGGTGCCGTCGTAGCCGCGCTCCGCGAACACCGACCGGCCGATCTCCAGCAGCTGCTCCCGCCGCTGCTTCCCGGTCATCCGCACCCGGCCGCCCCGGCGGCGGCCCGCCGGTGCGGCGGTGCCCGCCGGTGCAGCCGCGCCCGCCGGGGCAGCGGCACGCGGACGGGCCTGCGCCGCATCGGGCGCGGCCTCCGTCCGCGTGCTCTCGTGGCCGCCTGTGCTGTCTGCGCTGCTCCCGTTCACCCCTACATCATGCTGCAGGCGCGCCCTCATGCGGCGCGGCGGGCGGCGATCCGCTGCGCGTCCGGCCAGCGGACGTCCCGGGCCCAGCCGGCCAGCTCGAACCAGCGGATCAGCCGGGCCGAGGAGTCGACCTGGCCGCGCAGCACGCCGTGCCGGGCCGAGGTCGGGTCCGCGTGGTGCAGGTTGTGCCAGGACTCACCGCAGGAGAGCACCGCCAGCCACCAGACGTTCCCGGAGCGGTCGCGGGAGCGGAACGGGCGGTTGCCGATCGCGTGGCAGATCGAGTTGATCGACCAGGTGACGTGGTGCAGCAGGGCGACCCGGACCAGTGACCCCCAGAAGAAGGCGGACAGCGCCCCCTGCCAGGAGAGCGTGACCAGCCCGCCGACCAGCGGCGGGATCAGCATCGAGAGCGTGGTCCAGAGCCAGAACAGCCGGGAGATCCGCCTTATGGCCGGGTCGTCGACGAGGTCCGGCGCGTACTTCAGCTGCGGGGTCTGCTCCTCGTCGAAGAGCCAGCCCATGTGCGCCCACCAGAGGCCCTTGAGCAGCGCCGGGACGGTCTCGCCGTAGCGCCACGGCGAGTGCGGGTCGCCGTCCTTGTCGCTGTACCGGTGGTGCTTGCGGTGGTCGGCCACCCAGCGGACCAGCGGGCCCTCGATGGCCAGCGAGCCGGCCACGGCGAGGGTGACCCGCAGGGCCTTGTTGGCCTTGAAGGAGCCGTGGGTGAAGTAGCGGTGGTAGCCGATGGTGATGCCGTGGCAGGTGAGGAAGTACATGACGGTGGCGATCGCGAGATCGGTCCACCCCAGGCCCCAGCCCCAGGCCACCGGCACGGCCGCCAGGAGCGCGGCGAACGGTACGGCGATGAACAGCCCGAGCGCGACCCGCTCGGCGAGCCCCTGGTTCTCCCCGCCGCGGGTGGCGGAGAGCAGTGTCGGGGCGGGATCGATGGAGTGCGCGGTATCGGCGCGCGCCTCGCCGGCCTGGATGGTCATGGGAGTCCCTTGAGGGCGGGGGTGGAGGTTACGTCTGCGTAACCTACGGCATCGTAGGTTGCGTTCGGCCGTCAGGGGAATACATGGCCGCGGGCGGCTCGGCGTATTTCACCCGACTGGATGGACAACGCCCGGAATCCACACGGGCGGGGTCGGCCGCGCCGAGGTGGTGGAGGTACGCGGCCGCAACCCTTAGGCTGTGTCGAAGCGCCCCTGGCGCTGCGAGTTGATGATCGATCCGCCGTGGTGTAATGGCAGCACAGGGCCCTTTGGAGGCCTTTGTCTGGGTTCGAATCCTAGCGGCGGAGCCAGTAGACGCCTCTGTTTCGGGCGTACCACCCGCCCCCCGGTATTGTCGGGGCTGCTCGGCGGACTGTGCGAAGGCGACCGGCCTGGGTCCCGGCCGGGCTGCACTGCCCTCTCTGTGAACCGACTGAGGAGCCTCCCCCCGTGAGTGCCAATTCGCCTGCCGCCGTTGTCGTGCTCGCCGCCGGTGGCGGGACCCGGATGAAGTCGAACAGCCTGCCCAAGGTGCTGCACGAGGTCTGCGGGCGGTCACTGGTGGGCCACGCGGTGGCAGCGGCACAGGAGTTGACCCCGCAGCAGCTGGTCGTCGTGGTCGGGCACATGCGGGAGAAGGTGCAGGAGCACCTCGGGGCGCACTACCCGGCGGCGCGCGCCGTGGTGCAGGAGGATCAGAAGGGCACCGGGCACGCCGTCCGTACCGCGCTGGAGGCCCTGGCGGCCGACGGGGTGGAGCTGGACGGCACGGTGATCGTCACGACCGGTGACGCGCCGCTGCTGACCGGTGCGACCCTGGCGGCCCTCGCGGGGGCGCACGCCGAGCAGGGCAACGGCGTCACCGTCCTGACCGCCGTCGTCCCGGACCCGTTCGGCTACGGGCGGATCCTGCGGGACGAGGCGGACGGCGCGGTCGCGGCGATCGTCGAGGAGAAGGACGCCTCGGACGCCCAGCGGGCGATCGACGAGATCAACTCGGGGGTCTTCGCCTTCGACGCCAAGCTGCTGGCCGAGGCGCTGTCCCGGGTCACCACCGACAACGTGCAGGGCGAGGAGTACCTCACCGACACCCTGGAGATCCTGCGGACGGCCGGCCACCGGGTCGGTGCCGTGGTGGCCGCGGACTACCGCGACATCCTGGGCATCAACGACCGGGTGCAGCTGGCCCAGGCCCGGCGCCTGCTGAACGACCGCCTGCTGGAGCGGGCGATGCGCGAGGGCGTCACCGTGGTGGACCCGGCGACCACCTGGATCGACGTGCAGGTGTCCTACGAGCCGGACGCCGTGGTCCTGCCGGGCACCCAGCTGCAGGGCGCCACCCATCTGGGCGAGGGCTGCGAGGTGGGCCCGAACTCCACGATCAAGGACACCCGGATCGGCGCCGGCGCGCGTGTGAGCAACACCACGGCGGACGGCGCCGTGGTGGGCGACTTCGCCACCGCCGGCCCGTACGCGTACCTGCGCCCGGGGGCGAAGCTGGCGCGCAAGGCGAAGGTCGGCACCTACGTCGAGGTGAAGAACTCGGAGCTGGGCGAGGGCGCCAAGGTGCCGCACCTGTCCTACATCGGGGACGCCACCATCGGCGAGGGCACCAACATCGGCGCGGCCTCCGTCACGGTGAACTACGACGGGGTGAACAAGCACCGCACGGTGATCGGGGCGCACTGCCGCACCGGCTCGGACAACATGTTCATCGCGCCGGTGACGGTCGGTGACGGCGCCTACACCGCGGCCGGGTCGGTGATCACCGGCGACGTCCCCGCCGGCGCACTGGGCGTGAGCCGGGCGCAGCAGCGCAACATCGCGGGCTGGGTGGAGCGCAAGCGCCCCGGGACCACATCGGCCCAGGCCGCGGCTGCTGCGTCCGAGGAGGCCGGGGAGGCCTGACGGGTCTCGCGGGAGTCCGAGGAGCGGTCCCGGGGCGGACGGTTTCTGCGCGGGCGCGTAACCTTGGGGACATACGTGCGCCACTGGGCTTACCGCCCGTGTCCAGGCGTACCGACATTTCCCCGACCCCTATCGCCAGCGGGCTCGCGCCTGCCTGCGGTGCGGACGGGTTCAGCGTCAGCAACGCGAGGAGACGGTGCAGTGAGCGGGATCACGACGTCGGGTGAGAAGAAACTCAAGCTCTTCTCCGGCCGTGCCCACCCCGAGCTGGCGAGGGAGGTGGCCGAGTCGCTCGGGACCGAGCTGGTTCCGACCAAGGCCCTGGACTTCGCCAACGGTGAGATCTACGTCCGCTTCCTGGACTCCGCGCGCGGTGCGGACTGCTTCGTGATGCAGAGCCACACGGCTCCCATCAACCAGTGGATCATGGAACAGCTGATCATGATCGATGCTCTGAAGCGGGCCTCGGCCCGGAGCATCACCGCGATCCTGCCGTTCTACGGCTACGCCCGCCAGGACAAGAAGCACCTGGGCCGCGAGCCCATCTCGGCCCGGCTGATCGCGGACCTGCTGGCCACGGCCGGTGCGGACCGGATCATGGCGGTGGACCTGCACACCGCGCAGATCCAGGGCTTCTTCTCCGGCCCGGTGGACCACCTGTTCGCGCTGCCGCTGCTCGCGGACTACGTGGGCGAGAAGGTCGACCGCGACCGGCTCACCGTGGTGTCCCCGGACGCCGGCCGGGTGAAGGTCGCCGACCAGTGGTCGGACCGCCTGGGCGCGCCGCTGGCGATCATCCACAAGCGCCGCGACATGACGCAGGCCAACACCATCCTGTCCGCCGAGGTGGTCGGTGACGTCAAGGGCCGGGTCTGCGTCCTGGTCGACGACATGATCGACACCGCCGGCACCATCTGCGCCGCGGCCGACGCGCTGTTCGAGAACGGCGCCGCGGACGTGATCGTGGCCGCCACCCACGGCGTGCTCTCCGGGCCGGCCGCGGACCGGCTGAAGAACTCCCGGGTCAGCGAGTTCGTGTTCACCAACACCCTGCCGACCCCGGCCGAGCTCCAGCTGGACAAGATCACCACGCTGTCGATCGCCCCGTCGATCGCCGCCGCGATCCGCGAGGTGTTCGAGGACGGCTCGGTCACCAGCCTGTTCGAGGGCGTGCACTGACGAAGCCCCGCCGCGGCGGCCCCGGTCCCTGGGGGGCCGGGGCCGCCGCCGATTTCACGGGAGGCCGTCGGTGCGGTTAGACTCGTGAAACTGCTCGGCGAGGGATGCCGTGTGCCTGCTCGTCGGGTGCCGACTCCGTGATCGACGCGCTGCTGGAGCCGGTTCTTCCGGTTGTTGGCAGAGGTCGTGCGCCGCCGAGTGACCCCCGAACGTTCTGTGGGTGTGGTCCCGGCGGTTTTTCGCGTTGCCTGCACCCCCGCGCCAGTTTTCACGAGGAGTGCAGTCGTGTCCGAGATCCGCATCGCCGCTGAGACCCGTTCCGAGTTCGGCAAGGGCGCCGCCCGCCGGGCCCGTCGTGCCGGCCTGGTCCCCGGTGTCGTCTACGGCCACGGCCACGCCCCGGTTCACCTGAACCTGCCCGGCCACGACCTGATGATGGCCCTGAAGACCCCGAACGCCCTGCTGGTCGTTCCGATCGAGGGCAAGGACGAGTACGTCCTGCCGAAGGCCGTCCAGCGCCAGGCCATCAAGCGCACCATCGAGCACGTCGACCTGCTGCTCGTGAAGCGCGGCGAGAAGGTCACCGTCGAGATCCCCGTGCTGACCGAGGGCGAGCTGGCCCCCGGCGGCAACCTGCTGGAGCACGTCCTCAACGCGCTGCCGATCGAGGCCGAGGCCACCCACCTGCCCGAGTCCGTGACCGTCTCGGTCGAGGGCCTGGAGGCCGGTGCCTCGATCACCGCCGGTGACATCGCGCTGCCCAAGGGCACCACGCTGGCCGTCGAGGCCGACACCGTCGTGCTGCAGGTCATCGGTGCCCAGGCCTCGCAGGCCGACGCCGACGCCGAGGCCGCCGAGGCCGAGGCCGGCGCCGAGGCCTGAGCCTCCCGCACCCTCTGACCGCTGCCCCGGCCGCTCCGTTCTGGAGCGGCCGGGGCAGCGGTGTGTCCGGGATGATGTCGACGAGCGAGAGCACGAGGAGCGATGCGATGAGCGAGGACGTGTACGAGGGCCCCTGGCTGGTGGTCGGGCTGGGCAATCCGGGGGAGCAGTACGCCCGGAACCGGCACAACATCGGTTTCATGGTGGCGGACCTCCTGGCGGAGCGGATGGGTGCCAGGTTCAAGGCGCACAAGAGCCGCGCCCAGGTGGCCGAGGGGCGGCTGTCGGGCCGGCGGGTGGTGCTGGCCAAGCCGATGTCCTTCATGAACCTCTCGGGCGGCCCGGTGACCGCCCTGCGGGACTTCTACAAGGCGCCGGCCTCGGCCGTGGTGGCCGTCCACGACGAGCTGGACATCGACTACGCGACGCTGCGGCTGAAGCTCGGCGGCGGCGACAACGGCCACAACGGGCTGAAGTCGATCACCAAGTCGCTGGGCCCGGAGTACTACCGGGTGCGCTGCGGGATCGGCCGGCCGCCGGGCCGGATGGAGGTCGCGGACTTCGTCCTGAAGGACTTCTCCGGCACCGAGCGCAAGGAGCTGGAGTGGTTCGTGGACCGCTCGGCGGACGCCGTGGAGGCGCTGCTCGCCGACGGTCTGGAGCGGGCCCAGGGCGTCTACAACTCCTGACCGCCGCACCTGCCGGCGGGCGCGGGGGAGCCCCGCCGCACCACTCGGCTGACCCGGCGTCAGGAGGGTTGTCCCGCAGGGAGCCCGGTCCTCGCGCCGGGGCGGCCGTGCGCCCCGCGGGGGCGGGCGGCGCCGGACGCGGCCGGCTGGGCAACAGTCGTACAACGCTTGGCCCGCCAAACCTGAATGGGTGTGAGAAACCCGTGCGGGATCGGATAGCGTCAGGCCCGTACGCGAACGGGTCCTGGGGAGTTCTCGATGCGGAGTTTGCGGCCGATCCGGTGCCTGCGGCCGGTCCGGGTGGTACGGCTGAGGAAGCTCGGCCGGAGGGTCGGTACGGCCGGTGCGCTGGGGGCGGCCGGGGTGCTGCTCTCCAGCGGCGGTGTGGCGCACGCGGAGTCGGTGGCGGAGCCCGATCCCGGTGTGGTGTCCCAGGATCCCGCCGCGGCGCAGTTCGGTCCGGTGCTCGGCGGCTCGGTCGGCGGTGACGCGGGCCTGCTGGCCGTCGGCGGCGGCCTGGTCGTGGCGGCGGGCGGCGCGGCGCTCTGGGTCAAGCGCCGGCGCGCGGGCGATCTGGGCGAGTGACGAGGGCCGGAGGGGCCGGGTCCGCGGTGCGGACGCCGGCCCCTCCGGTGTTCTCCCGCGGCTGCCGTCCGTTCCGGATCCCGGAGGACGGCACCGGGTCGGTCCTCGTCACCGGGCAGGCCGCGGCTGCCGAGGCCGACATCCTGCCCCGGTGCCGTGCCGTGCCGTGCGGTGCGGTGCCGGTGGTCGAGGTGGGGACGCGCGACCGACGGGGGACCACGAGGAGCCACCGGGACCACGGGAGAACGGGCGCGAAGGGCCCCGCAGCGTCGGCTGCGGGGCCCTTCGGGTGTTCCGGCGGGGTGCGCGCCCGGTGGTCCGGGCGGCGCACCCCGCGCCGGTCAGCCGGTGTTGCGCAGGCCGGCGGCGATGCCGTTCACGGTCAGCAGAAGGGCGCGGGCCCGCAGCGGGTCCTCCGGGCGGCCGGTGGCGGCCTCCTCGCGCTGCCGGCGCAGCAGCGCGACCTGGAGGTAGGAGATCGGGTCGAGGTAGGCGTCGCGGACGGTGAAGGTCTGCTTCAGCACCGGGTTGTGCTCCAGCAGTTCGCTCTCGCCGGTGAGGCGGAGCACCTCGCGCAGGGTCAGCTCGTGCTCGGCGGTGATCTGGTCGAAGACGTGGTGCAGGTCGGCGGGCACCAGCTGCTCGACGTAGTGGCGGGCGATCCGCAGGTCGGTCTTGGCCAGCGTCATGGCGACGTTGGACAGGAAGTTGCGGAAGAAGTGCCACTGGCCGTACATCTCGTCCAGCACGTCCCCGAGACCCGCTTCGCGGGCGGCGGCGAGGCCGGCGCCGACGCCGAACCAGCCGGGGACGATCTGGCGGGACTGGGTCCAGCCGAACACCCACGGGATGGCCCGCAGGCCGTCCAGGCCCGCGCCGGAGTCGGGGCGGCGGGACGGGCGGGAGCCCAGGTGCAGCGAGGCGAGCTGGTCGACCGGGGTGGCCGCGAAGAAGTACTTCGGCAGGTCCTCCTGCTCGACCAGGGCACGGTAGGCGGTGTGCGCGGCCGCCGAGACCTGGTCCATCGCGGCGTCCCAGCGGGCCAGTTCCTCGGGGGCCTGGCGCGGTGCGGTGTGCAGCGCGGAGGCGGAGAGCGTGGCGGAGATGGTCAGTTCGAGGTTCTCCCGGGCCAGCGAGGGCAGCAGGTACTTGTCGGAGATGACCTCGCCCTGCTCGGTGACCTTGATCTCGCCCTCCAGGGTGCCCCAGGGCTGGGCCAGGATGGCCTCGTGCGAGGGGCCGCCGCCGCGGCCGACGGTGCCGCCGCGGCCGTGGAAGAGCCGCAGCCGGATGCCGTAGCGGTGGGCGACGTCGCGCAGCCGGCGCTGGGCGCGGTGGATCTCCCACTGGGAGGTGGTGATGCCGCCGAACTTGGAGGAGTCGGAGTAGCCGAGCATGACCTCCTGGACGTCGCCGCGCAGCGAGACGAGCAGCCGGTAGGAGGGGTCGGAGAGCATCTCGTCCAGGATCCGGTCGGCCTCCTGGAGCTCGTCGGTGGTCTCCAGCAGCGGCACGATGCCGATCTTGGCGATACCGGCGTGCAGGTCGATCAGGCCGGCCTCGCGGGCCAGCACGGTGGCGGCGAAGACGTCGTCGGCGCCCTGGCACATCGAGATGATGTAGCTCTCGACGATCTCGTCGCCGAACCGCTCGAAGCCCTCGCGGATGGTGTTGAAGACACCGAGGGTCTTGGTGCCGGCGGCGTCCAGCGGAGCCGGGGTGGGTGCGAGCGGGCGGCGCGAGCGGAGCTCCTTGGCGAGCAGCTTCTGCCGGTACTCGCGGGGCATGTCGGCGTAGCGCCAGGCTTCCTCGCCGAGCCGGTCGAAGAGCTGGCCGAGGGCGTGGTGGTGGGCCTCGGCGTGCTCGCGGACGTCCATGGTGGCGAGCTGGAGGCCGAAGGCCTCGATGGTGCGGATGGCGCGGGCGAGCCGGCCGTCGGCGATCAGCCCGCCGCGGTGCGAGCGCAGCGACTCCTGGATCAGCCGGAGGTCGGCGACGAGCTCGCGGGTGCCGAGGTAGTCGCGGCCCTCGACGTGCGGGGTGCCCTGGGCGAGCCGCTCGCGGGTGTTCTCCAGCTTGAGCCGGACGCAGGTGGCCTTGAGGCGGTAGGGCTCCTCGGCGTTCATCCGCTTGTAGCGCGGGCTCAGCTCGGGGAGCACGTTCAGGTCGGCGTTGAGCGAGGCGAGCAGCTCGACCGAGGCGCCGGCCAGGCGCTCGGAGGTGGAGAGCGAGTTGCGCAGGTCGTCGACGGCGGCGAGGGCGTCCATGATGCCGTACTCGTGCTGGAGGTTCAGGACGTCCCAGGTGACCTGCGGGGTGACGTTCGGGTTGCCGTCGCGGTCGCCGCCGATCCAGGTGCCGAAGGTGAGCGGGCGGACGCCGTCGGGCAGGGTGAGGCCGACCCGGGCGAGCTCCTCGTGCAGCTCCTCCAGGACCTCGGGGACGGCCTCGCGGTAGAGCTCGTCCAGGTAGTAGACGGCGTTGCGGGCCTCGTCGGTCGGCTCGGGGCGGGCGATCCGCAGCTCGTCGGTCTGCCAGAGCAGGTCGATGACCTCGGCGAGGCGGCGGTCGGCCTGCCGCTTGGCGGAGGAGGTGCGGGCCGGGTCGGCGTGGGAGAGGCCGGCGGCGATCTGCTCGCGGTGGATCCGGTCGAGGAGCTCGCCGATCCGGCGGAGCTTGTTGAGGACGCTGCGGCGGGCGGCCTCGGTGGGGTGGGCGGTGAAGACCGGACGGACGGCCAGGTGGGCCAGGGTGTCCGCGAGGTGCTTCGGGTCGGCCTCGGCGAGCTGGTCCGCGGTCTGGGCGAGCAGCGAGCCCTCGCGGGCGCGGCGGGTGGCCAGCTCCCGGCCGCGGTGCACCTGTTCGGTGACGTTGGCGAGGTGGAAGTAGGTGGAGAAGGCGCGGACCAGCTTGCCGGCGGTCTCCAGGTCGATGTCGGAGAGCAGCTCGGCGGTGGCCTCGCCGTCGGTGCGGCTGAGCAGTCGGACCTGTTCGACGAGGCCCAGCAGCTGGGGGCCCTCCTGGCGGACCAGTGTCTCGCCGAGCAGGTCGCCGAGACGGCGGATGTCCGCGCGCAGGGCTGTGTTGTCAGCCTCGGCGCCGGCTGCGCCGACGCGGCTGGGGCTGTCCGCCGGGGTGGGGACCGGAGCGGTCACGGCTGGCTCCCTGTGGTGGTGGGGTTCGGCAACGGCTCATCGTCACAGTTCCGCGCACGTGTGGCGGGTGTGACGCGTGCGGACCGCGCTGTCCGACGCGACCCAGCATAGGTGTCGGGGCGGTTGCTGTCCGCGAGGTGGCCGGATGGCGGACAAGATCACAGGCGGCCTATGTGGTCTGGACCACTTGAGGGCCCGAACGGGTGTCGGAGCGGAACCGGGTGGGGATGGATCAGGGTTCACGCTTAGGCTGTGGGGCTATGAGCAAGTCGCCTGGGGAGCGCGAGCGGGGCCGGTCGTTCTGGTGGTGGGAGCGGCGGCGCAGCGCTCTGCTGGACATCGGGCTGGCCGCGTTGGCGGCGCTGGAGTGTGCGGCCAGCGCGGTCGCCTTCCTGGCGCCCCGGGTCCACCTGGGGCTGGTGGCGATCGTCGGGGTCGCGCTGTTCGGCGCGCTGGCGGGGTCCACCCTGGTGCTGCGGCGGCGCTGGCCGGCGGTACCGGTGCTGGTGGCACTGGTCGCGATGCCCGGGATGCTGGGCGTGGTGCTGCTGACGGTGTCGCTGTACACGCTCGCGGAGACCTGGGAGTGGCCGACCCGGCGCCGGCGGGTGGTGGCGCTGTCGGCGCTGGCCTTCGCCGAGGCGGTCGGCGTGATGCTGGTGTCGATGCTCACCCCCTCCGACCTGTCGGTGGAGGAGCCGCCGCTCTGGGGGCAGGTGCTGCTGGCGGTGCTGGTCGCCGTCGGCCTGACCGTGCCGCCGGTGGTGACCGGCCTGTACGTGGGCGCGCGGCGGCGGCTGATCGAGTCGCTCAAGGACCGCGCGCACGGCCTGGAGACCGAGCTGGACCTACTGGCCGAGCAGGCCCGCGAGCGCGCCCGCCGGGCCCGGCTGGAGGAGCGGACCAGGATCGCCCGGGAGATGCACGACGTGGTGGCGCACCGGGTGTCGCTGATGGTGGTGCACGCCGGCGCGCTGGAGCGGATCGTGGCGAAGGACCCGGAGAAGGCGGCGCAGAGCGCCAAGCTGATGGGTGAGGTCGGCCGGCAGGCGCTGAACGAACTGCGCGAGATCCTCGGGGTCCTGCGGATGTCGGACGACACCGCGCAGGAGCCGGACTCGCTGGTCGCGCTGCCGCGACTGGTCGACCAGTCGCGGGCGGCCGGAATGGCCGTCACCCTGACCGTCAGCGGCAGCCGCCAGGAGTTCACCACCGAGGCCGAGCAGACCGCGTACCGGGTGGTGCAGGAGGGCCTGACCAACGCGCACAAGCACGCCGGCGGCGCCCAGGTTTCCGTCCTGCTCGCCTACGCGCCCAACGGCGTCCGGGTCAGCGTGGTGAACGCCTGCCCGGGCGGCGAGCGGACGGCGGCGGCGCTGCCCAGCGGGGGCAACGGGCTGATCGGGATGCGCGAGCGGGTGGTCGCGCTGGGCGGCACCTTCTCGGCGGGGCCGGAGCCGGACGGGGGCTTCCGGGTGGAGGCGGTGCTGCCGTCCCGGCTGGCCGTCCGGTCCGACCGGCTGGCGTGAGGCCGCGGGCCGGGCGCACCGGGCCGGGGCGGCGCCGGGCGGGGTGATCAGCCCTCGTCGGCGGTGCGCAGCCGTTCGGGGGCGGTGCCGAGGACGAGGGCGGCGATCGCCTGGTCGATGCCGTGGCCGAGGAACCACTCGCCGGTGTGGTCCAGGCTGTAGACCCGGCCCTCCTCGTCGACGGCCAACAGGGCCTGGCCGTACGCCTCCTCGCCGAGCGGGGCGAGCCGGGTGTCCAGGGCGCGGCCGAGGTCGGCCAGCGTGCGCGGCTGGTGGAGCCCGCAGAGCGGATCCACCAGGAAGGGTGTACGGGCCAGTTGACGCCCCGGGCCGTCGAGGTCGAAGGCGAGGCCGCCGAACTCGGCCCAGGCCTCCACCGCCGCCGGGAACACCGCGTGCCCGACCCCGGCCGGGCCGCCGTACGCCGCCAGGGCGTCGGCCCACTCCTCGGCCTGGCGGATCTGCCAGCGGCCGGGGTGCCAGCCGGCCGCCTTGAGCTCGGCGGCGACGTCGGCCGGGAAGCGCGGGCGGGTCCGCGGGGCGGGCCCGCCGAGCGTGCTCGGCGGGGGCGGGGGCGGGGGCGGGCTGGGCGGGTTCAGGGCGGGCTCCGGTGGTTCGGGGGCAGGGGGCGTACGAGGGCGCGCGGTCAGCGGGCGGGCGGGCCGACGGCGACGCTCTGCACGGTGAAGTGCTCCAACAGCGGTACGCAGGAGCGGCAGGGCGGGGCGTGGGTGCCGTGCGCCGGGTCGCCCTCCTCGCGGATCCGTATGGTGGTCAGTCGCGAGCCCTTGAGCGCCTTGCGGGCCTCGGGCAGGTTCATCGGCTTGCGGGCGGCGCGCTTGGAGCGCTTGCCGTCCACGACGGTCAGGTACTGGGAGAGCAGGACGGCCTCCGGGCAGCGGCCGGTGAAGCGCTCGCGGTGCTCCAGCGGCAGCGCGTCCAGGAAGTCGGTGACCAGCGGGTGCAGGCCCGGGCGCCGGGCGGGCTTGTCGCCGGCCAGGGTGTGCACCTCGCCGCCCTTCAGCGACAGGGCGGCGGCGACGGCGGGCAGCAGGCTGTCGCGGAAGTGGCGCAGCACGGGCGGGCCGACCGGTTCGCCGGTGGTCATACGTCGTCCTCCTCCTGTTTCTCCGTTGATGACCGGACCGTGTGGGGTCAGTCCGGGGCAAGCCTGTCAAATGGCACCGACATCCGTACAACCGGGGGGCGGCGGCGGGCGGCCGGGGGCCGCGACCGCCAGGGTGGGCACGCCGTGTCGGCCGGATCCGCACGCCATCGTCACGACTCGTCCTCGGGTTTCCCGAATCCGCCCCCGGCCGGGGGTGGCGGCCGGTAGCGTTCCAGCAGCGAGCCAAGGGGGTGGCCGGTCCCTGGGGGGTTGATCGGCCGGTTCGGCAACTCCTTTGCTCGGTCTGGCCGTTGAGGCCGCCGGGGCAAGGGCGCCCCGGCGTCGAGCAAGGGGGGTCTTGCGATGACGGAGACGGAAACCGCCAACGAGGCGCCCGGCGAGCACGTGCCCACACCGGGCGTGCCGCCGCAGCCCGCGCCCGCGCACCCGATCGGGATCGCGGTGGTCGGCGCCGGCTACTGGGGCCCGAACCTGGTCCGCAACGCGCAGCAGACGCCGGCGCTGCGCCTGCACTGGCTCTGCGACCTGGACGAGAGCAAGTCCCGGCGGGTGCTGGGGGAGTACAGCACCGTCCGGTCCACCACCTCCTTCGCGCAGGTGCTCGCGGACGAGCGGGTCGGCGCGGTCGCCGTGGCCACGCCCGCCGCCGCGCACTACCGGCTGGTCCGGGCCGCGCTGGAGGCCGGCAAACACGTCCTGGTGGAGAAGCCGATCACCACCTCCGCCGAGGAGGCCGCCGAGCTGGTGGCGCTCGCCGAGGAGCGCGGTCTGGTGCTGATGTGCGACCACACCTTCTGCTACACGCCCGTGGTGCGCCGGATCCGCGAGCTGGTGCACGGAGGGGAGATCGGCGACGTCCAGTTCTTCGACTCGGTGCGGATCAACCTCGGGCTGGTCCAGCCGGACGTGGACGTGCTCTGGGACCTCGCCCCGCACGACCTGTCCATCCTGGACTTCGTGCTGCCGCCGGGCGTCGACCCGATCGGGGTGTCCGCCCAGGGCGCCGACCCGATCGGCGCCGGCCGGGCCTGCGTCGCCTACCTGACGGTCCGGCTGAGCAACGGCGCGCTGGCGCACTGCCACGTCAACTGGCTCTCCCCGACCAAGGTCCGCACCACGCTCATCGGCGGCTCCCGGCGCACCCTGGTCTGGGACGACCTCAACCCGCAGGCCCGGCTCGCGGTGCACGACCGCGGCGTGGACCTCACCCCGCCCGACGAGCTGACCGACGCGATCCGCCACCAGACGCTGATCTCCTACCGGGTGGGCGAGATGGTCGCGCCCGCGCTGGTCGAGCAGGAGGCGCTGCGCAACGTGATGGCCGAGTTCGCCGCCGCCATCACCGAGGGCCGGGCCCCGCTCACCGACGGCCGGTCCGGGCTGCGCGTGCTGCAGCTGCTGGAGGCCGCCTCGCTCAGCCTGGAACTCGGCGGCGCCACCGTCCCGGTGGGTGCCGGCCTCGACGACGCTGTGCCGATCAACCGACTGTCCGACGCACACGAGAGGGCCGCCGCGCGGTGAACGCTGTACAGATCGAGGGCTCCCGCTGCCTGGTCACGGGCGGGGCCGGCACCATCGGCTCCACCGTGGTCGACCAGCTGATCGAGGCGGGCGCCCGCGAGGTGATCGTGCTCGACAACTTCGTCCGCGGCCGCAGGGCCAATCTGGCGTACGCCCAGGAGATCGCCGCACCCGGACAGCTGCGGGTGGTGGACGGCGACATCCGCGACCGCGGGCTCCTGCGCGAACTGCTGGACCCCGGCACCGACCTGCTGTTCCACCTGGCCGCGATCCGGATCACCCAGTGCGCCACCGAGCCCCGGCTGGCCCTGGAGATCATGGTGGACGGCACCTTCGACGTGGTGGAGGCCGCCGCGGAGGTCGGCGTCGGCAAGGTGATCGCCTCCTCCACCGCCTCCGTCTACGGCCTCGCCGACGTCTTCCCGACGCCCGAGACCCAGCACCCGTACCACAACGACACCCTGTACGGGGCGGCCAAGGTCTTCAACGAGGGCCTGCTGCGCAGCTTCCACGCGATGGCCGGCCTGGACTACGTCGCGCTCCGGTACTTCAACGTCTACGGGCCCCGGATGGACGTCCACGGCAAGTACACCGAGGTGTTCATCCGCTGGATGGAGCGGATCGCCGCCGGGCAGCCACCGCTGATCTTCGGCGACGGCGCGCAGACCATGGACTTCGTCTACACCGAGGACATCGCCCGGGCCAACCTGCTGGCCGCCGCGGCGCCCGTCACCGACCGGGTCTACAACATCGCCAGCAGCACCGAGGTCTCGCTGCGCGGCCTGGCCGACGCCCTGCTCACCGCGATGGACCGCACCGACCTGGACGTCGAGCACGGCCCCGCCCGGGGCACGGCCGGCGGCGTGGTCCGGCGCCTGGCGGACATCACCGCCGCCGAGCGCGACCTCGGCTGGAAGCCCGAACTCGGCCTCGACGACGGCCTGCGCAGGCTGGTCGCCTGGTGGCGCGAGCAGTAGTCCCCCTTGTCTGCACGGCAGTTCGGAGCACACCTGTGTCCACCATCCCCGTCATGATCCCCTGGCTCGGCGAGGAGGAGGCCCTCGCCGCCGCCGAGGCCGTCCGCTCCGGCTGGGTGGCCCAGGGCCCCCGGGTCGCCGAGTTCGAGCGGGCCTTCGCCGAACACCTCGGGGTGCCGCACGCCGTCGCGGTCTCCTCCTGCACCACCGCCCTGCACCTGGCGCTGATCGGCGCCGGCGTCGGGCCCGGGGACGAAGTGGTCGTCCCCTCGCTCTCCTTCGTCGCCACCGCCAACGCCGTCACCTACGTCGGCGCCGTCCCGGTCTTCGCCGACGTGGACGCCACCACCGGCAACCTCACCCCCGCCACCGTCGAACCGCTGCTCACCGGGCGGACCAGGGCCGTGATCGCGGTCGACCAGGGCGGTGTCCCGGTCGACCTGGACGGGCTCCGGGAGCTGGTCGAGCCGCGCGGCGCCACCGTGGTCGAGGACGCCGCCTGCGCGGCCGGTTCGGTGTACCGGGGCCTACCGGTGGGCGGTACGGCCGCGCTCGCCGCCTACTCCTTCCACCCGCGCAAGCTGCTCACCACCGGCGAGGGCGGCATGGTCACCTGTCGGGACGGCGCGCTCGCCGCCCGGCTGCGCCGGCTGCGCGAGCACGGGATGAGCGTCTCGGCCGCCGACCGGCACGCCGCGAAGGGCGGGGCCGGCCGGCTGGAGACGTACGACGAGATCGGCTTCAACTACCGGATGACCGACATCCAGGCGGCGATCGGCCTGGTGCAGCTGCGCAAGCTGCCGGCCATGGTCGCCCGGCGGCGCGAACGCGCCGAGCGGTACCGGGAGCTGCTGGCCGGTACCGGCGCCCGGCTGGTGGCCGACCCGGTGCACGGCAGCACCAACTACCAGTCCTGCTGGCTGCTGCTGCCGGACACCGCCCCCGACAGCCGCACGGTGCTGGACGCCCTCGCCGCCGAGGGGGTCTCCGCCCGGCGCGGCATCATGGCGGCCCACCTGGAGGCCCCGTACAAGGGCACCGCCCGGGTGCCGCTGCCCGTCACCGAGCTGCTCACCCGCCGCTCGCTGATCCTGCCGCTCTACCACGCGCTCACCGAGCGGCAGCAGGACCGGGTGGTCGACGCCCTGCGGGCCGCCCTCGGCTGAGCGCCGAGTGCCGGGCCGGCCGCCGGGCCGCCGTGGACAGCCCGCCGTGGACAGCCCGCCGCGCCCGGACCCGCCCACCGGCGCGGCCCGGGCGGTCGCCGCCGTACGCCCGCTCCGATCCGCCGAGACGCCCCAGGGGAGACCAGGATGACCACCGGCCAGTTCGTCGACCAGTCTGCTGATCAGCCCGCAGACCAGCCCGCAGACCAGCCCGTTCCGCTCGTGGACCTGTTGGCCGCGCACGCCGAGGTGGCGGCCGAGGTCCGGGCCGGCTTCGACCGGGTGCTCGCCACCGGCGGCTACGTCAAGGGCCCCGAGACGGCCGGCTTCGAGGAGGAGTACGCGGCCTTCTCCGGCACCCGGCACTGCGTCGGCGCCGCCAACGGCACCGACGCCCTCGAACTGGCCCTGCGCGCCCTCGACCTGCGGCCCGGCGGCCGCGTGGTGCTCCCCGCCAACACCTTCGTCGCCACCGCCGAGGCCGTGGTCCGGGCCGGGCTGCGCCCGGTGCTGGTCGACGCCGACCCGGACCACCTGCTGATCGACCCCGAGCGCGCGGCGGACGCCCTGCCCGGCGCCGTCGCGCTGCTGCCCGTCCACCTCAACGGGCAGCTCGCCCCGATGGCCCCGCTGCTGGAGCTGGCCGCCGGCCGGCCCGTGGTGGAGGACGCCGCGCAGTCCCAGGGCGCCCGGCAGCACGGCCGCGCCTTCCACGGGCTGATCTCCGCCACCAGCTTCTACCCCGGCAAGAACCTCGGCGCGTACGGGGACGCGGGCGCCGTCGTCACCGACGACGACGATCTGGCCGCCGCCGTCCGGCTGATCGGCGACCACGGCTCGGGCCGCAAGTACGAGCACGAGCGGTTCGGCTTCAACTCCCGGATGGACGCGCTGCAGGCCGTCGTGCTGCGGGCCAAGCTGCGCCGGCTGCCCGCCTGGAACGAGGCCCGCCGCGCCGCCGCCGGGCGCTACCACCGGCTGCTGGCCGGGTTCGACGGTCTCACCCTGCCGAGGGCCGCGCCCGGCAACGAGCACGTCTGGCACCTGTACGCGGTGCGGATCGGGCCCGGCCGGGACCGGGACGCCGTCCTCGCCGCGCTGCAGGCCGCGGGCGTCGGCGCCGGCGTCCACTACCCGGTGCCGGTCCACCTGCAGCCCGCGTTCCGTCATCTCGGCCACGGGGCGGGCGCGTTCCCGGTCGCCGAGCGGGCCGCCCGGGAGCTGCTCACCCTGCCGCTCTTCCCGCAGATCACCGAGGGCCAGCAGGAACGCGTCGTCGAGGTGCTGGCCAAGGCGCTCGCGGCCTGAACCCGCTCCGCCCGCTCTCCACCCGCTCCGCGCCCGTGCCCCCCGCTCGTACTCCCGGCCGCCGTGGTCCCCGCTCGTACGGTGTCACCCGGGCGGGGGGTCGGGGCGCGGGGTGACCCCCTACGCTGGTGTCCAGCAAGCGCACCGAATTTGCAGCAGCCAGTGGGGGCTCCCAGATGACGACAGGTCGGCCCGGCGTCGCCGCCGCGCCCAACGCGGCGTACGCAGGTCAGGTGGTGCAGTTCCCGGACCCGGTCCGCGCCGAGCGGCACCCCGCCGGGGTCCGGGTGGACGAGCACGGCCATCCGGACTTCGGCCCGTACGCGGCCGCCGCGGCCGAGGTCGCCGACCCGCCGCCGGGCTTCGGCGTCGACGAACTGCGGCTGACCGACTACGTCTCGGCCAACGCCGCCCAGTTCACCCAGGGCCATCCGCTCTGGGCCGACCTGGACACCGCCGTCGCCACCCCGCCCGGCTGGACCTGGCACCACGCGGTCGGCCGGGCCGCGCCCGGCTGGCGGCGGATGGAGCTCGTCCCGGTCGAGGTCAAGGCGCTGCTGCGGCACCACGGCGGCCTGGCCACCTCCACCGCCGACCACAGCCGCCGCGGCACCCGCCCGCTGCAGGAGCGCCGGCCGGTGCACTTCTCGCTCGCCAGGGACGGCAGCGACCCGATCGGCGTCCCCGAGGACCTGGTGCAGCGGGCCGAGGAGCGCCTCGGCTACCGGCTGCCCGGCGCGTACCGCACCTTCCTCAAGCTCGCCGGCGGGCGGGCCCCGGTCGGCGTGGCGCTCGGCCCCGAGCTCGGGCTGCTGCTCGACCAGCCGTTCCTGACCCTCAGCGAGGAGTACGGCACCGAGGACGTCGTCTACGCCAACAAGTGCCTGCGCGACCACCTCACCAAGGACTACCTGGGCATCGCCTACGCCCAGGGCGGCATCGTGGCGCTCAAGGTGCGCGGCGACCGGATCGGCTCGGTCTGGTTCTGCCTCTACGACGACGCCCGCGACGACGGCGCCCCCGAGGCGCCCGAGGAGCGGGTCACCCGGCTGCTGCTGCCCTGCGGCGAGGACTTCGACGACTTCCTGCTCCGGCTGGCCGGCAGCCCGCCGGAGCTGGAGACGGTCGCGGAGCTGATGGTGGACGGCGGCTTCGCCCGCGCCGTGCCGGTGGGCTGACGTGGCCCGCACGGCTCCGGCGGCGGTGGTGGTAGCGGAACAAGCGGGGACGAAGGGGACAGGGGTGAACCGGGCGTGGTGACGTACGCGCAGGCACAGGAGCTCGCCGACGAGTGGATCAACGGCGGGGTGCCGCGTTCGCAGCAGCGCGAGGTACGGGTCCGGGAGTTCGACCTGGGCTTCGTCTGCTGGGCGGTGCAGCCCGTGGAGGGCGCGGCCGGCGATGCCGGCGGCCGGGCGGACGGCCCCGACGGGGCGGGTGGCTCGGCGGGCGCGGGTGGTTCGGCGGGTGAGGCGCGGCTGGTGATCGCCCGTGACTCCGGCGCCAGCACGCTCTGGCCCGCGCTGCCGGTCAACGAGGTGGTCCGGCAGTACGAGGAGGTCTACGGGCGGCCGGTCGCGGCCAACCCGGCCGGCGCGGCGAAGCCCGCGCCCGGTCCGGTCGAGGCGACGTCCTTCCTGCTGAGCCCGCCGCAGTGGCTCCAGGAGGCGGGCGCCGCGGCGATCGCCGCCGAGGCCGAGCGGCTCGGCTCCCCGGCTCCGGCTCCGGTGGTCGCGCCCGCGCCCGCGCCGGCCCCCGCCCCCGCGCCGGTCGCGCCGGTGGTGCCCGAGGCCGTGCCGGCGCCCGCCGTGCTGACCACGCCGCCGGTCTCCGAGCGGCCGGCCGGGGACGCGCCGACCATGCTGGCCCCGCCGCCCGGCCACGGCGGACCGCCGCTGACGGCTCCTCCCGCCACCCCGCCGGTGCCCGACGCGCCGCTCGCCCCGCCCGCCCCGCGGGCGGGTGCCGAGGCGGCGACCGTGCTGCTGCCCGACGGTCTGCGCACCAACGGCGCGGGCCTGCCCGGCGCGCCCCGGCCCGGTGCCGAGGCGGCCACCGTGCTGCTGCCCGAGAGCGGCTACGGCACGGCCCCGGTGCCGCCCGCCGCCGCGCCGGCGCCCGAGCCCGCACCGACGGTGCTCGCGCCGCCGGGCGGCCTGCCGGGGTTGGCCGGTCTGCCGGGCGCCCCGGGCCCCGGTACGCCCGCTCCCGGTACGCCCGTGCCCGGTGTGCCGGCTCCGGCCGCGCCCGTGATGCCGTCGGCCGAGCAGGCCCCGACCATGCTGGCGCCGCCGGACGGCCTGCCCGGCGCCCCGGCTCCCGGTGTCCCGGCGACCCCGCCGCCGGGTGGTCCCGGGGTCGAACACGCCGCGACCATGCTGGCCTCGCCGGACGCGCTGCCCGGTCTGCTGGGCCTGCCCGGAGCTCCCGGCCCCGGCGCGCCCGCCGCCCCGGGCGCCGATGCCCCGCACGCCCCGCACGGGGCGCTCGGCCGGGGTGGGGCCTCGGCCCCGCCGCCGCCCCCGCCGGCCGCCCTGCGCGGCGGCCCGGCCGCTCCGGGCACCGCACCGGTCTCCCTCGGCCGGGGTTCGGCCTCCGCTCCGCCGCCGCCCCCGCCGGGCGAGCTGAGGCAGTCCCCCGGCGCGGGTGCCCCCGCCGCCGGAGCGGGCGGTCGCGGCGCGGCGGGCGCCCCGCCGCCCCCGCCCCCGGCCGGCCTGCGCGGCGCCGGAGCCCCGCCCGCACCGCCCGTCGCGGCCACGCCCGGCGCCGGGGTCGCGTACGAGCGCACCCAGCTGGCGGGCGCGATCGACCCCGCGCTGCTCGGCGGCGTCCCGGCCGATCCCGGCACCCCGCCGTCCGGCGGCCCGGCCGTGCCGCCGCCGCCCGGCCCCGGCGCGCCCGCGGCCGGCTACGGCTACCCCGGTGCGGCCTCGCCCGTCGCCCCGGCTCCCGCTCCCGCGGCGGTCGTCCCGCCGGCGCCCGTCCCCGGTCCGCCGCAGGGCGCCCCGGTGCCGCCCGGCGTGCCCGCCGTCGGCCCCGGCTACTTCGCCGCGCTCAGCTACCGCGGCCCGGACGGCTCCGAGCAGAAGCTGCTGCACCGCAGCGAGCCGGGCACCCCGCACCCGGAGTGGAAGATCCTGCAGGACCTGCGCCGGCTGAACGTCCCGCCGGAGCAGGTGCTGGAGCTCTACACCGAGCTGGAGTCCTGCGACCTGCCGGGCGGCTACTGCAACCGGATGATCGCCGCCTCCTGGCCGAACGTCCGGCTCACCCACACCGCCGACTACGGCCGGGACCACCACTCCCGGCAGGCCGGCATGGCCCAGCTGCTCGACCACCTGGACGAGCTGCACCAGCTGGCCTCGGGCGCCCAGCGGGTCCGCCCGTTCCGGGTGCCGCTGCCCGCCCCGGGCACCGTCCCGCCGCTGCCGCCGATCGCCCCGCAGCAGCTCGGCCACGAGCTCGGCCAGGCCTTCGGGCCGAACGTGTTCCAGTTCGAGCAGCGGGCCGTCTCCCGCCAGGGCGTCCCCGAGCCGGTGGCGCAGACCCTGATGTGGGCGGGCCTGCCGCGCGAGTTCGGGCCCTTCTTCTGGGCCCAGGCCCAGGAGGGCCGCCCGATCCCGACGCTCGCCGAGCTGGCCGCCGAGCGCGGCCTGGCCGGCGGCCCGGACTTCGGCGGCTACCTGGTGCTCGGCAACGACTACGGCCGCCAGCTCTGCGTGCAGTACGGCACGGCGCACGTGGTCGCGGTGGACCTGGAGGGAACCGGCGAGCCGCCGCGGTTCGTCAACAGTGGTGTACCGGAGTTCGTTCGCGCCCTGGCCCTGCTGGGCCGGATGTGGCGGCTGCGGTACGGGCTGACCCCGGACCAGGCCGGTCGCTGGACGACCGACTTCCAGGCTCAGCTCGCCGCGATCGACCCGGCGGCCCTGCAGTCGGCGGACACCTGGTGGGCCGTCCTCCTGGAGCAGTTCTGGGACGGCCTGTTGTAGCGGGCCGGCTTGGATCCGCGCAGGTGGAAGGGGTCGTTCCGGTGTCCGGAACGACCCCTTCGGCGTGCCGTCGCGGCTCTGCCTCGTTGGGGTTTCGCCCTGATCTGCGCAAAATAGGTCAAGAGGATGGGTCTATTCGTCCAATCCTCGCCGCGAACCGATCCGTACGACGTCCGAATCCGGACCGGGTTCCGGATCCGGTTCCGGATTCGTCCGTTCCGTCCGATCATGGGCTCCGCAGCCCGCGACCCGAGGGGAAGAGCCCATGAGCGATGCCGTCCCCCAGTACGGCTTCACCGCTGCCCGGCGTGGTTACGCGCCCGAGCAGGTAGACCGAGCCCTGACCGTCTTCACCGCCCAACGGGACGAGGCGTGGGAGCGGCTGAGCGTGCTAGGCGCCGGAATCCGGGAGATGGAGCGGCGCCTGGCCGACATCCAGCAGGCCGCCGCCGATGCCCCGGACCCGGACTACCAGGTGCTCAGCGAGCAGGCCGCCGGACTGGCCACGATGGCCGCGAACGAGGCCAGGGCGGTCCGGGAGGCCGCCGAGCGCTTCGCCGAGGACCTCCGTGACGAGGTCTACGAGGCCGGCCAGGCGCTCGGCCAGGCCGCGAAGGAGTACGGCGCCACCACCCGCTCCGAGGCCGACCAGGCCGCCCGCCGCACCGACGAGCGGACCCGCGCCGAGGCCGAGGCGATCCGGGCCGACACCGACCGCGAGGCCCGGACCCTCCGGGACGCCGCCACGGCCCACGCCGCCAAGGTGCGGGTGGCGGCGGCCGAGGCGTCCGAGCTGGCCGAGGCCAAGCTCGCCGAGCTGCGCCGGGAGGCCGACGAGACCTTCGCGGCGGTCGCGGCCAAGGCCGACGCCGAGGACGCCGAGATCTCGGCGACCGCGGAGCGCCGGGTCAAGGAGGCCGAGCAGTACCGGGAGACCGTGCTCGGACAGATCAAGCAGTCGGACGCCGAGGCGCAGGCCCGGGCGGACCAGCTGATCGAGCAGGCCCGGCGCGAGGCCGAGCGGATCAACGCGGCGAGCGAGCGCGAGCAGCGCGAGTTCGCCGTCCGGCAGGAGACGGTGCAGCAGCACCTGGACCACATCAAGGCCACCCTCGCCTCGCTCACCGGCGCGGCGGTGGGTGCGATCGAACCGGTCGAGGTCGCCGGGCCGGCCGAGCCGGGCGACGGCGCGCCGGAGGTGGACTCCGAGGCGGACACCGGCGAGATCGCGGTGGCGAGCCTGCGCAAGGCCGTCGCGGTGGGCGGCGGACAGCCGGCCGGTACCGACGCGGCCACCGCGGTGCTGCCGGCGGTCACCCCCGGCCCGAAGGGTCCGGTCGACGCCGCTCCCGCGGACGCCGCCCCGGCGGCCGCGGAGGCCGCTGCCGAAGCGGTCACCACCGGCCCGGTCAGCCCCGGCCCGGTGGCGCCCGGACCGGTGGCGCCCGCCGCCCCGGTGGGGGTGCCGCCCCGGCCTGCCACGCCGCCGAGCGGGTCGACCGCGACGGGTGCCGCGGCCGCGGCGGCCGCCGCGCAGGGCCGGGCGGGGGACGACGAGACCCGGATCATTCCGAAGATCGTGATCGTCGACGACGGCACCGACTACGCCACCCCCAACACGGTGGGCCTCAACCGGCGGCGCTGAGACGCCGAGGCCCGTGCGCCACCCCCGGGTGCCGTACGGGCCCGGGGCGCCGCACGCGTCGGATTCCTACGAGCCGCCGGCCACCAGCCGGGTGAGCTTCGCCTCCTGGGCCCTGACCGCCTCCTGCTGGGCGGTCAGGGCCTGCGCGTTCCGGTCGATCTGCTGCCGCTGGTAGCCGGCCAGGACGGCGAACCAGATCCCCGCCAGGTTGCTCCGGAGCGTGCAGTCGGCGTCGGCGCGGGCCATCGCGAGCTCGCCCGGGGTGATCTCCGCGACGGCCCGGTACCGCTCCGGCAGGGCCGCCGGGTCGTCGGCCCGGAAGCCGGCGGCGGCCATGCAGGCGGACCAGTCGCCGGTCGCCGCGGTCACCCGGGCGTCGCGGCCGGTCGCCCCGATGGATTCGTCGAAGAGCCGGCCGACCAGCTCGGCGCCCGGGCCCGGCGGTGAGCCGATCCGCTCCGCCGCCTGCCGGTCGCAGTCGACCCGGGCGGTGTCGTAGGCCTCGCCGGAGCCGGCCGCCGGTGCGGTCGGCCGGGGCAGTGCCCGCTTCGGCGGATGGAACCCCTGGACGGCGGCGACCTCGGCGCCGAGGTACCCCCAGGCGCCGGCCGGCAGGGCGGTCGCGTTGTCCGGGGCCTGCGCGGCCTGCAGGCCGTCGCCGCCGAACCCGGTGAATCCGGCCCGCTGCATACAGGAGACGACCAGCATATTCCTGGCCTGAATCTCTTTCACGGCCACCTGGTCATTGGCCTGATAAGCGGAAAGCGGCAGTCCGGTCATTCCGGCGCGGCCGGATTCCGGGGGCTTCGGTGTGCCGATCGCCGGGGGTGTCGGCGCGGATTTCGTCGAACTGCCCCCGGAAGGGTCGGTGCAGCCTGCGGAAATCGCCGACAGCGCGGCCGCCAGAGTGATGGCGGTGAATCGTCCGAAATGTGGTGGACGTGCCAATCGTCTGCTCCGATCCTGAGGCGCGGCAAGGTTGTTCGGACCCTAGCGCATTCCGCTTGACCCCGGCCCGGCGGGCTGTCCCGGGGTTTCGGCTTGGCCGGAAATCAGCTGTTCGGCAGCAGGCCCCCATGTAAATCTCTGGAGTCGCAACCGCTGTCGATGGAGGGGTTTCATGATTCGCCGCACAAATCCCGCAAATCCCCGCAGGGATCGCCGCACCGGAAATGTCCTGGCCCGCCGGATCGGTGCCGTCGCCGTTCTCACCGCCGCCGCGGCCGCGCTGCTGCCGACCACCGGCGCGAACGCGGTGAGCCGGGTCGACTGCGGAAACCGCACCGATTTCGCGAAGGTGTACAACTACGGCTACAGCGGCCGGCTCTGCTTCGCGAATGACGGCTGGATGTCCGTCCGCGTCTACAACGTCGACCGGATCGATGCGGGCAACAACCGGGTCATCACCTATCTGGGGGGTGGCCTCGGCTCCTGGACCGTCTTCAACTGGGAGCAGTACGACTTCAACGGCAACCAGGGCTATCAGGTGACGATGTACGACATCAATCTCTCCCGCTGGTAGCCGCCGGTGGCCGGAGCGGGCCGGATTTCCCGTGCGCGGTGCCGGGCGGGTGCGGACGCCCGGCACCGCGTTTCCGCTTGTCGACGGGCCCTAGAGCACCTCGACGGCCGCGCCCGCGAGCCGGCGGCGGCAGTCCAGCACGTAGCGGGAGTGCGTGGCGACGGCCTCGTAGTCGAACTCGTCGTGGTCGGCGAGCAGCACCACCGCGTCGGCCGCGGCCAGCTCCTCCGGCGTCGCCTCGACCCGGCGGACGGCGGCGAACGGGTCGCCGTGCGGGTCCAGCTCGGGGGCCCGCTGCCCGGGGATCACCGGCTCCGGGACGTGCACCCCGACGACCACGTGCGGGTCGGCGGCCCGGACCTCGGCGCCCATCCGGGTCAGCAGCTCGGCGACCCGGGCGGCCGGCGTCTCCCGGGCGTCGCCGGTGTTCTTCTTGTAGGCGAGCCCGAGCAGCAGCACCCGGGAGCCCTTGACGGAGCGCTGCCGCTCGTTCAGCGCCTCGGCGAGCCGGCGCACCACGTAGTCGGGCATGTGGCTGTTCACGTCGTTGGCCAGCTCGACGAAGCGGAACGACTGGCCGAGCGCCCGCTCCACCCGCCAGGACAGGTAGGAGGGGTCGATCGGCAGGCAGTGCCCGCCGACCCCGGGCCCCGGGGTGAAGCGCAGATAGCCGAACGGCTTGGTGGAGGCGGCGTCGATCGCCTCCCAGACGTCGATGCCGAGGTCGTGCGCGAACATCGCCAGCTCGTTGACCAGGGCGATGTTCACATGCCGGAAGGTGTTCTCCAGCAGCTTGGTCAGCTCGGCCTCCTTGCAGGAGGAGACCGGCACCGTCCGTTCGACCAGCCGCCCGTAGAAGCCCTCGACCGCCGCCAGTGCCGCCGGATCGACGCCGGAGACCACCTTCGGGGTGTTCTCCAGTCGCCAGGTCGGGTTGCCCGGGTCGATCCGCTCGGGGCTGTAGCCGAGGTGGAAGTCGCGGCCGGCGGTCAGCCCCGAGCCCTCCTCCAGCAGCGGCGCGAGCAGCTCCTCGGTGGTGCCCGGGTAGGTGGTGGACTCCAGCACGACGGTCGCCCCCGGGCGCAGGTGCTGGGCGAGCAGCCGGGCCGAGGACTCGATGAAGGAGAGGTCGGGCACCCCGTCGCGCAGCGGCGTCGGCACGGTGATCACCGCGATGTCGAAGCCGGCCACGTCGGCCGGATCGGCGGACGGCAGGTACGTGCCGCTCTCCAGCAGCGGCCGTAGCCGCGCGGCCGGGATGTCCTCGACGTAGGACTCGCCGACGGCCAGCCGTTTGATCCGGCGCTCGTCCACGTCGTAGCCGACCACCCGGTAGCCCACCTCGGCCGCCCGGACCGCCAGTGGCAGCCCCACATAGCCCTGACCTGCGATGACAACGCGCATGACGAAGAACCCCCTCCATCGCGACGCCCCCTGGTCCCCTCCGGGGCATCCCCACACGGCCTTCACAACAGGGTAGGGAGCGGCGCCGGGCCGCGTGGCTTTTCGGCGAAGTGGGCGGATCCGTCACCCGCGGGGCCGTGGGCGGGGGCCGGGGTGCGGTGTGCGGGGAACGGGGAAGGGGCGCGAGGGAGGGGTGCGAGGTGGGGAACGGGCGCGCGCGGAGCGAGTGGCTGTGAACGGCCGAGCCGAACGGCGAAGACCGTGCCGAACCGCGGGGACGGGGCCGAACCGCGGGGTGGGGCCGGACGACAAAGAGGCCGAGACCCGTGGCGCCCTCCAGGAAAGGGCGCCACGGTTCCCGGCGCTTGGGCGGGCGCCCCCACCCAGGGTCGCCCGGCCTCGCACTCCCGACCCCCATCGGGTGTGCGACTGTGCCGCCACAGCCATCCCCCACGGTTGGGTGCGGCGGGCACATTCACCATGGTGCGCGATCTCCATGGACGGGCAGTGACAGGAGTATGTCCAGTTCGTGGCAGATCGCGGAGCCCGAGTCGCAGCGTGCGGCCGGTGCTTCGTCCCCGTCCGGGCGTCGCCGCGGCCGGGCCCCGCGCCCGACCCGCCCGTCCCGCGGCCCCGCCGGGCTCGTGCACCGCGTGCGTGTCGGCGCTGCGGCGTAGGCTGGAGACCCCCGGCCGCTCGGCGTGCCGGGCCGTTCGCGTTGCCCCGGCAGGCTGGTGCCGCCCGGGGGCAGCACCAGCCACGGCACGAAGAAGAGACTCCTGATGAGCCTGACCGGACTGCTCGATGTCGTCGCGCGGGACGCGGCGCTCGCCGAGGCGATCGAGGCCGCGACCGCGATCGGTACCGCGGCCGGCGGCCGCCACCACCTGGACCTGGTCGGCCCGCCCGCCGCCAGGCCCTTCGCCATCGCCGCGCTGGCCCGTGCGCTGGCCGGGCAGGCGGCCGGGGAGCGCGGCCGCCCGGTGCTGGCCGTCACGGCGACCGGCCGGGAGGCCGAGGACCTCGCCGCCTCGCTCCGTTCGCTGCTGCCGCCCGACGCGGTCGCCGAGTACCCGGCCTGGGAGACCCTGCCGCACGAGCGCCTCTCGCCGCGCTCGGACACCGTCGGCCGCCGGCTGGCGGTGCTGCGCCGGATCGTGCACCCGCGGGCGGACGACCCGGCGGCCGGCCCGGTGCAGGTGATCGTGGCCCCCGTCCGTTCGGTGCTCCAGCCGCAGGTCAAGGGGCTGGCCGAGCTGGAGCCGGTGTTCGTCCGGCGCGGGGAGTCGCACGACCTGGAGACGGTGGCCCGGCGGTTGTCGGCGGCCGCCTACGCCCGGGTCGAACTGGTGGAGAAGCGCGGCGAGTTCGCCGTGCGCGGCGGCATCCTGGACGTCTTCCCGCCGACCGAGGAGCACCCGCTGCGGGTGGAGTTCTGGGGCGACGACGTCGAGGAGATCCGGTACTTCAAGGTCGCCGACCAGCGCTCGCTGGAGATCGCCGAGCACGGCCTCTGGGCTCCGCCCTGCCGTGAACTGCTGCTGACCGACGAGGTGCGGGCACGGGCCGCCGAGCTGTCCGTCGCGCACCCGGGGCTGGCCGAGATCCTGGACAAGATCGCCGAGGGCATCGCGGTCGAGGGCATGGAGTCGCTGGCGCCCGTCCTGGTGGACGACATGGAGCTGCTGCTGGACGTGCTGCCGCTCGGCTCGGTCGCCGTGGTCTGCGACCCGGAGCGGGTCCGTACCCGGGCGGCCGACCTGGTGGCGACCAGCCAGGAGTTCCTGCACGCCTCCTGGGTGGCGGCCGCGGCCGGCGGGGACCGGCCGATCGACCTGGAGGCGATCGACGTCTCGGCCGCCTCGCTGCGCTCGCTCGCGGACGTGCGCGAGCACGCCGCCGAGATCGACCTGCCCTGGTGGTCGGTCAGCCCGTTCGCGACCAGCGAGTCCAGCATCAGCGAGGTGCTGGAGTTCGACGTCAACACGCTGACCCTGGGCATGCACGCGGTCGAGGCGTACCGGGGCGACACGGCCCGGGCGATCGCCGACGCCAAGGAGCGGCTGGCCGCCGACTGGCGGGTCGTCATGGTGACGGAGGGCCACGGCCCGGCCTCCCGGCTCGCCGAGGTGCTCGGCAACGAGGGCATCCCGGCCCGGCTGGTCGCCGACCTCGCCGAGGCGCCGACCAGGGACGTCGTCTACGTCTCCTGCGGTTCGATCGAGCACGGCTTCGTCGACGAGGCGCTCAAGCTCACCGTCATCACCGAGACCGACCTCTCCGGGCAGAAGTCCTCCACCAAGGACATGCGCCGGATGCCGTCCCGGCGGCGCAACGCGATCGACCCGCTGGCGCTGGTGGCCGGCGACTACGTCGTCCACGAGGCGCACGGCGTCGGTCGCTACGTCGAGATGGTGCAGCGCACGGTGCAGGGCGCCACCCGCGAGTACCTGGTGCTGGAGTACGCGCCGGCCAAGCGCGGGCACCCCGGCGACCGACTGTTCGTGCCGACCGACCAGCTGGACCAGGTCACCAAGTACGTCGGCGGCGAGGCCCCGACGCTGCACCGCCTCGGCGGCGCGGACTGGGCGAAGACCAAGCAGCGGGCCAAGAAGGCGGTCAAGGAGATCGCCGCCGACCTGATCAAGCTGTACTCGGCCCGGATGGCCGCGCCCGGCCACACCTTCGGCCCGGACACCCCGTGGCAGCGCGAGCTGGAGGACGCCTTCCCCTACGCGGAGACGCCCGACCAGCTCACCACCATCGCCGAGGTCAAGTCGGACATGGAGAAGTCCGTCCCGATGGACCGCCTGATCTGCGGCGACGTCGGCTACGGCAAGACCGAGATCGCCGTCCGGGCGGCCTTCAAGGCGGTGCAGGACGGCAAGCAGGTGGCGGTGCTGGTGCCGACCACGCTGCTGGTGCAGCAGCACTTCTCCACCTTCGCCGAGCGGTACGCCAACTTCCCGGTGACGGTGAAGGCGCTCTCCCGGTTCCAGACCGACGGCGAGGCGAAGGCCGTGCTGGAGGGGCTCTTCGAGGGCTCGGTGGACGTCGTGATCGGCACCCACCGGCTGTTCTCCTCGGAGACCCGCTTCAAGGACCTCGGCCTGGTCATCGTGGACGAGGAGCAGCGCTTCGGCGTCGAGCACAAGGAGCAGCTGAAGAAGCTGCGCGCCAACGTGGACGTGCTGACGATGTCCGCCACGCCGATCCCGCGCACCCTGGAGATGGCGGTCACCGGGATCCGGGAGATGTCCACCATCACCACCCCGCCGGAGGAGCGGCACCCGGTGCTGACCTTCGTCGGCCCGTACGACGAGAAGCAGATCTCGGCCGCCATCCGGCGTGAACTCCTGCGCGAGGGCCAGGTGTTCTACATCCACAACCGGGTGGAGTCGATCGACCGGGCGGCCGCCCGGCTGAAGGACCTCGTCCCCGAGGCGCGGATCGCCACCGCGCACGGGCAGATGGGGGAGACCGCGCTGGAGAAGGTGGTCGTCGACTTCTGGGAGAAGGAGTTCGACGTCCTGGTCTCCACCACGATCGTCGAGTCGGGCATCGACATCTCCAACGCCAACACCCTGATCGTCGAGCGCGGTGACACCTTCGGCCTCTCCCAGCTGCACCAGCTGCGCGGCCGGGTCGGCCGCGGGCGCGAGCGCGGCTACGCGTACATGCTGTACCCGCCGGAGAAGCCGCTGACCGAGACGGCGCACGAGCGGTTGGCCACCATCGCCCAGCACACCGAGATGGGCGCCGGTATGTACGTGGCGATGAAGGACCTGGAGATCCGCGGCGCCGGGAACCTGCTCGGCGGCGAGCAGTCCGGGCACATCGCGGGCGTCGGCTTCGACCTCTACATGCGGATGGTCGGCGAGGCGGTGGCCGAGTTCCGGGAGTCGCTGGCCGGTGGCGGCGAGCCGGAGGAGGAGCCGCTGGAGGTCAAGATCGAGCTGCCGGTGGACGCCCACGTGCCGCACGACTACGCCCCGGGCGAGCGGCTCCGGCTCCAGGCGTACCGCTCGATCGCGGCGGTCAACTCGGAGGACGACATCAAGCAGGTCCGGGACGAACTGGTCGACCGGTACGGCAAGTTGCCCGAGCCGGTGGAGAACCTGCTGCTGGTGGCCGCACTGCGGCTGTACGCCCGCCGGTGCGGCATCGCGGACATCACGCTGCAGGGCGCCAACGTCCGGTTCGGGCCGGTGGAGCTGCGCGAGTCGCAGCAGCTGCGGCTGAACCGGCTCTACCCGCGCAGCCAGGTGAAGGCGGCTGCCCAGCAGCTGCTGGTGCCCCGGCCGGCCACCGGGCGGATCGGCGGGAAGCCGCTGGTCGGGCGGGAACTCCTGGGCTGGTGCCGCGAGTTCCTGTCCGCGATGTTCGACGACCTGGCGGGGGCGAAGAAGTAGCGGCGGGGGAGTCGCCCGCCGGTTCGGCGGGCCTTGCGGCGGTCTCGGGCCAGGGTGCCTGAGGCCGCCGTCGCACGTTCGGCGGGTGCTGCCCGGGGTCAGCCGAGCTTCCACTGGCCGGTCTGCGGGGCGAAGCCGCTGTCGAGGCCGAACTGGGCCCTGTCGAGCTTGATGTCCTTCGGCACCTCGAAGGTGACGAAGCCGAGGGCGCTCTCCCCGGGGGCGACGTTGGCGGGGAGCTGGAAGCCCGGGCCCGCCTTGGTGTCGGCGACCGTCGAGCCGAAGGCCTGGCCCTGGGCGTCCAGCAGCTTGGCGCTGTTGCCGGGGACGTCGCTGTAGGCCTTCTTGCCGCTCGCCTTGATCCGGAACTGGACCGAGACGAAGCGCTTGCCGTCGGCCGGGTGGGTGAACTCGTCCTCGCCCTCGGCGTTGTCCACCACCTTCACCAGGGTGACGTCGGCGACGTCGGCCGGGTCGTTGCCCTTGAGCGCGATGGTGTCGCCCACCTTGGCCGCGGCCTTGGGGGCGTCGGCCGGCTTGGACTCGGCCGGCTTGGACTCGGCGGGGTTGGCGGCGCCGGGGGAGCCCGCGGCGGGCGCGGCGGCCGAGGTCTGCTTCGGCTCGGTGGAGACGGTCGACCCGCCGGTGGAGTTGCAGGCCGTCGCGGTGAGGGCGACGAGCGCCGCGCCCAGCAGCAGGGCGGCGTTGCGACGGGTGGCGCGGGTGGTGACGGCCATGGGGTGTCTCCCGGTTCTCGGTGGTGTGGTGCCGGCGCCCTCTGCGGTGCCGACAGAGAGATCACACCATTCACTGTGAACGGTGTCAACAGTGATTCATGGAACCTCTCTGTTCACGTGTGAACGGTGGATCGCGAGGTGCTGGCTATGCTGTGTGGTCACACCCGCCCCCACGTGTGAGCACACCGCCCCCGTGTGCCGAAGGAGTCTCCATGCCGGACCGTCCCGAGGTGACCGCCGTCGAGATCGCTCGGCTGGCCGGGGTCGGGCGGGCCGCCGTCAGCAACTGGCGCCGTCGCCACGCCGACTTCCCCCGCCCGGTCGGCGGCACCGACAGCAGCCCGACCTTCGCCCTCGACGAAGTGGCGTCCTGGTTGCGCGGGCAGGGCAAGATCGCCGAACTGCCGTTGCTGGAACGCGTCTGGCAACTGGTGGAGACCCTGCGCGACCCGGCCGGCCACCCCGCCGCACCCCTCGTCCAGGTCGGCGCCGTCCTGTTGCTGCTGCACCGTGACCCCGACCGCTGGTCCGCGCTCGCCGCCGAACCGGACACCCGGCTCGCCACCGCCCTGCCCCGGGCCCTGGCCGAGACCGCCTCCGGTGCGTTCGGCGACGGCGCCGCGGCCCTGCGCCTGCCCGGCCTGCTCGGCTCCACCCAGCTGGACCTGGCCCGACTGCTGGCCGAACTCGCGGCCGCCGCCGGCGTCCCGGGCGCGTACGAGCAGCTGCTGACCCGCTACGCCGAGGCCAACACCCGCCAGCTCAGCCCCACCCCGCCGGAGGCCGCCGACCTGCTCGCGGCCGTCGCCGGCGTCCCCGCCACCGTGCTGGACCCGGCCACCGGTCTGGGCGCCCTGCTGCTCGCCCTCCCGCCCACCACCGGCCGCTACGGACAGGACGCGGACGAGGTGACCGGCGCCCTCGCCCGGCTCCGGCTCGCGCTGCACACCCCGGCCGCCGACCCCGGGCCGCTGCCCCTCGAGCTGCGCGCCGGCGACGCCCTGCGCGCCGACGGCTACCCCGGTGACACCTTCGAGGCCGTGCTCTGCCAGCCGCCGTACAACGAACGGGACTGGGGTCACGACGAGTTGCAGTTCGACTCGCGCTGGCCGGGCGGCCTCGTGCCGCCGCGCGGCGAGTCCGAACTCGCCTGGGTGCTGCACTGCCTCGCCCACACCCGCCCCGGTGGCCTCGCCGCCCTGCTGCTGCCGCCCACCGTCGCCACCCGCCGGGCCGGGCGACGGGTCCGCGCCGAACTGCTGCGCTCCGGTGCGCTGCGCGCCGTGGTCGCGCTGCCGGCCGGAGCCGCACCGCCGTACGGGGTGCCGCTCCACCTCTGGGTGCTGCGCGCGCCCCGGCCGGGCGACGACTTCCGGCAGGTGCTGCTGCTGGACGCGGCCTCGACCGCACTCCCCGCCGGCCACTCCGCCGTGCCCGCCGCCGCCGAGGCCGAGGGCGGGCGCGACAAGGTCCGCTGGCCGGAGCTGCGCCGGACCGTCCTGGACGCCTGGCACGCCTTCGACCTCGCCGCCCGGGAGGGCCTGCCGCTGCCGGCCGACCGGCCGGGCGTGCACCGGACGATGGCCGCGATCGACCTGCTCGACGACGAGACCGACCTCTCGCCCACCCGCCACGTCCCGCCCGCCGCCCCGGTCGGCGGCGCCGCCGAACTCGCCCACCTGAGCGGCCGGCTGACCGAACTGCTGGCCGGCCTGGCCGACCCCGGCTCGCTGCTGCCCGACCCGGCGGTGCCGACGGCGCAGCCCGCGGCGGCGGCCGGACCGGTCGTCACGGTGGGCGAACTGGTCCGCAGCGGTGTGCTGGAGGTCCACTCCTCGGGCGCCGGCGCACCGACCCGCCCGGCGGGCGCCGGCCCCTCCGGCACGCCCGTGCTGACCGACCAGGACGTGATCGCGGGCAACCCGCCCAGCGCCGTCCTCGACGGCTCCGGGCCGGCCGGCGACCTCCGGACCCGCCCCGGTGACGTCCTGGTCCCGGCCCTGGGCACGGGTGCGGCGCGCGTCGTCCGGGCCGGCGGCCCGTCGGACGGTGCCGCGCTGGGGCGCCAGCTCCACCTGCTGCGCCCCGACCCCGCGGTGCTCGACCCCGACTTCCTGGCCGGCCAGTTCCGCTCGACGGCCGCCACCCGGCGGGCCGCCAGCCACGCCTCCACCACCGCCCGCCTCGACATCCGCCGGGTCGAGCTCCCGCGCCTCCCGATCGCCGAACAGCGCCTGCTCGGTGCCGCCTTCGCGCGCCTGGCCGGCTTCGAGAGCGCGCTCCACCAGGCCGCCGGGCTCGCCCACACCCTCACCCAGGCCCTCACCGACGGCCTCGCGACCGGCACCCTGGCCCCGCCCGGCCGCTCCTGACTGCCGGTGCCGCCGCGGCCCGGTCCGGGTGCGGTGCCGATGTGCTCCCGGTGCGGTCCGGGTGCGGTGCCGGCCCGGGTGCGGCCCGGCTGCCACCGGTCGGTGGCCGCCCGTCAGGCCCGTCAGGCCCGTCGGGCCCGGCCGGGTACCGGAGCTCGGGAAGCCGCCCCGGCGTGTCGGCCGCGGAAGGTACGGTGTGCGGGGTTCGTCCGTCCGCGGCCGACCGCCGTCCTCACCCGCTCAGGAGCGCACATGTCAGGGCAGTACCCGGGGCAGTTCGGACCACCGCCCGGCGGCGCGTTCCCCGGCGGTCTGCCCCACGGCGGGGGGCCGGGCCCGGTGCCGTACGCCGTCCCGTCACCACCCGGACCGACGCGGAGCCCCGGGCCCTACGGCGTGCTCGGCCGGGTGCTGTGCGCCCTCACCCCGCTGGTGACGGTCGGTCTGCTCGGCATGATCCCCTCGCTGCTGCTGGCGATCCGCCGCCGCCGGGCCTACGACATCCTCGGTGCGCTGGTCTTCGCGGGGCTGTTCCTCACCTACCTGGTCTGCGCGGGCGTGGCCGGCGGCACCGGCGATGCGCCCACCGCGGACACCGTCGGCATGGTCGCCATGGTGGTGATGTGGTTCGGTGCGCCACTGCACTTCCTGGCGATGGACCTGCGCGCCGTCTGGGAGGCCGGCAAGCCGAAGGCGCCCGCCCCGGCCGCCCAGTACCCGCCGCCCGCCGCGCCGTACGCGCAGCCGGCCGCGCCTTACGCGCAGCCCGCGCCCGGTGCGGGCTACGCCCCGACCCCGGCGCCCGGGTACGCCGCGCCCTTCGGCGCCCCGACCCCGCCCGGTGCGGCCGCTCCGAGCACCCCGCCGCCCGCGCCCGGCTACGGCTACCAGTCCCCGTACACGGCTCCGAGCGCGCCCGCGACCGGTGAGGAGCTGCGCGAGCTGGGTGAGCTGCTGCGGCGTCAGGCCCGCGAGGGCGGCCGACCGTGACCACCGCCAGGGTGATCGGCGGCCGCTACCGCCTGGCCGAGAAGATCGGCCACGGCGGGATGGGCCAGGTCTGGGGCGGCTACGACGAGCGGCTGGACCGCCCGGTCGCCGTCAAACTGCTCCGGACCGACCGCCTGCTCCCGGTCGACCCGTCCGCCGGCGGCGGTACCGAACACCGCCGGCAGGGGGACGAGCTCCGCCGCCGCTTCCTGCGCGAGTGCCGGATCACCGCCGCCCTCGACCACCCCGGTCTGGTCACCGTCTTCGACGCCGGGGAGGACGACGGCGAGCTGTACCTGGTCATGCAGCGCGTGCCGGGCATCAGCCTGGCCGACCTGATCGCCGAGGACGCACCGTTCCCGCCGGAGCGCGCGGCCGCCGTGGCGGCCCAGCTCTGCGCGGCCCTGGCGGCCGTCCACGCCGTACCGGTGGTCCACCGCGACCTGAAGCCCAGCAATGTGATGGTCCGTGACGACGGCCGGACGATCCTGCTCGATCTCGGCATCGCCACCGCGCTCGACACCGAGGCCACCCGCCTCACCCTGACCGGCGTCCCCGTCGGCAGCCCGTCCTACATGGCGCCCGAGCAGGCGCTCGCCGCGACGGTCGACCCGCGCAGCGACCTCTACGCGCTCGGTTGCCTGCTGCACGAGATGCTCGCCGGCGAGGAGCCGTTCCGCGCGCCCACCGCGCTCGGCGTGCTGCGCCGGCACGTCGACGAACCGCCGGTGCCGCTGCGCGAACTCCGCCCGGACGTCCCGGAACCGCTGGAGCGGCTGGTCCTCGACCTGCTCGCCAAGCAGCCCGACGGCCGCCCCACCGACGCCCAGGAGGTGTACGCGCGGCTGCTCCCGCTGCTGCCCGCCACCACCCGGGCGCCGCAGCCCCGGTACGGGCCGCTGCCCGATCCCGCCCGCCCGTACCGCCACCCCCACCAGCCGCAGCCCCGGCCGGTCGAGGCCGCGACACCGCCACCGGCGCCGGCACCTTCACCGGCACCGGTACCACCGCCCGCGCCGCGCGCGGAGCCGCGCCCGTTCCTGATGGCCGCGGTGCCGGGGCCCGTCCTCCCGTCCTCGCCGCCCCCTCCGGCCGCGGCACCCGCCGCGCCGGGGTCCGGGGCGGAGCTGGCGGCGGCCTGCGCCCGGCTCTCCGACCTGCTCGACGCGGGCCGCCGCGCGGAGGTGCTCGACCTCGCCGGCACGCTGCTGCCCCGGGCCCAGGCCGAACTCGGCGACAACGCACCGCTGGTGCGCACCGTCCGGACCATCTACGCCCGTACCCTGCACCAGGAGCGCCGCTACCGGCAGGCACTGCCCGAGTACCGGCTGCTGGCCGCCACCGCCGACGGGGGCCCGCACGGCCCGCAGGCTCTCGAACACCGCTACCGCGCGGCCGAGTGCCTGGAGCGGTCGGGGCAGGGCACCGAGGCCCTCGCCGAGTACCGGGCACTGCTCGACGGCGGACCGGGGCTGGACCCGGAGCGGGCGTTCGACGCGCGCGAGCGGATCGGTCTGCTGCTGGCGGCGGGCGGCGAGTCCGAGGAGGCCTGGCAGTGGCTGCTCCAGCTCCTCTTCGACCGCGAACGCCGGGAGGGCCCGCACCACCCGGCCGTCCGCCGGCTGCGCCAGGCCCTCGACACCCTCCAGCCGCACCGCAGCACCAACAACCCCGCACCTCCCGACCCTCGCGCCGCCCCGTGGCCCCCCACCCGCTGAGTCACCGGGCCGCCCGGGCCGTCGGATGGTGGGCCCCGCGCGTGCCCTGCGGTCCGGTCCACCCGGTATGACCGTGGCATCGGTATGACTTTCGGCAGATCCGGTGCCGCAGACCGCCTTCTACTGTCGTAGCCGTGAGGACGAACGGTGAGCGGTGGAGCGGGTGGCTCGACGGCGGACTGCTGGCGGGTGCGGCGGCGGCGACCGGGGCCGGCACGGTGAGCATCTGGTGGGCCCTGCCGGCGATCGGTGCGGCGTTCCTCACCGGGTGGCGGACGGACCGGGTGCGGTGGGCGACGGTCGTCCTGGCCCTGATGGTCGCGCTCGGGGTGACGGCGGCGCTGACGGTGCCGGCGTGGATGGTCCAGGGGACGTCGTTCCTGTCCCTGGTGGTCTGCGCGGGTATGGCGCCCTGGATGGCGGGCCGGTTCTGGCGCCAGTCGCAGGAGTTGGTCCGGGCCGGCTGGGAGCGGGCGGAGCGGCTGGAGCGCGAGCAGCAGCTGGTGGCCGAACAGGCCCGGCTGCGCGAGCGGGCCCGGATCGCCCAGGACATGCACGACGCCCTCGGCCATGACCTGAGCCTGATCGCCCTGCGGGCCGGCGCACTGAAGCTGGCGCCCGACCTCGCGCCGTCGCACCGCGAGGCGGCCCAGGAGATCCGCAAGGGCGCGGGAGCGGCCGTGGAGCGCCTCGCCGAGGTGATCGGAATCCTGCGGGACGACGTGGACGAGGCCGGCCGGGGCCCCGCCGACGCGGGAATCGCCCAGCTGGTCGAGGAGGCGGCCGCTGCAGGGTTGGAGGTCCGGCTGACCGTGAGCGGCACGGCGGACGGCCTGCCGCGGGCGGCCGAGCACGCCGCCTACCGGGTGACCCAGGAGGCGCTGACCAACGCGGCCAAGCACGCCCCGCAGGCGCCGGTCACGGTGCGGGTGGCCTACACACCGGACGGCGCCCGCGTCCAGGTGGTCAACGGCCCGTCACCGGCGGGCCCGACGGCCGCACCGGGCGGGGGCGGCCGTGGGCTGATCGGCCTGGCCGAGCGGGTCAGACTGGCCGGCGGCACCTTCGCACACGGGCCGCGCACCGACGGCGGTGGCTTCGAGGTGCTCGCGTACCTTCCGCGCTCCGGCTCCGCCATCGCCCGGGCTCCCGGGCCCGCCCCGGTGTCACCGGCCCGTGAGCTGAGCCGCGCCCGCCGTCGGGTGGGTCGGATGATGGCCGCGACGGTGCTGGCTCCGCTGGTCACCGTTCTGGTGCTGACCGGCGTCCTACGGGGGTGGACGATCTACACCGCCGGCCGTGCCGTGCTGGAGCCGGCGGACTACGCGTCGCTGCGGGTCGGCCAGGATCGCGCGACCGTCCAGCGGTTTCTGCCGGCCCATCAGTTTCCGTACCATCCATCCGTGGGGAACCCGCCGCCCCGGGGAGAAGGAGTGACGTGCGAGTACTACGCGATCACCGCCGAACCGTTCAGCAACGACCGTTCCGGCGACGCCTACCGGCTCTGCTTCCAGGGCGGCGTGCTGATCTCCCTGGACGCGCTGGTCGCGTGAGCGCCGGATGAGCGGCGGCGAGCGGGCCGCGACCGGCACGCCGATCCGGGTGGTGATCGCCGACGACGAGCCGATGGTCCGCGCCGGCGTCCGCGCGGTGCTCACCACCGACCCGGGGATCGAGATCGTGGCCGAGACCGGGGACGGCCGGGAGGCCGTCGAACTGGTCCGCCGCCACCGGCCCGACGTCGTCGTGCTGGACATCCGGATGCCCGGTACGGACGGCATCACCGCCGCCGCCGAGATCCGCCGCAGCGGCGCCACCGCCGGGATCGTCATGCTGACGACCTTCGGCGAGGACGACTACATCCTGCGGGCCCTCGCCGGTGGCGCCAACGGGTTCCTGATCAAGTCCGGTGAGCCGGAGGAGCTGATCGCCGGGGTACGGGCGGTGGCGGACGGCGCCGCCTACCTGTCACCCAAGGTGGCCGCGCGGGTGGTTGCCCACCTCGCCGCCGCCGGAGCCGGTGGGCCGGCCGACCGCCGCTCCGCCGCCCGTGAACAGGTGGCCGGGCTGACCACCCGGGAACGGGACGTGCTGACGCTGATCGCCGCCGGCCTGTCCAACGGTCAGATCGCCCGCCGGATCGGGGTGGTGGAGGGCACCGTGAAGGCCCACGTGAGCTCCGTCCTGGCGCGGCTCGGCGTGGCCAACCGGGCGGCCGCCGCCGTCCTCGCCCACGAGGCCGGTCTGACCACCGGCGGAGCCTGCGCGGGCGGTCCGCGCGCCTGACGGCGGCGCCGCCAGCAGCGGGCCCAGCACCGGTATACCGGCCAGTGACGTCACGGCGGCGGTGGTGAGCGGCAGCAGCGCGACGACCACCGCCGCGGTGACCGCCCCGCCGAGTGCGGCCCCGGCGACCACGTCGTGCGGATAGTGCACCCCGGCGGCCACCCGCAGCGCGGCCGTCGCCACGCCGACCGGGACGACCAGCAGGGCCCAGCGCGGTCGCAGCAGGACCAGGCCGGTCGCGAGGGCGACGGCGAGGGTCGCGTGGTTGCTGGGGAACGACCAGTCGCCCGGCGGCGGGCATTCCGCGACGGCCGACCGTGCGGACAGGGCGCCGGACAGCGCGCGGCAGGGCCGCTCCTCGTCGATCACGACCTTCAACACCTCGCTCGCCCCGTACGCGACGACCGTGCCGAGGCCGGTGAGCGCGACCCCCGCGACCAGGTCGGCGGCGCGCTGGCCGCGGGCCGTCCACCAGCAGAGCGCCAGCAGCAGGCCCAGCACCAGCAGCCCGGCCTCGGTGGCGGGCTCCAGCAGTGAGCCGAGCCGGTCCGGCGCATCGGCGACGGCGTCGGCCACCCGCCGATAGCCGCCGGTGGACGCGCCGGTGGTCACCCGGGCCGGCCCGCCCTCCTCACCGCGGGCCGGTGCCAGCCACCCGACCACGCCGGCGCCCGCACCCAGCAGCGCCGCCGCCGCGGCCACCCGGGTACCGGTGGTCCTGACCGTCCTCGCACCGTCCGTCCTCCTTCCGGCGGCCTTCTCTCCGGCCGTCCTCGTTCTGACCGTTCCGGCCCCGACTGTGCTCGTGCTGGCCGCTCGCTTCCTGTCCGTGTTCGTCATGGTCAGGACGGTAGGGGCGGTCCGGGGACCGAGGCCCGGGCCTAAAGGCAGGGGGAGACCTGGACGATCGTCAGGGTTGACAGCCGCCGCACGCGGGGTGACCCGTTCGGGTCACGGTCCGCGCGGTGCGGGCCCGGCCGCCCTACTCTCGGGACAACGCCCGGCCGCTCGTGGGACGGCGGCCCGGTCGCGTGCCACCCCACCCCGGAGACCAGCCATGCACCGTCGGACCGCCGTCGCCGGCGCCCTGCTCGCCGCCTCGGCGCTGGCCGCCTGCGGAGGCAACGGGCTGTCGCCGGGCACGGCGGCGGCGCTGGACGGCCGGCGGATCCCGGTGGCGGCGGTCGAGGCCCGGGTCGCGGAGCTGCGTGACACGGCCGGTGGCGCCTCGGCGGACGCCCGGCAGCAGTCGGACGGGCTGGCGCGGCGAGCCGTCACGGACCTGGTGCTCGACGCGGTGGTCGCCCGCGCGGCTGCCGACCGCGGGCTCGCCGTGGGCGGTGCCGAGGTGGCGGCGGCCCGGACGGCGGAGGAGGTCCGGTACGGCGGGGCCGGTCCGTTCGCCCGGGTGCTGGCTTCCCGGGGCGTCCCCGGCGCCGGGATCGACGACTACCTCCGTCGCCAGCTGGGCATCCGCCGCCTCGCCGCCGCAGCTGGGCAGGACGCCGGCACCCCGGCAGGCGACACCGCCGTCCGCCTCGCCCTGGCCGAGGCCGCCACCGCCCTCCACCTGCGCGTCAACCCCCGCTACGGCACCTGGGACGCCGACCGGGTCGCCCTCCTCCCCGACAGCCCGCTCTGGCTGGCCCCGTAGTCCTGCGTGCGGGTGCTGCGGGTGCTGCCGGGGAGTGGGAAGTCGGCCCGCCCGACGTCCCACTCCCGGGCTCCGGGCGCGCGGTCCGGGGCCGGCCCTCACGGGGACCGGCCCCGCAGCCCCGCATGCGGGTGGCCGTGGAGGAGCAGGAAGTCGAGCCGGCCGACTTCCTGCTCCCGCCCGCGGGCTTTGCCACGCTCCGCGGCCCGCGCCCCCTCCGCCGGACCCACAGCCGCCCGTCCTGCCCGGGCCCCGGGCTACCGCCCGCCTCGGCCGTCCCGCCTCCGTCGCCCGCCCCGCCCCGGCGCCGCTGCCCCGGCCCCGCAGCCCCGCATGCGGGTGGCCGTGGAGGAGCAGGAAGTCGAGCCGGCCAACTTCCTGCTCCCGCCTGCGGGCTCTGCCACGCTCCGCGGCCCGCGCCCCCTCCGCCGGACCCGCCGCCGCCCGTCCTGCCCGGGCCCCGGACCGGGCGGAAACGCGGGGGCGGCGGCCTGCCGGGGGCGGGTAGGTTCGGGGTGTGACGAATCTTCCGGGCGCGAAGCTGATCCTGCTCACCACCACCCACCGGGTCGCCCCCGGCCTGCTGGCCTGGCCCGCCTGGGAGGCGCTGCGGTCGGCCGGACGGGTGCTCGCCGGCGACGCCGCGCACCCGCAGCTGCCGGCGGTGCGGGCGGCCGGGGTCGAGGTGGAGGTGGTGGTGCCCGGTTCGGCGCCGTCGCTCGCCCGGCTGCTGACCGGGCAGCCGGCGGCTTCGGGCCCGACGGTCTGGCTGGGCGGCCCGGACGGCGACCCGGGGCTCACCGACGCGCTGGCGCGCCTCGCGGTCGAGCACGCGGGCGAGGTGCCCGAGATCGAGGTGCTGCCGGGCTCGTACGACCTGCCGGGCGCGCGGCTGCTGGACCTGGTCTCGGTGATGGACCGCCTGCGCTCGCCCGGCGGCTGCCCCTGGGACGCCGAGCAGACCCACGCCAGCCTGGTGAAGTACCTGGTCGAGGAGGCCTTCGAGCTGGTCGAGGCGATCGAGGAGGGGGACCGCGGGACCCTCCGCGAGGAACTGGGCGACGTCCTGCTTCAGGTCTTCTTCCACTCCCGGATCGCCGAGGAGCACCCCACCGACGCGTTCTCCATCGACGACGTGGCGGGCGACATCGTCGAGAAGCTGATGTACCGCCACCCGCACGTGTTCGGGGACGCCGAGGCGGAGGGCGCCGCCGAGGTCGAGGCGAACTGGGAGGCGCTGAAGGCCGCCGAGAAGTCGGAGCGCGAGTCGGTGCTGGACGGCGTACCGGCCGGTCTGCCGTCGCTGGCGTACGCGGCGAAGCTGGTGTCCCGGGTGCGCCGGGCGGGGTTCACGGGTGTGCCGGACGCGGCCTACGAGCTGCCCGCGGAGCTCACGGCGGAGTCGGCGGGCAGGCTGCTGCTCGCCGTGGCGCAGCGGGCGCACGACGCGGGCGTCGACGTGGACGCCGCGCTTCGGGCGGCCGCACGCGGCTACCGGGACGCCGTGCGCGCGGCCGAGGGACTCAAGCCCGAGTAGCCCGAACAGCCCGAGCAGCCGGAGCTGCCCGAACCGCCCCGAACCACCCGGGCCGACCGCGCCCGCCCGTCAGACCGCCGCGACGTCCACCACCGACCGGCGCTGCGCCGGGACGACCTCGCCGACGACCTCCGCGATCGCCTCGCCGACCAGGGCGAGCAGCTCGGCGAGCCGCTCCAGGTCCAGGTGGTCGGGCAGTTCGGCGAGGGAGACGATGCGCTCGCCGTCCGGGCCGGCCACGCAGAACAGGTCGATCGGGCCGAGGTGCTTCTCGGTGGTGTCGACCAGCGCGGCGATGTCGCTCGGGCGGCGGATGTCACCGCAGACGCCGACGACCGGGCAGCCCGTCCGGTCGAGCTCGGCGGCGAGGTCCTCGGCGATGCCGACCTGCTGGTCGGCGATGAGCACGCCGGCGGCGCCCGCGGCGGTGAACCGGCGGGCGAGGTCGGCCCCCGACCCGCCGGCGAGTACGGCGATGACCACGACTGCCCCGGTGACCCGCATGGTGCGCTCCTCCCTGTGGGCGGCTCCGCACCGGCGCCCACGCGTTTTGCTTGCGGAGGATCGTAGGCAGGTCCTGACCCTCCGCAACAGGGATTACCCCGCAGGTGACCAGGCTCACGCCTGCCACGCCGGAGATCCCCACCGGATACGGTCGACACATGCCAGTTCAGCCCGATTCAGCCCGCCCGCCGCTCTTCACCTGGGAGTTCGCCGCCGACCCGTACCCGGCGTACGCGTGGCTGCGGGAGCACGAGCCGGTGCACCGCACCACCCTGCCGAGCGGGGTCGAGGCCTGGCTGGTGACCAGGTACGCGGACGCCCGGCAGGCGCTCGCCGACAGCCGGCTCTCGAAGAACCCGGCCCACCACAGCGGGCACGCCCACCGGGCCGGCCGGGTCGGCATCCCCGGCGAGCGCCAGGCCAACCTGATGACCCACCTGCTGAACATCGACCCGCCGGACCACACCCGGCTGCGCCGGCTGGTCTCCAAGGCGTTCACGCCGCGCCGGGTCGCCGAGTTCGAACCCCGGGTGCAGCAGCTCACCGACCGGCTGATCGACGGCTTCGCGCAGCGCGGCTCGGCGGACCTGATCCACGAGTTCGCCTTCCCGCTGCCCATCTACGCGATCTGCGACCTGCTCGGCGTGCCGGCCGAGGACCAGGACGACTTCCGGGACTGGGCGGGCATGATGATCCGCCACGGCAGCGGGCAGCGCGGCGGGGTGGGGCGGGCCGTCAAGCGGATGCGCGCCTATCTGGCGGAGCTGATCCACCGCAAGCGGGCCGACCTCGGCGACGACCTGATCTCCGGCCTGATCCGGGCCAGCGATCACGGTGAGCACCTGACCGAGAACGAGGCCGCGGCGATGGCCTTCATCCTCCTCTTCGCCGGGTTCGAGACGACCGTCAACCTGATCGGCAACGGCACTTACGCGCTGCTGCGCAACCCCGGGCAGCGGGCGCTGCTCCAGGATTCGATCGCCCGCGGCGAGACCGCTCTGCTGGAGACCGGGATCGAGGAACTCCTGCGCTACGACGGGCCGGTGGAGCTCGCCACCTGGCGGTTCGCGACCAGCCCGCTGACCATCGGCGGGGTGGAGATCCCGGTCGGCGACCCGGTGTTGGTGGTGCTCGCGGCGGCGGACCGGGATCCGGCGCGGTTCGCCGACGAGAACACCCTCGACCTGGCCCGGACCGACAACCCGCACCTGGGGTTCGGGCACGGCATCCACTACTGCATCGGCGCTCCGCTGGCCCGGTTGGAGGGGCGGTCGGCGCTCGCCACCCTGCTCACCCGGCTGCCCGATCTGCAACTCGCCGAAAGCCCGGAGAATCTCCGCTGGCGCGGCGGCCTGATCATGCGCGGACTTCGCGATCTCCCGGTGGAATTCACCCCCGAGAAGCCGTCCGCGGAACCCCCGGCCGGGCTCTGAGCAATCCGCGCGGCGATGCCCCGACGGCGCCTCGATCTCCGCCCTTTCGGGCCGGCGACACGCTGACGGGGTGTCGCCTTCGGGCTGACGGGGTGTCGCCGCCGCGCCCTCCTACGGGACCTGAACCGCAATCAATCAGGACATAGCGCCGTCGTTGGTAGGCGATCGGCCACGCGCCGTAATTTATGTGTGATACCTGCGATATGAGCTTGTGATTGATGTGAGGATCTGTCTACCCTCCCTGGAGTTCGCAGCTGCGAACCCCGTGCGCGGAACGCCGAATCCTGCCCGCCGCGTCACGGGAAACCGACCAGAACCCTTGGGCAGGGGCGGGGGAACCAGGTTTGTTGCCGTCCCCCACGGCTTGGGGTGAAGCCGCTCGCGCGGGCAGAAAGCCTTCGCGTCACGCGGCCGGGCCACCTCCCGGTCCGAACCCGACAGCTCACCTCGCAGGCGTGCGGAGAGGGAAACGTCATGCTCTTCGTCGGAACCGGCCGTCATCGTCGTCGCACCCAGACCGAGAAGGCCATCGCCGTCGCCGGTGTGGCCGGCGTCGGACTCGCACTGCCGCTGCTCACCGCCGCCGGCGCCTCCGCCGCCCCGGTCTCGACCTGGGACGCGGTCGCCCAGTGCGAGAGCGGCGGCAACTGGAGCATCAACACCGGCAACGGCTTCTACGGCGGGCTGCAGTTCACCCCCAGCACCTGGAAGGCGTACGGCGGCACCTCGTACGCGCCGCAGGCCCACCAGGCCAGCCGGGCGCAGCAGATCTCCGTCGCCGAGAAGGTCCTCGCCTCGCAGGGGCCGGGCGCCTGGCCGGTCTGCTCGCAGAAGGCGGGCCTGACCAAGGGCGGCGCCCCGGCTTCGGTCGGCACCTCCTCGGACGCCGAGTCCGCGGCCCAGCAGCCCGCCGCGCCGAAGCCGGCCCAGCCGAAGCCCGCGCAGCCGAAGCCCGCTCAGAAGCCCGCCCAGCAGCCGGTCCAGCAGCAGGCCCCGAAGCCCGCCGCCCAGCAGCCCGTCCAGCAGGACGCGCAGCACAAGTCCGGCTGGGACGCCGACGCCAAGGTCTTCTGGTACCAGAGCAACGGCGCCTGGTACTGGACCAGCCACCAGAGCGTCTATCAGCAGTACGCGGGTCAGGCCGCGGGCCAGTACGCGGGCCAGGACGGTCGCCCGGCCGCCGCCCACGGCGCCCCGGTCGCCGCGGCCGCCCCCGCCGCCCAGCAGCGCGCCGGCCACGGCTACACCGTCCAGTCCGGTGACACGCTGTCGACCATCGCCACGGCGCAGGGTGTTCAGGGCGGCTGGCAGTCGCTGTACGACGGCAACCGCGGCACCGTCGGCACCGACCCGAACCTGATCCTTCCGGGCCAGGTGCTCGACCTCGGCTGACGCCCGCCGCCGCGGTGGCTCCACGAAGGGGGTCGGTCAGACCCCCTTCGTCCGCATTCGGGCCCCTTTCATGGGGCAACCAGGTGAACTACCGGTGGGTAGCCGGGCCACACGCTGAGACGGGACCGAGGTCGACGTGGTCCCGAGAGCCCGTGCGGTTAGGCTCTGGTCGTAACGACTCCGCAACCATCCGGCCGACAGCACCCATCGTCAGCCGAACCTGCTTCCGCTAGGAGATGCCTCGTGCCGTCCATCGATGTCGTCGTAGCCCGTGAGATTCTCGACTCGCGTGGCAACCCCACGGTCGAGGTCGAGGTCGGCCTCGACGACGGCAGCACCGGCCGTGCCGCTGTCCCGTCGGGTGCCTCCACCGGTGCCTTCGAGGCGCTGGAGCTTCGCGACGGTGACAAGAACCGCTACTTCGGCAAGGGCGTGGAGAAGGCCGTCCTGGCCGTCATCGAGCAGATCGGCCCCGAGCTGGTCGGCTACGACGCCACCGAGCAGCGCCTGATCGACCAGGCCATGCTCGACCTGGACGCCACCCCGGACAAGTCCTCGCTCGGCGCCAACGCGATCCTCGGCGTCTCGCTGGCCGTCGCGCACGCCGCCTCCGAGGCCAGCGACCTGCCGCTGTTCCGCTACCTGGGCGGCCCGAACGCGCACGTCCTGCCGGTCCCGATGATGAACATCCTCAACGGTGGCTCGCACGCGGACTCCAACGTCGACATCCAGGAGTTCATGATCGCTCCGATCGGCGCGGAGTCCTTCTCCGAGGCCGTCCGCTGGGGCGTCGAGGTCTACCACACCCTCAAGGGCGTGCTGAAGGAGCGCGGCCTGTCCACCGGCCTCGGCGACGAGGGCGGCTTCGCGCCGAACCTGGACAGCAACCGCGAGGCCCTGGACCTCATCACCGAGGCCATCAAGAAGGCCGGCTACGTGCCCGGCAAGGACATCGCGCTCGCCCTGGACGTCGCCGCCTCCGAGTTCTACAAGGACGGCGCCTACCAGTTCGAGGGCAAGGCGCTCTCCGCCGCCGAGCTCATCGAGTACTACGCCGACCTGGTCGCCTCCTACCCGCTGGTCTCCATCGAGGACCCGCTGGACGAGTCGGACTGGGACGGCTGGAAGGCCATGACCGTCAAGCTGGGCGACAAGGTCCAGCTGGTCGGCGACGACCTGTTCGTCACCAACCCGGCCCGCCTGGCCAAGGGCATCGAGACCGGCACCGCCAACGCGCTGCTGGTGAAGGTGAACCAGATCGGTTCGCTGACCGAGACCCTGGACGCCGTCGAGCTGGCCCAGCGCAACGGCTACCGCTGCATGATGTCCCACCGCTCCGGCGAGACCGAGGACGTCACCATCGCCGACCTCGCCGTCGCCACCAACTGCGGCCAGATCAAGACCGGCGCCCCGGCCCGCTCCGAGCGCGTCGCCAAGTACAACCAGCTGCTGCGCATCGAGGAGATCCTCGACGACGCCGCCGAGTACGCCGGCCGCGGCGCGTTCCCGCGCTTCCGCTCTGCGGAGTAACAAGCACAGTCGCTCGGCGGAGTAACCAGCACGGTCGCTCGGCGGAGCAACAAGCACACGCGCTCCGGGGAGCAACGAGCACACGCGCTCCCCGGAGCGGTCGCCGCCGCAGCCGAGCACGAGGGCCGCGCGCGCCCAGTAGCGCAAGCCTGACCGGTGCCCCGCCGTTCACCCCGTAGGGTGGTCGGCGGGGCACCGTCGCGACCAGGAGGGGACAGGGGAGATGGCAGGCTGGAGGATCCCGGGCTTTGCCGCCCGGCCTCGCTTCACGAGCCGGGCGACCGTCCTCGTCCTGGTGCTCTGCTCCCTGGTGGCGATCCTGGCCTACCCGACCAGGCAGTTCATCTCCCAGCGGTCCGAGATCTCCGCCCAGCGGGCGAAGGCCGAGCACGCCCGGCAGCAGGTCGAACAGCTGCGCCGGGAGAAGGCCCGCTGGCAGGACCCGGAGTACGTCAAGGCGCAGGCCCGCAGCCGGCTGCACTACGCGATGCCGGGGGAGACCCCGTACATTGCGGTGGATCCGGCGGGCCAGGGCCCCGGCCGTTCCTCCGTCGCCCCGCCCGCCCCGTCCGACGGCGTGGCCGCCGGAGCGGTGAAGGCCGCCAAGCCCTGGTACGCGAGCGTCTGGGACTCGGTGGACGCAGCCGACACCGCCGCCCTCGCCCCGCCCTCTCCACCCGCCCCTGCCCCTGCTGGAGCCAGCTCCCCCCATGACCACTGAGAACCACCCCTCCGTCTCCGACACCGATGTCGCGGCCATCGCCGCGCAGCTCGGCCGGGTCCCGCGCGGCCTGCGCTCGGTGGCGCACCGCTGCCCCTGCGGCAACCCGGACGTCGTGGAGACGGCCCCGCGCCTCGCGGACGGCACGCCGTTCCCCACGCTCTACTACCTGACCTGCCCCAAGGCCGCCTCGCTGATCGGCACGCTGGAGGCGGACGGCGTGATGAAGGAGCAGACCGCCCGGCTCGCCGAGGATCCGGAGCTGGCCGCCGCCTACCAGAAGGCGCACGAGGACTACATCGCCCGGCGCGACGCCATCGAGGTGCTGGAGGGCTTCCCGAGCGCCGGCGGCATGCCGGACCGGGTCAAGTGCCTGCACGTGCTGGTCGGCCACTCGCTGGCGGCCGGCGAGGGCGTCAACCCGCTCGGCGACGAGGCGATCGGCATGCTGGAGGACTGGTGGGCCAAGGGCCCCTGCGTCTCCGCCGCCGAGGTCGAGGCCGCCGGTGAGCGGGTCGCGAGGAACCGTGCCAAGGAGCAGGACCACGAGGCCGTGATCGCGGCCAAGCAGCAGAAGGCCGCCGAGCGCGCCGCCAAGCGGGCCGCGCAGGAGAGTCCCGAGGAGGACGGCGCATGAGCGTCACCCGGGTCGCCGCGATCGACTGCGGCACCAACTCGATCCGTCTGCTGGTCGCCGACCTCGACCCGGAGACCGGTGCGATCACCGACCTCGACCGCCGGATGATCATCAACCGGCTGGGCCAGGGCGTGGACCGGACCGGCCGGCTGCACCCGGACGCGCTGGCGCGCACCTTCGCGGCCTGCCGCGAGTACGCCGAGGTCATCTCCGGCTTCGGGGTGGGTCCGGACCGGATCCGCTTCGTCGCCACCAGCGCCTCCCGGGACGCCGAGAACAGCGACGAGTACGCCAAGGGCGTGCGCGACATCCTGGGTGTCGGGCCCGAGGTGGTGAGCGGTGAGGAGGAGGCGCACCTCTCCTTCGTCGGCGCCACCAAGGAGCTCACCGGCGGCCAGTTCCCGGCGCCGTACCTGGTCTTCGACCTCGGCGGCGGCTCCACCGAGTTCGTGCTCGGGGCGGCGGACGTCCAGGCGGCCCGCTCGGTCGACATCGGCTGCGTCCGGCTGACCGAGCGCCACTTCGGCGGGGCCGAGCTGCCCTCGGCCGAGCAGGTCGCCGAGGCGCGGGCGCACGTCCGGGCCGAGCTGGACAAGGCCGAGGAGGCCGTCCCGCTGACCGGCGCGGCCACCCTGGTCGGCCTGGCCGGGACGGTCACCACCGTGTCGGCGATCGCCCAGGACCTGCCCGCGTACGACTCCGAGCGGATCCACCACTCCCGGATCGGCCGGGAGCAGGTGGCCCGGATCGCGGCCGAGCTGCTCTCCGCCACGCACGCCCAGCGGGCGGCGATCCCGTCGATGCACCCCGGCCGGGTGGACGTGATCGCGGCCGGCGCGCTGGAGCTGCTGGAGATCATGGAGCGGACCGGCGCCGCCGAGGTGGTCGTCAGCGAGCACGACATCCTGGACGGCATCGCCTGGAGTATCGCCTCCTGAGCGGATGCGAGCCTTACCGCCCCGGCCCCGGAGCCCCTTGGAGGGGTCCGGGGCCGGGGCGCGCCCGGGGCTCCGCGGGAAAGTTCGTGAATTTCTTCACATGGCGATCCAGCCATTCGTCGCGCCTGCCGGTCCGCTACGTCCGAAATGTGGGACCGAAGGCCCGCCCGCCGTGTCGGCCGCTGGATCGCAGGTGACGCTCCCGTACAGGTTTGAAAATCGAAATCACGCGCGGGAACCCAGGCGTGCCATGGATCGTTGCTGCTCAGCCGGGCCGTTCGGGTGCGCAGGCTCACCGGGGGGTCGGGTGGGCCGTGAGGCGGCTCCCCGGGGCCGCGAAAGTGGCCGCGAAGTGTAGCACAGGGTGTCCAGGAGCTTGTGACCGGCCTCACGAAGGCTGCTCCGGACGGTGCTGGATACTTTCGGATATGAGCACCACGGAGCGTCCTCGCATCCTCATTGTCGGCGGTGGTTACGTCGGCCTGTATGCCGCGATGCGCATCCTCAAGAAGATGCGCTATGGCGAAGCGACCGTCACGGTCGTCGACCCGCGGTCGTACATGACGTACCTGCCCTTCCTCCCCGAGGCGGCCGGCGGCAACGTCGCGCCCCGCAACCTCGTCGCGCCCCTGCGCAGCGCCCTCAAGAAGGCGGAGGTGCTCACCGGTGCTGTCACCGGTGTGGACCACGCCCGCAAGGTCGCCACCATCCAGCCGGCGGCCGGCGACTCGTACGAGCTGCCCTTCGAGTACCTGGTCGTCGCGACCGGCTCGGTCTCCCGGACCTTCCCGATCCCGGGTCTGGCGGAGCACGGCATCGGCATGAAGACGGTCGAGGAGGCCATCAGCCTCCGCAACCACGTCATGGCGCAGCTGGACAAGGCCGAGTCCACCACGGACGAGGCGATCCGCCGCAAGGCGCTGACCTTCGTCGTCGTCGGTGGTGGCTTCGCCGGCGTCGAGACGATCGCCGAGATCGAGGACATGGCGCGCGACGCCGCCAAGATCTACAAGACCGTCAGCCGCGACGACATGCGCTTCATCCTGGTGGAGGCGGCCAACCGCATCCTCCCGGAGATGGGCCCGGACCTCGGTCTGTGGACCAAGGAGAAGCTCGAAGAGCGCAACATCGAGATCTACATCGAGACCTCGATGGACTCCTGCGTCGACCAGCACGTCGTGCTGAAGAACGGCGTCGAGGCCGATGCCTCCACCATCGTGTGGACGGCCGGCGTGAAGCCGAACCCGGTGCTGGCCAACTTCGGCCTGCCGCTGGGCCCGCGCGGCCACGTCGACACCGCCCCGACCCTCCAGGTCAAGGGCTTCGACTACGTCTGGTCGGCCGGCGACAACGCCCAGGTGCCGGACCTCGCCGCCGGTGAGGGCGCCTGGTGCCCGCCGAACGCGCAGCACGCCGTCCGGCAGGCCGCCGTCCTCGGCGACAACGTGATCTCGGGCATGCGCGGCTTCCCGCAGGCCGAGTACAAGCACAAGAACCTCGGTGCGGTGGCCGGCCTCGGCCTGCACAAGGGTGTGGCGATCCTCTTCGGCAAGTACAAGCTGAAGGGCCGTCCGGCCTGGTGGTTCCACCGCCTGTACCACGGCGCCATGGTCCCGACCATGAACCGCAAGGTCCGCGTCTTCACCGACTGGACCCTGGCCGTGTTCCTGAAGCGCGAGGCCGTCGGCCTGGCCCAGATGGAGAAGCCGTTCGAGGCGTTCCAGGAGGCCGCGGCGCCCGCGCCGAAGCCGGTCGAGGCCGCCAAGCCGGCCGCCGACAAGGAGCTCGCCAGCAAGTAAGCGACTGCGACCCCGGTGTGGGAGCACCGGGGTATGAGTCGGAGGCCCTCCGCCCGGCAGCGTCGCCGGACCACGACCTCCGTGGTGCTCAGCCGGCCGTGCGACCGGGCGGAGTACAGAAGTACGGGAAGACCCCCGCCGAACCCTCCGGCGGGGGTCTTCCCGTGTCCGGCGCCGGTGCGGTGCCCGGCGCCGGCGGTCAGTCGGTCTTGATGCTCTCCAGGATGTCCAGCTTGGACGCCCGGCGGGCCGGCCAGATCGCCGCCACCAGGCCGACCACACCGGCCAGGGCGAGGAAGAGCAGCAGCTGGCCGAACGGCAGCGCCGTGGTCAGGCCCGCCATGCTGGACTTCAGCGTGCCGAGGATCCCCCAGGCCATGTAGCAGCCGAGCAGCAGGCCGATGCCGGCGCCGAAGAGCGAGATCACCACGGACTCCAGGCGGACCATCCGCTTGATGCCGCCGCGGTCCAGGCCGATCGCCCGCAGCATCCCGATCTCGCGCTTGCGCTCGAAGACCGACATGGCCAGCGTGTTGACCACACCGAGGACCGCGACGAGCACGGACATCGCCAGCAGGCCGTACATCATGTTCAGCGCGAAGGTGATGATCTGGCTGAAGTCGTCCCGGACGTCCTGCTTGGACTTGACCTCGATCACCGGGTTGGCGCCGGTGGAGTCCTTGAGGGCCTTCTTCAGCGAGTCGGTGGCACCGTCGGCGCCCTTGACCAGGACGTCGCTGATGTACGGCTCGGGCTCGTGCTTGGCGATCTCGCTGTTGGCCAGCACGACCGGGCCGAGCATGGCGCTCGCCTCGTAGACCCCGCCGACGGTGATCGGGCCGGTGGACTCGTCCGGGTAGGTGACGGTCAGGGTCGAGCCGGCGGTGGCGTTGTACTTCTTCGCGACGTCCGCGTCGATCAGGATCTGGCCCTGGGCGAAGTTGGCGGTCGAGCCGCTGGTCAGCCTGGCCGAGACGAGCTTGTCGAAGCTGTCCGCGTTCAGGCCGGTGATCGACTTGTTGGTGCCGTTCAGGTCCCAGTAGACGGTGGTGATCGGCGAGGAGGCCGTCACCCCGGTGGTCTTGGCGACCTCGGCCGGGATCTTCGGCGACAGGCTCATGCTGTTCGCGGTCGAGATCAGGTAGTCGGCCTTCATCGAGCTGGTGACGGCCTTGTCGAGCGCTCCGCCGACCGAGGCGCCGATCACCGTCAGGCCGGTGACCAGGGTCAGGCCGATGGTGAGGGCGGCGGCGGTGGCCGCGGTGCGGCGCGGGTTGCGCACGGCGTTCTGCCGGGCGAGCTTGCCGGGCGTGCCGGCCAGCCTGCCGAGCGCCGGGCCGATCAGGGCGATCACCGGGCGGGACAGCAGCGGCAGCAGGATGAAGATGCCCACCAGGGCGACCACGGCGCCGAGGGCGACCGGCATGCGGCCGTTGCTGTTGCCGGTGGAGGCGCCGTAGGCGACCAGCGCGCCGCCGCCCGCGGTGAGGACCGAGCCGATGATGTTGCGGACCAGCAGGCTCTTCTGGCTGGTCGGCTGGTCCCCGCTGCTCATCGCGGCCACCGGGGCGATCTTCGAGGCGCGCATCGCGGGCAGCAGGGCGGAGAGGACGGTGACCAGGACGCCGACCACCAGGGTGACCACCACGGTCAGCGGCTTGATCACCAGCGAGCCGGTGGGCAGACCGTCGTTCAGCGAGTGGACCACGGACTGCAGCCCGGCGCCGATCCCGACGCCGACCAGCAGGCCGGCCGCGGCCGAGAGGGCGCCGATCACCAGGGCCTCGACCAGCACGGACAGGGTGACCTGCTTGCGGCTGGCACCGATCGCCCGCAGCAGGGCGAGCTCCTTGGTGCGCTGGGCGACCAGCATGGTGAAGGTGTTGGCGATGATGAAGATGCCGACGAAGAGCGAGATCCCGGCGAAGGCGAGCAGCATGGTGCGCATGCCGTCGGTGCCGCTGGTGATCATCCGCTGCTCGTCGTCCTTGAGCTTCTGACCGGTCTCGGCGTCGATCTGCTGGCCGGCCGGGAGCTTCTGCTCGGCCTGGGCGAGCAGCGCCTCCTCGCTGGTGCCGGGCTTGGCGGCGAGCACGATGCTGCTGTAGCGGCCCGGCTCCAGCAGCAGCTGCTGGGCGGTGGCGCGGTCGAACAGGGTCAGCGTGCCGCCGGTGTTCACCACCGGGTCGTCGGTGGTGAAGATGCCGGTGAGCTTCGCCTCGGCCACCGGGCCGTTGGAGGCGACCCGGACGGTGTCGCCGACCTTGTAGCCGCCCGTGTCGGCGGTCTTGCGGTCGAGGGCTATCTCCTTGGCCGTCTTCGGGCCCTGGCCCTCGGCCATCGGGTAGCGGGCGTCCTTGCCGTCCGCGCCGGGCGCGAAGTTGGCGCCCTTCGCGGACCAGGCCTGGCCGATCAGGGTGCCGTTCTTGTCGGCGACGCCGGTGAAGCCGCTGACCACACCGCGGGCGGAGGCGGCCCCGGGGAGCGCACCGAGCTGCTGGACGGTGGCGTCGGTCAGGGTGGCCGCGCTCTTCTCGCTCTTCTCCCGGGCGGAGGCGGAGGAGCCGGCCGCCCGGTCCACGATCTGGACCGAGATGTCGGTGTAGCTCTTGGAGTTGCTGTCCCGCATGGCCTGGCCGAAGGTGTCGGAGAAGACCATGGTGCCGGCCACGAAGGCGGTGCCCAGCATGACGGCCAGCGCCGTCATCAGCAGTCGGCCCTTGTGGGCCAGCACGTTGCGCAGTGCGGTGCGATACATGGGGTGTCCTGAACTCTACGAAGGGACGGGCTGCTGCCGGCGGAGCGTCAGCTCGTCCGGCCCTTGGCGTCGAAGCGGCGCATGCGGTCCAGGACGGTGTCGGCGGTGGGGTTGGCGAGTTCGTCGACGATGCGGCCGTCGGCGAGGAAGACGACGCGGTCGGCGTAGGCGGCGGCCACGGGGTCGTGGGTGACCATGACGACGGTCTGGCCGAGTTCGCGCACGGAGTTGCGCAGGAAGGAGAGGATCTCGGCGCCGGAGCGGGAGTCGAG
>NZ_JBSFNM010000059.1:0-59303 GCF_053587085.1 Kitasatospora sp. NPDC003701
GGCTCGGCGACCTCCTCGACCGTCTCGGCCTCCTCACCCACCGCGACCGCCAGTGTCGACAAACCGACCGGTCCGCCGCCGAACAGCAGTCGGCCGGGCCGACTTCCCACTCCGTGGGAGATACCGCGTCAGAGCTCGGTCCGGCGGCGCCGGATGACGACGACGAGATCGACGACGGCGAACAGGGTGAGGATTCCGCAGGCCACCGCGAAGCCGGTGAGGGTGCCCCGGCTGGGCGCGCCGTACTCCGGTGAGTTGGCCGCCCAGACCGCGAAGGCCACCGTGGCGATCGCGAACAGCGGGGTGAACGTCAGCGAGAGCAGATAGCGCAGTTTGAGGTCGCTCCGGGCGGTCCTGGGTTCGGTGCCGCTGCGCCAGCGCCGAGGCGTCGTGGCTCGCATACCCGTGCACCTCCCGTCGGCCGGGTGCGGTCTACGATTCCAGCGTACGTCCGGGGCACGAGCGGGGAGGCGCGATGACGGAGGCGGACGCGGAGGGCTACGCGGGGCTGCGGGTGGAGCGGGCGCAGGAACTGGCCCGTCGGCACGGCTGGGCATCGGTCCGGGTGCTGGCGCCCGACGCGATGATGACCATGGACCACCGGGAGGGGCGGCTCAACCTCGCGGTGCGCGACGGGGTCGTGGAACGCAGCTGGGAGGGGTGAGCGGGGGCCGCTGCCGCCGGGCGAGCCGGCTCTCGACGGCGCTCACCAGGGGCTCCAGCAGGGGCAGCGTGAGCAGCACCAGCAGGCCGGCGGCCCAGCCGGCCAGCACGTCGGTGACCCAGTGGGTGCCCAGGTAGACGGTGGTGAGCCCGACCGAGCCGGCGGTGGCGCCCGCGAGCGCCGCGCCGCAGCGCCGCAGCCGGACCGCCAGGTAGGCCAGCACTCCCCAGGTGACCACGGCGTTGGCGGTGTGCCCGGAGGGGAATATGGTGCCGCCGGAGAAGAGTTCGGGCGAGCCGACGTAGTGGGCGTAGTGCGGACCCAGCCGGCCGGTGACGATCTTCACCGCGCCGACCGTGACGTTGAGCAGCAGCAGGGCGGTGCCCATCACCAGCAGCGGGCGCAGCCGCCGCAGCCGGTGGGCCCGCCAGCCGAGCCAGGCGAAGGCGGCGACGGCGGACGGGCCGCGCTGCCCGGCCACCACCCAGTTGTCGAGCAGCGGTTCGAGGCGGGGCCACCGTTCGTAGGGGCGGGCGAGGCGCACCGTCCAGTCGAGGTCGACCAGCGGGGTGTCGAGGAGGACGCCCGCGACCACCACCAGGTAGCCGAGTGCGGTGAGCGCCAGCAGGCCGGTCCGCCGTCTGCCGAGCGGTGGCCAGCCCGGTTCTCCGGGGGTGCGGCGCGGGCGCTTGCGGCGGGTGGTCGGGTTCTCCTGCAATTCACTCGGCGCTTGCACGCCGGTGACCCTACCCAGCAGGTCGGCGCGACTCCCGGCGGAATTCGGAATTCTTCGGGGAGGCGTTTGAATGACCGGATCACTGTCATTCCCGTCCGATTTTCCGATATTCCCTTATCGAATATCCGAGCGATCGTCGAGCACGGATTCCCAAGGGCCGGCAAAGCACACGGAGTGGGAGACCGGCCTCGCCGGTTCCCACTCCGTGGTAACCCTGTGTAGGTTCGGTGGGTCAGTCGAGGGGGCCGCCGGCCACGTAGATGACCTGGCCGGAGACGAATCCGGCGCCTTCGCCGGCCAGGAACGAGATGGTGTTCGCGACGTCCTCGGGCACGCCGACCCGCTGCACCGGAATCTGCGAGGCGGCGGCGCGCTTGAACTCCTCGAACTCCATCCCGACCCGGGCGGCGGTGGCCGCCGTCATGTCGGTGGCGATGAATCCGGGGGCGACGGCGTTGGCGGTGACGCCGAACCGGCCCAGCTCGATGGCCAGGGTCTTGGTGAAGCCCTGCAGACCGGCCTTGGCGGCGGAGTAGTTGGCCTGACCGCGGTTGCCCTGGGCCGAGGACGAGGACAGGTTGATCACGCGGCCGAAGCCGGCGTCCACCATGTGCTTCTGCACCGCGCGGGTCATCAGGAAGGCGCCGCGGAGGTGAACGTTCATGACCGTGTCCCAGTCGGACTCGGACATCTTGAAGATCAGGTTGTCGCGCAGCACGCCCGCGTTGTTCACGAGGACGACCGGGGCGCCCAGTTCGGCGGCGATCCGGTCGACCGCGGCCTGCACCTGTCCGGCGTCCGAGACGTCCGCTCCGACGGCGATGGCCCGGCCGCCGGCGGCGGTGATCCGGTCCACGACGTCCTTGCCGGCCGCCTCCTCCAGGTCCAGTACGGCGACGGCGTAACCGTCGGCCGCCAGGCGCTCGGCGGTGGCGGCGCCCAGGCCGCGTGCGGCGCCGGTGACGACGGCGACCCTGGGGGCGGTGCTCTGCTCGGTCATGCTCGCTCTCGTCTCTCTCGGATCTCGCCGGGAGGCTCCCGCGGAGTCGCCCGGCGGAGGGTGGACCGCTGAGTGGGCCATACCCTACCGGCGAGTAGGGTGCGCGGCCAGGGCGGAAGGCGCAGGTGACCGAGGGTAAGGACCGGCCGGTCGGCTTTCTCCTGCGAACGGGTTACCGCCGGGTCGGCACGGCGCGTAAATATGCCAATGTTGCCGAACCTGCGTCTACTATCCGCCCCCGCCTGCCAGCGAGGGCCAGCCGTTTGTATAGTGTCCGCCAGCAGCCACCGGCTGCACGGCTGGAGCGCCCTCCCTCACAGCGGGACGCCCACTCGCCGTTACTGCCCCACCCGGGTGTCCCACACACACCGGGTGTGACATCGGGACGGATACATGGTGCTGGGGGAGATCCCGACGACCCGCGTGTCCGCGCGACTGCAGCAGTCGCCCGGGCACCTGATCCGCGTTGCACAGCAGGTACACACCCGTCTGTGGTCCGAACACGTCGGAGCCGATCTCACGGCTCCGCAGTTCGCCGTTCTGCTGGTCCTCGCCCTCGAACCGGGTGCTGACCAGCGGACGGTCGGCGAGCGCGCCTCGCTGGACAAGGCCACGATGGCCGAGATGGTCGCCCGGCTGGTCCGGCGCGGCCTGGTGCTGCGACGCCGCGATCCGGCCGACGGCCGGCGCAAACTGCTCGCTCTCTCGCAGAGCGGCGCACAGGCGGTGCGCGAGGCCACCGGCGGAGTGGTCCGTGTGCAGCGCACGCTCTTCGAGCCGCTCGCGGCCGAGGAGCAGCTGGAGATTGTCCGGGTGATGGCCAAGATAGCCAGGCTTGAACCCGCCGCGGTCGCCGTCCTCACCGACGCGCGGCCGATGCTGGACGCCCAGCGGGCGATCGGCTATCTGATCAGGGTGAGCCAGCAGGTGCACACCAAGCTCTGGTCGGAGCACGTCGGTTCGGAGCTGACGGCGCCGCAGTACGCGGTGCTCGACGCCCTCGAACTGGAACCGGGCGCGGACCAGCGCACGGTCGGTGAGCTGGCCTCGCTGGACAAGGCCACGATGGCCGAGATGGTCAGCCGGCTGGTCCGGCGCGGCCTGGTGCAGCGCCGGCGCGACCCCTCGGACGGGCGGCGCAACCTGCTGTCGCTCTCGCCGGCGGGTCAGGACCTGCTGCACCGCTCGGCTGCGGGCGTCGCCCAGGTCCAGCGGTTGCTGCTCGCTCCGCTGGACGAGGACGAGCACGAACCCGCGATGGCGCTGATCGCCAAGGCGGCCAGGCTCTAGGCCTCGCCGTCGAGTTCCAGCCAAAACGATTCGCCAACGTACCGAAGGCCGCCGACCCGAATGTGGGAAGGCGGCCTTCGGTGTTGACGCTCCTTCAGGAGCACGGCGCGGACGCCGTGCTCACCGAGGGTGTCAGCTCCAGTCGAACTCCTCCGGGTCCGGGCCGATCCGCACGCCGGTGGCGATGCCGGCGATCGCGGCGAGGTCGGCCCCGTCCAGCTCGAAGCCGGCCACGTCCAGGTTCTCCTTGATCCGGGACGGGGTGACCGACTTGGGGATCGCGACGATGCCGCTCTGCAGGTGCCAGCGGAGCACCACCTGGGCCACCGTGCGGCCGTGCTTCTCGGCGATCTGCACCAGCGCGGGCTCGGCGAGCAGCTCCTTGCCCTGGCCCAGCGGGCTCCAGGCCTCGGTGGCGATGCCGTGCCGGGAGTGGAAGGCGCGCAGCTCGTCCTGCGGGAAGTACGGGTGCAGCTCGACCTGGTTCAGCGCCGGGGCGACGGAGGCCTCGCCGAGCAGGCGGGTGAGGTGCTCGGTGCCGAAGTTGGAGACGCCGATCGACTTGACCCGGCCGTCGGCCTGGAGCTGCTCGAACGCCTTCCAGACGTTCAGGTAGCTGCCGTGCATCGGGCGCGGCCAGTGGATCAGGTAGAGGTCGAGGTACTCCAGGCCGAGCTTGGCCAGCGAGGCGTCGAACTCGCGCAGCACCGCGTCGCGGCCCTGCTCGCCCGACCAGTCGCGGGTGCCCGAGTTCCAGAGCTTGGTGGTGATGTAGAGGTCCTCGCGGGCGACGACGCCGCTCGCGATCGCCTCGGTGATCGCCTGGCCGGTGCCGGCCTCGTTCTCGTAGATCGCGGCGGTGTCGATCGAGCGGTAACCCGTCTCGATGGCGGTGCGGACGGCGGCCGTGGCCTCCGCGTCCGGCACCTGCCACACGCCGAAGCCCAGCTGCGGGATCTGCGAGCCGTTGTTGAGGGTGACGCTGGGGATGGTGCTCACGGGAAGGGGTGCCCTCCTGGTTGTCCATACGGTTCGAGTGGATCAACCGGCGCGTTGTCCGGATTGTTCCCGGCCGGGCAAAGAATTTTCCGACGCGTTGTACCGGCGTGCGCAGGCGGTGGGGAGGGGGGCGCGTGTCGCGGAAAACCTGTTGCGCAGATCACACCTGCCTTGACAGTCTCACTGCCATGACCTCCTGACCAGCACCTCCGGCCGTGACCGCACCGACCCCTCCCTCCCTTCCCCCGTGCTCCCGGCGCCACCGCGCGAGGAGCACGTCCGTGCCATTCGCCCGTACCACCCGCAAACGGAGCGTCATGCCGCTCAAGACCCTGCCGCTGGCCGATCCCGGCGACCCAGACCTCTCCTCCCCCCTCGCCTTCCTGCGCTGGCTCCAGCGCAGCCAGCGGCGCGGGCAGGTGCTCGCCACCTGCTGGTCGCTGCTGGAGATGGGCAGCCGGGCCGCCCTGCCCGTCCCGCTCGGCCTGGGCGTCCAGGCCGCCGTGGACGGTGACGCCGCCGGCATCCGGTGGGCCGGGGCCGCCGTGCTGGCCCTGGCCGTCGTCGCCGCCTTCGGCGCCGTCATGCTGCACCGCCAGGCGGTGTGGAACTGGATCCACGCCGCCACCCAGGTCCGCCAGCTGGTGTCCCGTCAGGCCTCCCGCCTCGGCGCCGGCCTGTCCCGGCGGATCGCCACCGGCGAGATCGTCGCCGTCGGCAGCGGGGACGTCGAGAAGATCGGCTGGTACGTCGAGCTGGTCGCCCGGCTGCGCGGCGCGGTGATCGTCTGGCTGGCGGTCAGCGTCGCCGTGCTGGTCGCCGAGCCCGTGCTCGGCCTCGCCGTCCTGCTCGGCGTCCCGGTGCTGGCCGCCTCCGTCTGGCCGCTGCTGGGCCCGTTCGAGCGGCGCTACTCCGAACAGCGCGCGCTCGGCGGCAAGGCGACCGAGCTGGCCGCCGACACCGTGGCCGGGCTCCGGGTGCTGCGCGGCATCGGCGGCGAGGAGCTGTTCCTCGACCGCTACCGGGCGGCCTCCCAGAAGGTCCGCGCGGCCGCCGTCCGCTCGGCCCGGGTCTGGTCGCTGATGCAGGCCCAGCAGGTCCTGCTGCCCGGCCTGTTCGTGGTCGGCGTCACCTGGTACGGCGCCCGGCTGGCCGCGAGCGGGGAGATCGGGATCGGCACGCTGGTCGCCGTGTACGGCGCCACCGCCTACCTGGCCGCGCCGCTGCGCATCCTCGGCGAGGCCGCGCACGCCTGGAGCGTCGCCCGGGTCTCCGCCGGGCGGGCCGCCCGGGTGCTCTCGCTCAGCCGGACGACCGGTACCGCCGAGGCCGTCCTGACCGGGCCCGGCGAGGCCGACCTGTACGACCCGGCCACCGGGCTGACCGCCCGGGCCGGTGAGCTGACCGCCGTCGTCTGCGGCGACCCGGACTTCGCCGGGGCGCTCGCCGGGCGGCTCGGCGGGCACGTCCCGCTGGGCGAGGGGGAGCAGCCGCAGTCCTCCGTCCGGCTCGGCGGCACCGAGCTGGACGCCGTCCCGCTGGCCGAGGCCCGGGCGGCGGTGCTGGTCCACGACAAGGAGCCGGTGCTGCTCTCCGGCACCCTGGCCGAGCTGTTCGACATCCCCGCCTCGGGCCGGGTCACGCCCGCCGAGGCACTGGCCGCCGCCCGCGCCGAGGACGTCCTGGACGCGCTGGTGGACGGCTCGCCCGAGTGCGGGGGGGACGCCATGCGGGCGGGGATCACCGAGCGCGGCCGCTCGCTCTCCGGCGGCCAGCGCCAGCGGCTGGCGCTCGCCCGCGCGCTGCTGGCCGACCCGCCGGTGCTCGTCCTGGACGAGCCCACCAGCGCGGTCGACGCCCACACCGAGTCCCGGATCGCGACCGGGCTGCGCAAGAGCCGGGAGGGGCGCACCACGGTGGTGTTCGCGACCAGCCCGCTGCTGCTCGACCAGGCGGACCGGGTGGTGCTGGTCCGGGACGGCCGGGCCGCCGCGGCCGGCCGCCACCGCGAGCTGATGCACACCGAACCCGCCTACCGCGCCGTGGTCACCCGCGACGAGGAGCCGGCGGCGGTCGGGGAGGGCGTGTGAACCACGCCCCCGCCCGCCGCCCCGCCCGAGCCAGGAGCACCGTATGAAGCCCCCCGCCCATCAGGAACAGGGGCCGGCCACCACCCTGCCGGTCGGCTCCCCGACCGCCGTTCGGTCCTACCTGCGGCTGCTCGCCCGCCGGCACCGGGCCGGCTTCTCCGCCGTGGTGGGCCTGCACTCGGTGGCCACCGTGGCCGGGCTGGTCGGGCCCTGGGTGCTCGGCACGCTGGTCGAGTCACTGGCCACCGGTACCGCCGGGTCCACCATCGCGGTCGCCGTCGCCTGGTACCTGCTGGCGCTGCTGGTGCAGTCCGCCTTCACCTGGTGGTCCCGGCTGCGCGGCAGCGTCCTCGGTGAACGCGTGCTGGCCGACCTCCGGGAGGACTTCCTGGTCCGGTCCGTGACGCTGCCGACCGGCGTCCTGGAGCGGGCCGGCACCGGGGACCTCGTCTCCCGGGGCACCACCGACATCGACCGGCTCGACAAGTCGGTCCGCGAGGCGGTGCCCGAGCTGGCCGTCGCCGTGGTCTCGCTGCTGCTGGTGCTCGGCGCCCTGGTGGTGACGTCTCCGCTGCTCGCGCTCACCTCGCTGATCGGCCTGCCGCTGCTGCTGGCCAGCTCCCGCTGGTACTTCCGGCGGGCCCCGCAGTCCTACCGCAACGAGTCGGCCGGCTACGCCGCGGTGAACACCGTGCTGGCGGAGACGGTCGACGCCGGGCGGACGGTCGAGACGCTGCGCCTCGGCGACGAGCGGGTCCGGCTGACCGACCGCAAGCTCGGCGAGTGGCTCGCCTGGGAGCGGTACACCCTCTGGCTCCGCTCGGTCTGGTTCCCGACCATCGACGCGGTCTACACGCTGGCCGTGCTCGGGACCTTGCTGCTCGGCGGCCTCTTCACCCTGCGGGGCTGGATCACCGTCGGCCAGCTGACCACCGGGGTGCTCTACGCCCAGGCGCTCACCGGCCCGGTCGACCTGATCCTGCGCTGGTACGACGAGCTGCAGATCGGGCAGGCCTCGCTGGCCCGGCTGGTCGGGGTCCGCGAGGTGCCCGAGCACGAGAGCGACGAGGACGCCCGCCCGGACGGCCGGCACGTCCGGGCGGACGGCGTCCGGTTCGGCTACCGCGAGGGCGCCGACGTGCTGCACGGCATCAGCCTGGACGTCGCCCCGGGCAGCCGGGTCGCGCTGGTCGGGCCCTCCGGCGCGGGGAAGTCCACCCTGGGCCGGCTGCTGGCCGGGATCTACGCACCCGGCCGGGGCACGGTGACGCTCGGCGGGGCGGCGCTCTCGCGGATGCCGGCCGAGCGGGTCCGGGCCCAGGTCGCGCTGGTCAACCAGGAGCACCACGTCTTCGTCGGCACCCTGCGGGACAACCTGCGGCTGGCCGCGCCGGAGGCCACCGACACCGAGCTGCGCGCCGCGCTGGACGCGGTGGACGCCGGGGACTGGGTGGACGCGCTGGCGGAGGGGCTGGACACCGAGGTCGGCTCGGGCGGCACCGCGCTGACCGCGCCGCAGGCGCAGCAGCTGGCGCTGGCCCGGCTGGTGCTGGCCGACCCGCACACCCTCGTCCTGGACGAGGCCACCTCGCTGCTGGACCCGAGGGCCGCCCGGCACCTGGAGCGCTCGCTCTCCCGGGTGCTGGAGGGCCGGACGGTGATCGCCATCGCGCACCGGCTGCACACCGCGCACGACGCGGACGTGATCGCCGTGGTGGAGGGCGGGCGGATCAGCGAGTACGGCAGCCACCCGGAGCTGGTCGCGGCCGGCGGTCCGTACGCGGCGCTCTGGCGGTCCTGGCGGGACGAGCGGTAAGCGGGCGGGGCGCCGGAGCCCTGGGTTCCGGCGGCCCAGGCCACCGGAGCCCGGTGACGCCGCGCAAACCCGCACGGGGAGGAGTTGCCCCGTGCGGGTTACTCCCGGGCGCGTAACCGGACAAGTCGGCCGATCGGCCCGCAGACTGCGCTTGTGACCAAGATTTCAGACGGTTCGTCCGGTTCCAAGCGCAGCGAGATCGCCGGTATCCCCACCCGCTACATCGGGATCGGCGTCCTCGTCGTGCTCGCGGTGTGGTTCCTGTTCGCCAATCTCGACCGGGTGAAGATCCAGTTCTGGGTGTTCACCGTCACCGCGCCGCTCTGGATCGCCCTGCTCGCCACCCTGCTCGCGGGCGGCGCGCTGGGCTGGCTGCTGAAGGGGCGGAGCGCCAAGTGACGGTGGCTCCGGGGCCCTCGGCCTTCGAGCCGCTGATCGAGATGCACGGCGTCAACAAGCACTTCGGCGAGTTGCACGTGCTGCAGGACATCGAGCTGACGGTGGGGCGCGGCGAGGTCGTGGTGGTGATCGGCCCCTCCGGCTCCGGCAAGTCCACGCTCTGCCGGGCGATCAACCGCCTGGAGCCGATCGAGTCCGGCAGCATCTCGATCGACGGCCGGCCGCTGCCCGAGGAGGGCAAGGGGCTCGCGCTGCTGCGCGCCGATGTCGGAATGGTGTTCCAGTCCTTCAACCTGTTCGCCCACAAGACCGTGCTGCAGAACGTCTCGCTGGCGCAGATCAAGGTCCGCGGCCGGCCGCGGGCGGAGGCGGACGCCAAGTCCCGGGCCCTGCTGGAGCGGGTCGGGCTGGTCGCGCAGGCGGACAAGTACCCGGCGCAGCTCTCCGGCGGGCAGCAGCAGCGCGTGGCGATCGCCCGCGCGCTCGCCATGGAGCCCAAGGCGCTGCTCTTCGACGAGCCCACCTCCGCCCTCGACCCCGAGATGATCAACGAGGTGCTGGACGTGATGCGCCAGCTCGCGCACGAGGGCATGACCATGGTGGTGGTCACCCATGAGATGGGGTTCGCCCGTGCGTCGGCCAATCGGGTGGTGTTCATGGCCGACGGGCGGATCGTCGAGGACCGCGCCCCCGAGGACTTCTTCAACGCTCCGGAGAGCGACCGCGCCCGGGACTTCCTGTCCAAGATCCTGAAGCACTGAGGCGGCGCCGTGACGAGGAAGTGGATGCTCGCCGCCGCGGCCGTGATCGTCCTGCTGGCCGGCTGCGGCAAGGAGGGCACCCCGCCACCGAAGGGGCCGCAGCCCAGCGCGCTGCCCAGCTACCAGGTGCAGGACGCCGCCGGCATCACCGGTTCGCCCACCCTGGACGCGGCGCGCGCCCGGGGCCACCTGGTGGTGGGGGCCAAGGAGGACCAGCCCTACCTCGGCCAGAAGAACCCGGCCACCGGGCAGTACTCCGGATTCGACATCGAGATCGCCAAGATGGTCGCCGCCGACCTGGGCTTCGCCCCGGACCGGATCGAGTTCCGGACGATCGCCTCCGCCAACCGGGAGACCGCCCTGCAGAACGGGCAGGTGGACTACTACGTCGGCACCTACACCATCAACGACAACCGCAAGAAGCTGGTCGGCTTCGCGGGGCCGTACTACCTGGCCGGCCAGTCGCTGCTGGTGCGCAGGAACGACGACACCATCCACGGCCCGGAGGACCTCAACGGCAAGAAGGTCTGCTCGGCGGCCGGCTCCACCCCGTACCAGCGGATCCAGAAGCAGTACCCCGACGTCAGGCTGATCGGCTACGACACCTACTCGGCCTGCGTGGACAACCTGATCACCGGCCAGGTGGACGCCGTCACCACGGACAACACGATCCTGATGGGCTACGCGGCCAAGGTGCCGGACGAGCTCAAGGTGGTCGGGCCGCTCTTCTCCGAGGAGCCGTACGGGATCGGCACGCCGAAGGAGGACACCGTGCTGCGCCTCGCGCTGGACGACGCCCTGGCGCGCCACGAGGAGAACGGCGACTGGAAGAAGGCCTACGACGCCACCCTCGGCCTGTCCGGGGTGCCCGCGCCCACCCCGCCGCCGATCGACCGGTACTGAGAGGGCCGCGCCGTGAAAACGCTGACCGACAACTGGTCGACCTACTGGGAGGGCTTCCTCGGCACCCTCTCGCTGTTCGTGGTGAGCGCGGTGCTGTCCCTGGTGCTGGGCGTGCTGATCGCCGGTTTCCGGGTCTCCCCGGTACGGCCGCTGCGGGTGTTCGGAACGGTCTGGGTGACGCTGCTGCGCAACACCCCGCTGACCCTGCTCTTCTTCATCGTGGTGCTGGGCCTGCCGCGGTTCGACATCACGCTGCCGTTCTTCACCTTCGCGGTGCTCGCGCTCGGCTGCTACACCTCGGCGTTCGTCTGCGAGGCGATGCGCGCGGGGGTCAACACGGTGCCCGGCGGCCAGGGCGAGGCGGCCCGGAGCCTGGGGATGACCTTCGGCCAGACGATGAGCCTGGTGGTGCTGCCCCAGGCGTACCGGTCGGTGGTCGCCCCGATCGGCAGCGTGATGATCGCGCTGGCCAAGAACACCGCGATCGCCGGCTCGTTCAGCGTGACCGAACTGCTCGGCAGCTACCGGACCATCAACGAGCTGGGGTACAGCATCGTCTGGACCTTCGTCTGGATCGCCGTCGGCTACCTGATCATCACCCTGGCCGTCAGCGCCCTCTTCAACGTGCTGGAACGACGGGTGGCGGTGTCGCGATGACGGTGGAATCCTCGGCGCTCTACGACATCCCCGGTCCGAAGGCGCTCGCCCGGCACCGGCTGTACGGGCTGATCGCGCTGCTGGCGATCGCCGCGCTGCTCGGGTGGATCGTCTACATGCTGTTCCACACCAACCAGTTCACCCATCAGAAGTGGATGGCCTTCGAGTACCAGGGCGTGCAGGAGCTGCTGCTGCGCGGGCTGGGGAACACGCTCAAGGCCTTCGGGTGGACGGTGCTGTTCGCGCTGCCCTTCGGCGCGCTGTTCGCGGCCGGGCGGCTCTCCGACCACCGGGTGGTGCGCTGGTTCTCCACGCTGGTGGTGGAGTTCTTCCGGGCCATGCCGGTGCTGGTGATGATCTTCTTCGTCTTCGTCGCGCTCAAGGTGGAGCCGCTCTGGGCGCTGGTGGCCGGCCTGGTGCTGTACAACGGCTCGGTGCTGGCCGAGGTGTTCCGGGCCGGCGTGCTGGCGGTGCCCGCCGGGCAGCGCGAGGCGGCGTACGCGCTGGGCATGCGCAAGACCCAGGTGATGACGTACGTGCTGGTGCCGCAGGCCAACCGGGCGATGCTGCCGGCCATCATCAGCCAGCTGGTGGTGGCGCTCAAGGACACCTCGCTGGGCTTCCTGATCACCTACGAGGAGTTCCTGCACGCGGGCAAGCTGATCGCCACCAACCTGGACTACGACCTGCCGTTCATCCCGGTGGTGATGGTGATCGCGCCGGTCTACATCGGGATGTGCCTGGCGCTCTCCTGGCTGGCCCGCTGGGTCGAGCGCCGCAGCCGGCGCAGCCCGAGCACCCAGGGCGGCGCGCCGGTCGCGCCGGCCGGGCTGGTGCTGGGCCTGCCGCCGGAGGAGTAGCGGCGGCGGGGCTGCCGCCGGGGGAGCAGCAGTGGCGGTGCTGCCGCCGGAGGAACAGCAGTGGCGGGGCGGGAGCTCTCCGGAGAAACCATAGGTGCGAACGGGATCAGCTCCGAGACCTCCAAAGTCTGCTTATGATTCCCTGGGACCAGGCGGGCGGGCAGGTGGAGGGGCAGTGGAGCCGGTATTCGACTCGCGGCACATCAGGACCTTCCACGAGGTCGTCCGGGCCGGCTCCTACTCGGCCGCCGCCCGCGAACTGGGCTACACCCAGCCGGCCATCACCCAGCAGATGAAGGCGCTGGAGCGGTCCGTCGGAGTGCCGCTGTTCACCCGCGCCGGCCGCGGGCTGCGCCTCACCGAGGCCGGCGAGGCACTCGCCCGGCACGCCGAGCTGATCCTCGGCAGCCTCTCCGCGGCCCAGCAGCAACTCGCCGCACTCGCCCGGCTGCGCGCCGGGAGGGTCCGGGTCTGCGCGTTCCCGAGCGCCAACGCGACCCTGATACCCCAGGCGATGGCGCGGCTGCTCGCCGACCACCCCGGTGTCCGGGTCGAGCTGCTGGAGGCCGAACCGCCCGACTCCGTGCAGCGGCTGCTGCGCGGCGAGTGCGACATCGCGCTGTCCTTCCGCTACCCGGGCGCCGCCGTCGACCTGCCGCCCGAGCTGGACGAGATCCCGCTGATGGAGGACCTGCTCACCGTGCTGCTGCCGGTCGGCCACCCGCTGGGCCGCCGGCACGCCGTCCGGCTCGCCGACCTCGACGGCGAGCGCTGGATCGCCGGCTGCCCGCGCTGCCGGGCCAACCTCCTGCACGTCTGTGCGGAGGAGGGCTACGCACCCGACATCGTCTTCTCCACCGACGACAACCTCGCCGTGCAGAGCCTGGTCGCCGCCGGGGTCGGTATTGCGCTGATGCCCGCGCTGGTGCTCTCCTTCATGTGCCACCGCAAGGTCACCGGGCGCGCCGTCGAGCCGCACCTGCGCCGGCACGTGAGCGCGTACGTGCTCCGCGAGCACCGCCGGATCCCGGCCACCGCGCTGGTGCTGGACCAGCTGCGGTCCGCGGCGGCGGCGAGGGTCGGCTGCTGAGCCGCGTCGACCCATAAGCCGGCTTTGGGAGAACGCGAAAGAACCCTCCTTGGACGTGATGGGTGGGCCGGGTCGACCCTGCTCCCATGACACCCTCAGCCACGGTCGGCAGCGACCGGCTCACCGAGCGCATGACCGCCCTGGTCGGCGAGATCCGCGCGGTTGTGGACCGCGGCCTGCCGCCGGAACTCACCGCCTACCTGGTCGGCGAGCGGCTCGCCCCGCACCTGGGGGACCCGGACCTGCTCACCGACGCGCAGCGCGAGGGGGATCCGGAGCGCTACCGCCAGCACGTCCTGCACGCCGAGGCCGACGGCGGCTTCTCCGTCGTCGCGCTGGTCTGGCTGCCCGGCCAGCAGACCCCGATCCACGACCACGTCTCCTGGTGCGTGGCCGGCGTCCACCGGGGCCAGGAGAGCGAGACCCGCTACCGGCTGGTCTCCGACGGGCGAACCGCCCACCTGGTGGAGACCGAGCACGTGGTCGGCCCGGCCGGCAGCGTCGCCGCCTTCGCCCCGCCCGGCGACATCCACCTGGTCCGCAACGCCTGTTCCTCCACCGCCATCTCGATCCACGTCTACGGCGCCGACGTCGCCCGGCTGGGCACCAGCATCCGGCGCGTCTACCGGCTGCCCGCCGACGACCAGCGGTGAGCGCGCCGTGGCACTGACCATCCGGGACCGCGGCGTCCGCACCCGTGCCCTGCCCCCGCTCGGCGGGGACGCCCCCGGTCTGCTGCTCGCCGCGCTCGGCGTGGCCGCCGCGCTCGCCGTCCACCAGGCCGTCCCCGCCGTCCCCAAGCTCACCGCCGCCGTGGTGCTCGGGATGGCCGCCGCCCACCTGCCCGGACTGCGGCCGGTGGTCCGGGGCGTGGCCCGGTCCGGCCTCTCCACCGCCGGGCGGCGGCTGATGCGGCTCGGCATCGTCCTGCTCGGACTCAAGCTGAGCCTGGGCGACGTGGTCGGCCTCGGCTGGGCCACCGTCGCCATGGTGATCGCCGTCGTCGCCGCCACCTTCGCCGGCACCGTCTGGCTCGGGCGCCGGCTCGGCCTGCCCGGCGACCAGCCGCTGCTCGTCGCCACCGGGTACTCGATCTGCGGGGCCTCGGCGATCGGCGCGGTCAGTCAGGCCGCCGGCAGCGAGGAGGAGGACGTCGCCGCCTCCGTCGCCCTGGTCACCCTCTGCGGCACCCTGGCCATCGCCGTCCTGCCGCTGCTCCACCAGCCGCTCGGGCTCGGCGAGGCCGAGTTCGGGCGCTGGGTCGGTGCCAGCGTGCACGACGTCGGGCAGGTGGTCGCCACCGCGCAGACCGGTGGCGCGGGTGCGCTGCACGAGGCCGTCCTGGTCAAGCTGATGCGGGTGGTGCTGCTGGCGCCGCTGGTCGCCGGGGTCGCCGTCGCGATGCGGCGCTCGCGCCGGGGCACCACCGCGACCGCCGGCAAGCGGCCGCCGATCGTGCCGCTCTTCGTGGCCGGTTTCCTCGCGATGATCGCGCTGCGGACCACCGGCGTCCTGCCCGAGCAGGCGCTCACCCTGGCCGGGGACGCGCAGGAGCTGCTGCTGGCGGCCGCGCTGTTCGGCCTCGGCAGCGCCGTGCACCTGCCCACCCTGCTGCGCACCGGCGGGCGGATCGCCCTGCTGGGCCTGGCCTCCTGGGTGATGGTCGCGGGTGTCAGCTACGCGGGGGTGCTGATCACGACGTGACCGGCGTGGTCGGGGCCTCCGCTATTGTCGGGCGGGTACTCGTTCGTCGAGCCGTTCTGCACCCGAACCTGGGAGGAAGCGCCGCATGTCCACCGCACTGCCCGAACGGGACGGCCGGGAGGCCGTTGTCACGCTCGACCGGCGGGAGGGCCCGTTCGGCGAGGTGGTACTGCGCCGGCGCGGACGGCACTTCGAGATCATCGCCAACGGCTGCTTCCTGATGGACACCGCCGACGGCCGCTCCGAGCGGCTGCTGATCCAGGCGGCGCTGGACGAACTCGACCGGACCGGCACCGCGGTGGAGCGGCCCGCGGTGCTGATCGGCGGACTCGGCGTCGGCTTCTCGCTGGCGTACGCGGTGGCCGAGCCGCGCTGGGGCCGGATCGCGATCGTCGAGCGCGAGAACGCGATCATCGACTGGCACCGGAGCGGTCCGCTGGGCGCCTTCTCCGACGGCGCCCTGGCGGACGAGCGGGTGGCGGTGCTCCACACCGACCTGCTGGAGTACCTGGCGGCGGCGGACGGCGAGCGCTACCACGCGCTCTGCCTGGACATCGACAACGGCCCGGACTGGACGGTCACCGACTCCAACGCCGGGCTCTACGGCGCCGACGGGCTGGCGGTGCTCTGGCACCGGCTGCAGCCCGGCGGGGTGCTGGCGGTCTGGAGCGCGCAGCCCTCCCCGGCCTTCGAGGAGGCGCTGCGCGCCGCGGGCTTCTCGGACGTGGTCACCCACGAGATCGAGGTCGCCCGGGGTGTGCCGGACGTGGTGCACCTGGCCCGCCGCGCCGACTGAGCGGCTCGCCGGGCCAGGTCCGGCCCGCTACTTCAGACCGTTGTCCACCGCGGCCATCAGCTCGCCGTTCGGGGTGTCACCGTCGAAGGCCCAGACCATCGCGCCGGCCAGCCCCTGGGACTTGATCCAGGCGGTCTTGCGGGCGATCTCGATCGGGTCGTCGTAGGTGTAGAAGACGGACCCGTTGTAGATGTACGCGTGACCGGCCACCGGATCCCGGTAGATGGTGTAACCGCCGCCGGTGGCCATCTGCTTGAGCTTCTTGTAGTCCTCGAACCCGGCCTCGTAGGTGCCCGGGCCGGGGCCCGTGGCGGACTGGAACAGGCCGTTGGTGGTGCCGCGCGGCACACCCGTCCAGCCGCGTCCGTAGAACGGGATGCCCAGGGTCAGCTTGCTCTTCGGAGCGCCGCCGGTGACGTAGGCACCGATCGCGATCTCGGAGCTGAACTGGCGGTCCGGGGTGCTCGGGTCACCGGCCGCGAGCTTGATGGCGGACTGCTGGTTGGTGCTCATCTCCCAGCCGCCGTGGTAGTCGTAGCCCTGGATGGTGGCGAAGTCGAAGGCGCCGAACAGGCCGGGGATGTCGATGCCCGCGGTGATCTTCGCCGGGTCGGCCGGGAGGAAGGCGCTCAGCGTGTAGTGCTTGCCGGTGGTGGTGCCGAGCGCGTCCAGCTGGCGGCGGAACTCCTGGGCCAGCAGGGTGTAGTTGGCCTTGTCGGTGGGCCGGAAGATGTTCCCGTCGTGCCCGCCGGAGGCCGGCCACTCCCAGTCGAGGTCGATGCCGTCGAAGATGCCGGCCGCGCTGCCCGCGCCGCCGCGTCCGTCGATGACCGGCAGGTTGCCCTTGATGTACATGTCGATGCAGGAGCTGACCAGCGCCTTGCGGGAGGCGTCGGTGGCGGCCGCGTCGGAGAACCACTTGCTGTACGACCAACCGCCCAGCGAGATCTGGATCTTGAGGTTGGGGTACTTGGCCTTGAGCTGCTTCAGCTGGTTGAAGTTGCCGGCCAGCTTCTGGTCCCAGGTGTCGGTGGTGCCGGCCACCGAGCTGCCCGCGTCCCAGCCCTTGCCGAAGTCGGCCCAGGCGTCACCGGCTCCGTCACCCGCGTTCGGGTCGTTGTCCGGCCCGGCCGCCTTGTTGGTGATGAAGCACTGCTTGGTGGTCGGGTGGATGTTGGCGAAGGCGTAGTTGAGCGTGGTGAGGCGCCCGGCCGAGCCCGAGGTGTCGAGCTGCTTCACGCTGTAGCCGCGGGCGTAGATGCTCCACTGGGTGAAGTAGCCGATCTTCAGCGCGCCGGGGTTGCTCCCGCCGGGCTGGGTCTTCCCGCTCACCGCGTTCGAGGCCGGGGAGACGTTGCCGGCCGCGTCGCGGGCCTTGACGGTGAAGGTGTACGAGGTGTCCGGCGCCAGGTTGCCCACGGTGGCGGAGGTGCCGGTGACGGTCGCGGCGAGCCCGGTGCCGTTGTAGACGTCGTAGGCGGTGACGCCGACGTTGTCGGTGCTGGCGCCCCAGGTGAGCGAGATGCTGTTGGCGTCCGAACCGGTGACGACCGGGGTGCCGGGGGTGCTCGGCGCCTGCTTGTCCGGGTCGGTCGGCGGCTTGGTGGTGGCGCTCACCGGTCCGGCGGCGGCCGAGTGGTTGCCCGCCGCGTCGAAGGCCTGCACGGTGAACTGGTAGGCGGTGCCGGCGGTCAGGCCCTGGACGGTGACGCCGGTGGCGCTGCCGTCCGTGGTGGCCACCTTGGTGGCGCCCTGGTACACGTCGTACCCGGTGACGGCGACGTTGTCGGTGCTCGCCGTCCAGGACAGGTCGACCGTGGTCTGGGTGGTGGTGCCGGCCTGGAGGTTGCCCGGTACCGTCGGCGCGGTCTGGTCCCCGCCGGTGCCGTCGCACGGCTGGCCGTTCAGCTTGCAGTTCAGCAGCGGCTTGTAGGCGCCCGAATAGGCGATGTTGAAGCCGAAGTTGTACGTGCCGCCGGGCGGGAGGTTGGCGGCCCAGCCGGGGTTCTTGACCGTGACGTGCGAACTCGCCGTCGTGTAGCTCGCGTTCCAGAGCGAGGCGACCGTGTTGGCGGCCGGCAGGTCGAACTCCAGGGTCCAGCCGTTGATGGCGGTGCTGGAGCCGTTGGTGATGGTGTAGCTGCCCTCGTAGCCGCTGCCCCAGTCGCTGCCCTTGGTGAACGCCGCGGTGGCGGACCCGGCGGCGTGGGCGGCGGTGCTGGGCAGGGAGACGGCGAGCAGCGGGACGATCAGGGTCCCGGCGGCCAGCAGCGGCAGCTTGATCCGACGTCTGCGCATGGGTGTGGCTCCTGTCCTGGGGCCTCCGGGCATGCCGGGTCGCCCCGTTACCTGTGGGGAGGTGTCAGGTGCGTGGAGCAGCGTGCGGGAGCTCCGGGCCGTGGGGCGGCGCGGAGCCGGAGACCTCGGGCCGTCGGGGTGCCGTGAGGATCCTGTGCTCCCCGAGGGTAGGGAGCCGGTCGGCAACTGGCAATAGGTCTGTACCAGTTGGCGGTTGTGAACATGGCAGGCGATGGTGCGGAGCCGGCGGCCGCCCCTGGTGGGACGGCCGCCGGCTCCGGTCCCGGCTCGGTTTCGGCCCCGGTCTCGGGACCGGCCTCCGCCTTGGGACCGGCCTTGCTCTCGGGACCGGCCCCGGTCTCAGCCGAAGGGGCTGGTCTCCGGCGCGGCGGCCGGTGCGGCCTCGGGCGCGGCGGGGGCGAGGTCCTCGGGCGGCAGCGGGGCGAAGGGGTTGAAGTCCGGCGGCGGCACCATCACGGGGGTGCCCTTGGGCCGGCGCCGCGGGTCGTCCGGCTCGCCCTCGGCCACCTGATCGGCGGTCGGCAGGGTGACGGTCGGCGCGGGAACGGCCGGCGGGGCGGTGGGCGGCGGCGGGACGGCGGCGGGCTGCTGCGGGAGGGTGGTGCCGAACGGGTCCTTCGGCACGTCCGCCGTCACCGTGCCGAACGGGTCGACGGCCTGGACGGCGGTCGGTGCGGCCTCCGGGGCGGCGGGGGTGAGGCTGTCGGGCGGCAGCGGGGCGAAGGGGTCGAAGTCCGGCGGCGGCACCATCACGGGGGTGCCCTTGGGTCCGCGGTCCGGGTCGTCCTCCGCCTGCGGCACGGTGGCGTCGGCGAGCGTCGCGGCCTGCGGGGCGAACGGGTCGAAGTCCGGCGGCGGCACCATGACCGGGGTGCCCTTGGGCCGGCGCTCGGCGGCCTCCGGGCTGTCGTCCGGCACCAGGAGGGGCTCGGCGGGCGTCGGGTCGGCGACCGGGGCGAAGGGGTTGAAGTCGGCGGGGGGAATCCGCACCGGTGTGCCGCGCAGGTGGACCGGCAGCGGCGTGGCGTCGGCGGGCGGCTCCTCGGCGGACGCGAACGCGGGCGCGGGTTCGGACGCGGGCTCGGTGGCGGCGGGGAAGGGCTCGGCCGGTACGCCCCGGGCGGGCGTCGCGGTCGCCACCGGCGTGAAGGCGTGCGCCGGCGGGGTGAGCTGCCCGGCCACGCCGTCCCAGCCGAACTGCACGCTCTTCAGCAGCTCGGCGAAGGCCTCCGTGTACAGGTCCCAGTCCTGCGGCTGAGCGGTCGCGAGCTGGACGCAGAGCACCGAGACGCCGTCCGGCAGCGGGACGAACGCCTCCACCACCGAGGTGACCGCCCAGCGCCGCCGGCCGTCGGCGGCCAGCGGAGCGGGGACGGGGACGCTGCGGCCCTCGACCAGGACGGCGGCCGGGCCGGCCGGCAGCAGCACCGTCCAGACCTCGGCGTGCCGGCGGACGGTGGCCAGTTCGGTGGCGAGCCCGGCGATCGGCAGCGGGTGCCGGGCGAGCGAGACCACCAGGGTGGCGTCGGTCGGGCGACCGGCCACCTCCAGGGCGCAGACGCCGGCGTAGACCGTGCCCGAGGTGGTGATGGCGTCGGCCAGGGAGGCGGCGATCACCGCGAAGTCGCGGCGCGGCGCCGGACCGGTGCCGCTGAACAGCTCTTCGGCGACCTCGGCCAGATGCGCGGTCAGCTCGGCGGCGGCCGCGCCGGTGGCCGGGTCGAGGCCCTTGACGGTGGCCACGGCGTCCGCGCCGGTGGGCACGGTACGGGCGGAGACGCCGACCGGGCCGCCGGGGGAGGTCAGCGGGTGGAAGCCGGGCGGGACGACCAGGCGGACCTCGGCGCCGGCGCCGGTGGCCAGCTCGACCGGCTGGCGGGTCTGCTGCCCGGCGGCGAGCGCCGCCAGCGCGGCGGCGAACGGCGGGCGCAGCTCGGGGGCGGCGATCTCGCCGGCCACCGGAAGCTCGAACAGTGCGGCCGAGGGGGTGCCCCGGTCGGCCACCGCGCCGCGGACCGGGCCGCCGCCGTAGCGGGCCAGCAGCGCCTCGCCGGCCGGCTCGGCCAGCGGGGCTCCGGTGCCCGGGCGGGCCGTGCCGGCGGTGACCACGGTGCCGAGCCGGTCGACGGCGTCGTGCACCGGGCCGTTGGGCGCCAGCGGAAGGTTGAACAGGGCCTCGGCCGCCGGGTGGGCGCCGCCGCGCAGTGCCGTCAGCGAAGCCGCCGGGTGGCGCGAGGTGTGCTTGTCGAAGAGGCCTTCGGTGAGCGCGCCGAGCGTCGCGGACACCTGCTCGGCCGGGGCGAAGGGATTGGCCTCCGCGCTGAACTGGCCGTCCTGGGTCAACTGATGAGCCCCCCGCTCTGCTGCGTGTGCGTTCGGTGGTTCGGTGGGTCCGGGCGCGCCGGTGACCGGCGCGCCGTCAGATTCCGGTCACATTCCTATCAGAGGCCGCCGCTGTGGCAGAACCGGCGTCCGGTCAGTTCGCGGGCTCGACCACCAGCGCGGCGACGGCGCCGGCGATGCCGGGGTCGGCGAACAGGACGGCGAGTTCGCGCACCAGCCGGCCGGTCGGGCCGTCGGGGCGCTCGGCGGCGAAGAAGCCGGCCAGCTCGGCGGCCAGCGCGGGCTCCCGGGCGGCGGTCAGGGTCAGGGCCGCCACGAACTCCTGGACCAGGTGGAGCTGGAGCTCCTCCAGCGGCACCGAGCGGTCGGCCAGCCACTCCAGCGAGGTGATCTCGGCGTTGGCGATCCAGGCGCGGACGGTCAGCCGCAGGCCCGGGCTGGGCGAGGGGACCGCCAGGTGGGACAGGATCTGGTCGTGCGCGGCCCGCCGGACCTCGTCGATCACCGCGGACGTCCCGGCGCTGGCCGCCACCGAGCCGCCGCGCAGCAGCGCGGCGAAGCCGGGGCCGTGGCTCTGCACGAAGTCCAGGTAGCGGCCCATCACCCGGTACAGCCGCTCGGAGAGCGGGCCGTCGGCCGGCTCCTCGAAGCGGCCGGCCAGCTCGCGGCCGGCCCGGCGCAGCGACTCCTCGTACAGCGCCTGCTTGCCGGGGAAGTAGTGGTAGACCAGCGGGCGGGAGGCGCCGGCGGCGGCCGCGATGTCGTCGATCGACACCTCCTCGGGCGGGCGCCGGCTGAACAGCTCCAGCGCGACGGCGATCAGCTGCTCGCGCCGCTCGTCCACGCTGAGCCGCCGGCGCGGCCGCTCGCCGCTCCGGTCGGCGCCCTTCCCGGCCGGGGTGCTCTCCTCGGCCGGGCTGCTCTCCTCGGCCGGGGCGCCCTGCCGGGCCCGGGTGTCCTGCTCGGCCCGGCCGCCCTTCCGGGCCCGGACGGGCGCGGGCGCGGTGGCGGGTGCCGTGGTGTCCGGCGTCGGGCCGCCCGGGGTGTCGGTGCTGCCGGCGGCCCGGGCGCCGCTCCGGCCGGTGCGCGGGGACGTGGGCGCCGCCGACGGCGTACGGGAAGCCATGGGCGCCACCCTATCCGCCCGGCGCGGCCGCCGTGGATCTTGCCCGGTGCCCGGCGGTACCCGGCTGCGGCCCTAGACCGCGCGCAGTTCCCGGTAGCGGCGGTAGGCCTCCAGGCCGTCCGGGACGAACGCGTCGCGGGCCAGCCGGGCGTCCAGCTCCGCCGGGGTCAGCCAGGCGTGCCAGGCGACCTCGGACTCCTGCGGCGCGACCGGGCCGTCCCACTGCGCCTCGTAGAGGTCGCACCACCAGGAGAGCCGCTCCTGCTCCTGCCGGAAGAGGAACTTGAGCAGCGGGCGGGGCTCGATCCCGCTGACGCCGAGCTCCTCCTCGGCCTCGCGGACCGCCGCGCTCGCGTACGTCTCACCGGCGCCGACCACTCCGCCGACGAACATGTCGTGGAAGCCCGGCGCGAACAGCTTGGTGTCGGTGCGCCGGTGAACGAAGATCCGTCCGGCCCGGTCACGGACCAGGATGAAGACGCAGCGGTGGGTCAGCCCCCGCCGGTACACCTCTCCGCGCGGGGCGGTCCCGATCACCCGGTCGTGCTCGTCGACGACGTCCAGCAGTTCTTCGGCAGGGTTGGTCATGACGGACAGGTTAGGGTTTCCGGGCCCGGTTCGAACGCGGGCACGACAGAATTCGGACGACTCCGGGTGGCGCGCGGTGGTGGAGATCTGGGGCGAGACGGCCGAGGGCTTCGAGCCCGTACGGGAGGCCTTCGCGCGGAACTTCCGCGAGTACGGCGAGCTCGGCGCGGCGTTCGCGCTGTACGTGCGCGGGCGCAAGGTGGTCGACCTGTGGGGCGGCGACGCCCGGCCCGAGGTCGGCGGGCGGCCCGCGCCGGCCGTGCCGTGGACGGCGGACACCGCGCAGGTGCTGCGCTCGGTCACCAAGGGCCTGACCGCCACCACGGCGCTGCTGCTGGCCGAGCGCGGGCAGCTCGACCTGGACGCGCCGGTCACCTCGTACTGGCCGGAGTTCGCGGCGGCGGGCAAGGGCGGCGTGCCGGTGCGCTGGCTGCTCTCGCACCAGGCCGGCGTGCCGGCGCTGGACGTGCCGCTGCGGCTGGAGGACGTGCTCACCTGGGAGCGGGCGGCCGCGGCCGTGGCCGCCCAGGCGCCCGCCTGGGAGCCCGGCACCGCGCACGGCTACCACCCCTACACGTTCGGCTGGCTGGTCGGCGAGGTGGTCCGCCGGGTGAGCGGGCGCACGGTGGGCCAGTACTTCGCCGAGGAGATCGCCCGGCCGCTCGGGCTCGACCTGTGGATCGGGCTGCCGGCCGGGGCCGCGCCGCGGGTCGGCCGGCTGGTGGACCTGCCCGCGCCGGAGGCCGCCCGGACCGGCCCGAGCGGGCTGCGGCTGCGTCCCAAGCAGGCGGTGCGGGACGCCTACCAGGACCCGGCCTCGCTGACCGCCCGGGCGTTCGCCTCGGTGCGGCCCGGCGTGGACCTCAACGATCCGGCGGTGCAGGCCGCCGAGATCCCCGGGGCGGGCGGGATCGGCACCGCGCGATCGCTGGCCCGCTTCTACGCGGCGCTCGTCGGCGCGGCCGACCGGCACGGCGGTGCGCCGGGGACGGCGCTGCCGCCGCTGCTGGGACCGGAGGTGCTGGCCCGCGCGGCCGGGCCGGTGGTCAGCGGGCCGGACCGGGTGCTGATCGTCAATTCGACCTTCGGCCTCGGCTTCTTCCGGCACGGCCCGACCGCGCTGATGGCCTCGCCGGCGAGCTTCGGCCACCCGGGCCGGGGCGGCTCGCTCGGCTTCGCCGACCCGGAGCTCGGCCTCGGCTTCGGCTACGTCACCAACGGCATGCAGCCCGGGGTGACGGGGGACGTCCGCTCCCGCCGGCTGATCCACGCGGTGCGCGGCTGCCTCGGGCTGTCCTGAGCGGCGTCAGGCTGTTCCGGGGGACGTCGGGCCGTCCTGAGCGGTGTCAGGCCTGGCCGGTCTCGAAGCGGCTGATCCGGTTGCCGTCGACGACGAAGCGCCAGGCGGTGCGCATCTCGCCCCAGGTCTCGTTGCTGTAGTTGGCGACCAGCGAGCGGCCGCCGTCCGCCTCGGACTGGACGTCCATGTGGCCGCGGCTGGAGAAGATCTCGCGGTCGATCCAGTCCGCCAGGTCGCGGTCGGAGCCGTCGTCGGACATCGTGGCGTCCTCGGTGAGCAGGGCGACGAAGGCCGCTCGGTCGCCCGCGTTGATCGCGGCGACGGCGGCGCGGACGGTCGGGTCGGAGAGCTTGGCGATGGCGATGGTCATGAGGTCTCCCGGAGGTGAAGGGACGGGACTCCTGTCTAAGGCGTCCGCCGGGCGTGTCCGGGCATGTCGGCGGCGCGTCGGTGATTTTCGATATTCATGTGCTTAGATCCCGATATGGGCGATTTGCTCGTAGAAGGGAGCCCCATGGGTCCGGCCGAACTGCTCGTCCTGACGTTCCCCCAGCAGACCATCACCGTCGAGGCGGCCACCGCGCTCGGCAAGCTGCGCACCGGGGGTGACGTCCGGGTGATCGACTCCCTGGTGGTCACCCGCCACCCGGACGGGGAGGCGACCTACGGCGAGCTCGCGGACTTCGAGGACCTGCGGGGCGTCGTCCCGGACGGGCACGCCGCGCTGCCGCTGATCGGACCGGAGGACGCCCAGGAGGCGGCCGAGCTGCTGACGCCGGGAACGGTGGCGCTGCTGGTGCTGATCGAGCACGTCTGGGCGCAGGAGGGCGCCGAGGCGCTGCGCGCGGTCGGCGGGCGGATCGCCTCGGGCGTCCGGATCCCGCCGGAGCACATCGACGAGGCCGTCCGCGCCGCCGAGGCGCACCGCGCGGCCGGGAAGTGAGGACGCCATGTTCCGACCTCTGCGCCCGATCCGTCCGGTGCGGGTGATGCGGCCGGTGGGCGCGCCCTTGGTGCGCGGGCTGGTGGTGGGCGGCGCCGCGTACGCGGCGGGCCGCAGCGCGGCCGGCCGCCGGCAGGGCGAGCTGGACCAGAACGAGGCGATCGCCCAGCTGCAGGCCCAGCAGGCCCAGCAGGCCCAGCAGGCCGGGCCGCCGGTGCCGGCCGCCGTGCCGGCGGGTGCACAGGCCGGAGCGCAGGCCGGTGCGCAGGCCGGTGCGCCGGACATCGCCGACAAGCTTTCCGACCTGGGCCGGCTGGCCCAGCAGGGCCTGCTCACCCCCGAGGAGTTCGCGACGGCCAAGGCGCGGCTGCTCGGGGTGTGAGCTCGGGAGAAACGCGGTGGGGCACCTCGAACGGGGTGTCGCGCCGCGGACCACGGGGAGTGGTTGCGGAGTGGGAAGTCGGCCGGTTCGACTTCCCACTCCGCGTTTTCGTGTCACCGGGGCCGCCGCCCGCGGGCGCTGCGCCCGCCGCGGCCCGGAAGCGGTGGTCTAGAAGAAGCCGAGGGCGTCGGGGGAGTAGCTCACCAGCAGGTTCTTGGTCTGCTGGTAGTGCTCCAGCACCGCCTTGTGGGTCTCGCGGCCGATGCCGGAGTTCTTGTACCCGCCGAAGGCCGCGTGCGCGGGGTAGAGGTGGTAGCAGTTGGTCCAGACCCGCCCGGCCTGGATGGCCCGGCCGGCCCGGTAGGCGGTGTTGCCGTCCCGGCTCCAGACGCCCGCGCCGAGCCCGTACGGGGTGTCGTTGGCCTGGGCGATGCCGTCGTCGAAGTCCTCGAAGCGGGTGACCGCGAGGACCGGGCCGAAGATCTCCTCCTGGAAGATCCGCATGCTGTTGACGCCCTCGAACACGGTGGGTGTCACGTAGTAGCCGCCGGCCAGCGACCCGCCGAGGTCGGCCCGCTCACCACCGGTCAGCACCTTGGCCCCCTCGGCCTGGCCGATCTCGATGTACGAGAGGATCTTCTTCAGCTGGTCGTCGCTGGCCTGCGCGCCGACCTGGGTCTCGGTGTCCAGCGGATTGCCCTGGCGGATGGTCCGGACCCGCTCCAGGCCGTCGGCGAGCAGCCGGTCGTAGACCGCGGACTGGATCAGCGCCCGGCTCGGGCAGGTGCAGACCTCGCCCTGGTTGAGGGCGAACATCGCGAAGCCCTCCAACACCTTGTCGTAGAAGGCGTCCTGTTCGGCCGCGACGTCGGCGAAGAACAGGTTGGGGCTCTTTCCGCCGAGCTCCAGCGAGACCGGGATCAGGTTGCCGCTGGCGTACTGGGAGATGAGCCGGCCGGTGGTGGTCTCGCCGGTGAAGGCGATCTTGCGGATGCGGCTGCTGGATGCCAGCGGGCGGCCGGCCTCCAGGCCGTAGCCGTTGACCACGTTGAGCACGCCGGGCGGCAGCAGGTCCGCGGTCAGCTCGGCCAGCAGCAGGATCGACGCCGGGGTCTGCTCGGCGGGCTTGAGCACCACCGCGTTGCCGGCCGCCAGCGCCGGGGCGAGCTTCCAGACCGCCATCAGGATCGGGAAGTTCCACGGGATGATCTGGCCGACCACGCCCAGCGGTTCGTGGAAGTGGTACGCCACGGTGTCCTCGTCCAGCTGGGAGAGGCCGCCCTCCTGGGCGCGCAGGGCACCGGCGAAGTAGCGCAGGTGGTCGACGGCCAGCGGCAGGTCGGCGGCCAGCGTCTCGCGCACCGGCTTGCCGTTGTCCCAGCTCTCGGCGACCGCCAGCTCCTCCAGGTGATCGGCTATCCGGTCGGCGATTCGCAGCAGCACCTGGGCGCGGTCGGCGGGCGGGGTGCGGCCCCAGGCCGGGGCGGCGGCGTGGGCGGCGTCGAGGGCGGCCTCGATGTCCTCGGCGGTGCCGCGGGCGATCTCGGTGAAGACCTCGCCGGTGACCGGGCTGGGGTTCTCGAAGTACTCACCGCGGACCGGCGGCGTCCAGCGGCCGCCGATCCAGTGCTCGTAGCGGGACCGGTAGGCGACGATGCTGCCGGGTTGCCCCGGGGACAGGTAGACCGTCATGTGGTGGGTGCCTCCTCGCGCTGTCGGGGGCGCCGCCGCGGCACGCGGGCCGGGCGGCGCGCCGGGCCGCGGACCGGCGGCCCGGCGGAGGGTACGGCCGCACACGCGGGCAGGGCGCCGCCGGGGCGCCCGCCGCTGGGCGTGTCGGACACGCCCTGGCACCCTAGCCGGGGACGGCGGCCGCGGCTACCGTCCGTACGGGAAGCGCCCACGGAGGGTGCGCGTTCCGGCCGATTTCCGCCGCCGGCCCCACCGGGTGCCGCGCCGGCTCCGGTCCGCGGCGGTCCGGTTCAGGCGGACTGGTAGCGGCCGGTGCGCGATTCCCAGCTGAGGTAGCCGGCCAGCCAGGTGACCAGGCCGTCGGCGTACCGGCCGGCGATCGCCCGCTCCACCCGGGCCAGGCCCAGCTCCCGGAAGACGTCGGGGAGTCGACCGTGCAGCTCGCGGCAGCGCTCGACCATCAGCTGGGCCTCGGCCATCACCACGGCGCAGGCCTCCTCGGCCGAGCAGCGGCGCTCGCGCTGCACGATCATCACCAGGTTGTTGACGTCGCCGCGCGGGGCCTCCAGCGGGAAGGACCGGACGTCGTTGCTGAGGGACGGTATGTCGGCGGCGAGCTGGCGGAGTTGACGCAGGACCGGGTGGTGGAGGACGGCGGCGGGCACCTCGAAGTTGCCGAGGCGCTCCACCATGTCGAAGATCGTCTCCATCGCGGCGGTGCCCCGCCGGAGCACCAGGTAGCCGTCGCGGTCCGGCGGTCGGTCGGAGATCCGCCCGGCGGCCTCGGCCGGGTGACTGGCCAGGTACCACTCCCAGTTGTAGGCCGCGCGGGCCTGCCAGCGGGCGGGCATGCCGCGCACGCTGCGGTCCCAGAGGTCGGCGAACGCCGTCTCGACGGGGGAGGAGGCGTCGGGGCGGGCGCCGTGCAGGACGGCGATCAGCCGCTCGCAGATCGGGGCGACCTCGGTGGGGCGGCGGCCCAGCGGTCCGTCGAACTGGTCGTCGAAGAGGAAGTAGAAGCCCATCAGGTCGGCGGCCAGGGCGAGTTCGTCCGGCCCGCTGTCGGGGTAGCCGAGGGCCGCGAGGTCGACCACGTCCCAGTGGGCGTAGGACGGGTGGGCCGGGTCGGGGAGCAGTGGGTGCCGGGTCAGCCAGGCGCGGTGCAGCTCGGTGGCGTAGGGGCCGTGGGGGCTGCGGCGGTGCGGGAACGGAAGCTGAAGTGAGGTGTCGTCAGACATCGGACTCCCGGTGCGGCGGAGGGTGGGGGCGCTGGCGGTACTGGTGCTGATTGTGGGGGAGTTGGCGCGAAGTGTTCCCACGGGGGTGGCCCGCATGGCAAGATCAACTCGATGAGAATGCCGTAGAGTATCTGATGCAATGATCGGACGTTAGGGATATAGGGCAATTGCCCTTGGCAAGCCGTCCGAACCCTCAATCTCCGCCCCAGCCTGCGCGAATGCCACGCAACGCGCCCCCGGCGGCGCTAATCTCGGCTCCACGGGCAGGGAACAGCGAGGCGGAGGCACGACGGTGACCGAGCAGGGACACGAACTTCGGGCGGGGGCGGTCACCGGCGGGCGGGAGACGGACGCCCTGTCACCCCGGGTCAGGCTGCGCGACCGCGATGCCGAACTCCGCTCGGCCGAGGCCTCGGTGGAGAAGCTCTGCCGCGAGTTCGCCGCCGGCGGCACCGAGATCGGCGAGCTGCTCACCTTCTCCGGCCGGCCCGGTATCGGCAAGACCAGTCTGCTCCACGAGGTCCGCCGGATCGCCAAGCTGCGCGAAGGCGCCACGGTGCTCTTCGCACGCGGCGGCGAACGCCAGTTCAACGAGCCGTACCACGTCCTGCGCCAGCTGCTCCAGCCCGTCCTCGGCAGCCTCGAACCCGATGTGTTCCGCCAGGTGATGGGCACCTGGGAGGAGGTCGTCGGACCGGCCATGGGCCTCAAGCAGCCGAAGTCCGGGGCCCGGCGCCTCGACCCGCAGGGCGTGCGCGACGGCCTCGACTACGTCCTCACCCAGCTCGCCCCGCGCCGTGCCCCGCTGGTGATGATCGTCGACGACCTGCACTGGGCCGACCTCGAATCGCTCGGCTGGCTCACCCAGTTCGCCGTCCGGGCGCGTGAACTGCCCGTCCTGCTGGTCTTCGCCTACCGGGAGGACGCCGCCGACTGGCAGCCCGAGGCCCAGGAGCAGCGGACCGCGGTCACCGGGCTCGCCACCCGCCGGCACGAGCTGAGCCGGCTCTCGCTGGTCTCCGTCACCGACATGATCCGCGCCGAGTTCGGGGCGAAGGCCGAGGACTCCTTCTGCTACGAGTTCTGGAACGTCGTCAACGGCAACCCGTACGAGGCCGTCGCCCTGCTCGACCAGGTCCGTGACCAGGACCTCGACCCGGTCGAGGAGAACTCCCAACAGCTGCGCGAACTCGCCGTCGACGCCACCGGGATGACCCTCAAGGGCTGGTTGGACCGGCTCGGCGCCACCACCCTGCGGTTCGCCTGGGCCGCCGCCATGCTCGGCACCGACATCCGGCCCGACCTCGCCGCCCGGATCTCCACCCAGAGTGCCGAGGGCTCCCGCGAATCCATCAAGCAGCTGCGCCGCCAGCGGGTCCTCACCCAGACGCCCAACGGGAACCTGGAGTTCGTCCACCCGCTGATCGGCAGCTCGATCTACAACACCATGCCGGAGTCCACCCGCACCGGCATGCACGGCGTGGCCGCCGCCGAGATCGAGCACGCCGGACTCGGCCTGCTTGCCGCCTCCCGCCACCTGGTCGAGACCTTCCCCGGCGAGGGCGACGACCGCACCGTCCGCAAGCTGCGCCGGGCGGCGCAGGAGCACCTGCTGATCGGCGCGCCCGAGGCCGCCCAGCGCTGCCTGCACCGCGCGCTCGCCGAGCCGCCGGACGACGAGGACCGCGCCGAGGTGCTCTACGAGCTCGGCTGCTCCGCCCTGCTGACCGACCCCGTCGCCACCGTCAACCAGCTGCGGCTCGCGCTCGACCCCGAGGAGGGTCCGCTGCGCCCCGCGCTGCGGGTGGACGCGACCTTCCGGCTCTCGGAGGTGCTCGCGCACAGCGGCCAGCTCGGCGAGGCCGCCCGGGTCTGCCAGGAGGAGGCCGAGAAGACGGTCGACGACCCGGCCGGGCGGCTCCGGCTGGAGGCCGCCTCGTTCATGTGGCACGCCTACCGCAAGTCCGAGGAGAACGGGCCGGCCCGCTCCGAGCGGCTGGGCGCGCTCTGCCGCAGCCTCACCGGCCGCGAGGCCGCCGACCGGGCGGTCCTCGCGCTGCGCACCTGGGACCTCACCCTGCGCGGCGAGCCCTCCGCCGAGGTGCTGCGCCACGCCGACCAGGTCCTCGACCAGGGCCGGCTGCCCAAGGGCCTCGGTTGGACCGACAACACCTGGGGCTTCGAACTGCCCGCCACGCTCGGCCTCTCGTACACCTACAGCGACCGCATCGCCCAGGCCGAGCGGCTGTTCGGGGACGCCATCGTCCAGTTCGAGGTGGCCGGCTGGAGCGGTGCCCACCGCGGCTTCGCGTACTTCCTGATGGGCCTGGCCCGGTTCCGCCGCGGCCTGCTCGCCGAGGCGGAGGACTTCCTGCGCCGCGCCCTGCGGCTCTCCGAGCGGATCGGTCCGAAGCTGCCGCTCGCCTGGGACGCGGTCGGTGTCCTGGTGGACACCCTGATCGCCCGCGGCCGGATCAACGAGGCCTGGGAGCTCGCGAGCGGGTTCGGCTTCAGCCCGCCGTACCACGAGACCGCGATGGTGCTGCCGGACGCCGCCTCCTTGTACGGCAAGCTGCTGCTCGCCAAGGGCCGCAACGCCGGGGCCGCCGCCGCGCTCACCGAGGCCGGTGCCCAGCTCGACGCCCGGGGCTGGCACAACACGGTCTGGGCGCCCTGGGCCGGCCACCTCGCCATCGCGCTCGCGGCGGACGAGCCCGAGCGCGCCCGCATGTACGCGGAGCGGTCCGTCCGGGACGCCCGCCGGTTCGGCACCGCCTCGGCGATCGGCACCGCGCTGCGGCTGCACGCCCAGATCGAGGACGGCCAGCAGGCGGTGGAGCTGCTGGAACAGGCCGTGCGGCACCTCGGCCAGTCGCCCGCCGGCTACGAGCACGCCGTCGCCCTGGTGGACCTCGGTGCCGCGCTGCGCCGGGTCGGCCGGCTGGAGGACGCCCAGGAGTACCTGTACCAGGGCATCGAGCTGGCCCAGCACTGCGCCGCCGACGGCCTGGTCGAGCAGGCCCGCCGCGAGCTGGCCAACTACGGCCTGCGGCCCAACCGGCTGGGGGACGTCCGGGAGATGCTCAGCCAGCCCGAGTGGGACGTCGCCCGGCTGGCCGTCCGGGGTGTGCCGCCGCAGCGGATCGCCGAGGAGCTGGGGGTCCACCTGAGCCTGGTCAACCGCCGGCTGGCGGCCGTCTACCGCAAGGCGGGCAGCGGGCCGGACGGCCTGGCCTCGGCGCTCGGCATGCCGCCCGAGCAGCGCGACGGCACGGCGGACTAGCGCGTCCGCCCCGGCGTTCGGCCCGTGCGGCTCGGAACGACGCGGCGGGAACAGCTCGACGGAAGCAGCCCGGCGGGAACAGCCCGGCGGACGGAGGCGGCGCAGCGGCGCGCGGGAGCGTCAGGAGCGCCCACGCCGCCGCCCCGCTGACTAGGCTGGCCCACGGGGCTGCGGGCCCCGGACGGACCCGGTACCAGGGGCCGCGGCACGCCGCGGCCGCCAGTGAGGAGCAGGCCATGGCGACCCCGGCGAACGGCTCGCAGCCGACGAGTGTGCGGCGCGAACCCCTCGAACCCGCGGGCGCGGGCGCCGCGATCGAGCGCTGGACCCTGCGGGCCGGCCCGTACGAGGCGAGCGTGCTCACCCTCGGCGCCACCCTGCACACCCTGAGCGCCCCCGACCGCGCCGGCCGGTCCGGCCAACTGCTGCTCTCCTCCGACCGGTTGGCCGACATCCTCGGCCCGGCCCGGCACTACGGCACCGTCGTCGGCCGCTACGCCAACCGCATCGACGGCAGCCGGGTGACCATCGACGGGGAGGAGCACCCGCTCGCCCCGACCGGCGACGGTGTGACCCTGCACGGCGGCCCGGACGGCTTCGCGCACCGGATGTGGGAGGCCGAGCAACTGCCCGCCGGCGTCCGGCTGCACCTGCACAGCCCCGACGGCGACCAGGGCTTCCCCGGCGCGCTCGACGTCACCGTCGAGTACACGCTGAGCTCCGCCGGCGAGCTGACGATCGCCTACCGCGCCGTCACCGGTGCGCCGACCGTGATCAACCTGACCAACCACGCGTACTTCAACCTGGCCGGCGAGGGCAACGGGGACGTCCTCGGCCACCTGCTCACCCTCGACGCCGACGCCTACACCCCGGCCGACGCGCGCCAGATCCCCTACGGCCGGACCGAGCCGGTGGCCGGCACGCCGTTCGACTTCACCGTCGCCCGGCCGATCGGCAAGTCGGTGCACGACGACCACCCGCAGCTGACCGGGCCCGGCGGCTACGACCACAACTGGGTGCTCCGCCCGCGCCCGGCCGACGGCACTCCGGCCCGGGCGGCGCTGCTGGAGGACCCGGTCGGCGGCCGCACGCTGGAGGTGCTGACCACCGAACCGGGACTCCAGGTCTACACGGCCAACAAGTTCCAGGGCGCGGTGACCGGCGCGAGCGGAGTCCCGTACGGGCCGTTCGCCGGGGTCGCGCTGGAGACCCAGCACTTCCCGGACTCCCCGCACCACCCGGAGTTCCCCCGCACCGAGCTGCGGCCCGGGGAGGAGTTCCGCTCGACGACGGTGCTGCGCCTCGGCGTGAGCTGAGCCGGACCGGGGTGAGGCCCGGCCGGTGGCGAGGCCCGGCCGGTGGTGACGCCCGGCCGGTGGTGGGGCCCGGTCGGTGGTGACGCCCGGCCGGTGGTGAGGCCCGGCGCCGGTGGCGAGGCCCGGTCGGTGGTGAGCCGGCCGGGCCGGGCCGTCAGCGCGCCGGGAGCTCCCGGCGCATGCAGAGCCGGGGCCAGCGGTCCAGGCCGTGCTCGGCCTCCCGGCGGCGGATCTCCCGCAGACCGGGGGTGACCTCGCCGGCGGTGAGCGGCCGGAAGCCGCAGCGGGCGTAGTAGGGCGCGTTCCAGGGCACGTCGGCGAACGTGGTGAGGGTCAGGGCGGGCGCGTCGGTGCCCGCGGCCAGGTGCTCGATCAGCGCCCGCCCGATCCCCCGGCGGGCGTGGCCGGGGTGGACGGAGACCTGTTCGATGTGCAGGGCGCCGTCCACCGGCTCGGCCAGCAGATAGGCGACGGGCGCGCCCCCGGCGTCCAGCGCGACCAGCGCGACGCCCTCGTCCAGGAAGTGGGCGAGCTCCTCCGGGGCGGGCGGCTCGTCCTGCGCGATCTCCGGCATCCCGATGGCCGCGAACGGCGCCCCGGCGGCCCGTTCGAGTGCGCACAGCAGCGGCAGTTCTTCCCGCGTGGCGGTTCTGATCAGCATGCGCCCAGTCTGCTGCAAGGGGCTTGCCGCAACCCAGCGTATTTTCCGCCCGGCCGAGCACCGGGGCGAAACGGACAAAGCACAACAGGACGTTCCACTGTCAACTACCGTGCGGCTACGTCCAGGACACGCGGGCGTAACGATCGGCGAATCTTGCAGAAACTTGCTGCAAGGACTTTCGGTGATGATTGCGCCGCTGTTAACTTCCTTCCAGCCCGACGGCAGCAACGGTGCGGTCGGCGCGAGGCAGCCATTATGCGCCTGTCTCGCAACATCTCGGGCACCCCCACCCTCCCAAGGAGTTCTCATGCGGCGTGGCATCGCGGCCTCTGCCCTCGTTGTGGCCCTCGCGGTCTCGATGGCTGCCTGTGGCAGCAGCGGCTCCAGCTCGGACGGCAAGGCCGACGGGCCGGTCACCCTCACCTACTGGGACACGTCGAACGCGACCAACGAGGCGCCGAACTACCAGGAGCTCACCAAGAAGTTCGAGGCCGCCAACCCGAACGTCAAGGTCGACTTCGTCAACGTGCCGTTCGACCAGGCGCAGAACAAGCTCCAGACCGCCATGGGGGCCAAGGGCGCTCCGGACGTGTTCCGCTCCGAGGTCGGCTGGACCGCCGCCTTCGCCAAGGCCGGCTACCTGGAGCCGCTCGACGGCACCCCGGCCGCCGCCGACTCCGCCGCCTTCCAGCCCACGCTGATCCAGCAGGCCAAGTACGAGGGCAAGATCTACGGCATCCCGCTGGTCACCGACACCCTGGGCCTGCTCTACAACAAGGAGCTCTTCACCAAGGCCGGCATCACCGCCCCGCCGAAGACCTGGGACGAGCTGAAGACCGCCGCCGCCACCGTCAAGGACAAGGCCGGCGTGGACGGCTTCTGGCTGAAGGCCGCCGACGGCTACTACGCGATGCCGTTCCTGTTCGGCGAGGGCACCGACACCGTCGACGCCGCCGGCAAGAAGATCACCATCGCCTCGCCCGAGGCCGTCAAGGGCATCGAGACCTACAAGTCGCTGTTCACCGCGCCGGGCACCGCCAAGGCCGACGTCACCACCGACGCCTACGCGCACATGATGGACGCCTTCAACAGCGGCAAGGTCGCGGCGATCATCCAGGGCCCCTGGGAGATCACCAACATCTACAAGGGCTCCGCGTTCGCCGACAAGACCAACCTCGGCATCGCCCCCGTCCCGGCCGGCTCCGCTGGCAAGGCCGGCGCCCCCACCGGCGGTCACAACATCTCCGTCTACGCGGGTGCGGACAAGGCCCACAAGGCCGCCGCCGAGAAGTTCGCCGCCTTCATGACCTCGGCCGAGAGCCAGGCCTTCATCGCGCAGAAGAACTCCACCCTGCCGACCCGCGCCGACGCCTTCACCCCCGAGGTCAAGGCCGACCCCGGCATCGCCGGCTTCCAGGCCGTGCTCACCAGCGCCAAGCCGCGCCCCGAACTCCCCGAGTACAGCTCGCTGTTCGCCTCGCTCGGCACCAACCTCGGCAAGGTCGTCCAGGGCACCGGCACCCAGGACGGTCTGAACACCGTCGCCACCGACTACGCCAAGCTCCTCCCGGGCTTCGCCAAGTAGTCCACCCGGCCGTCCGGCCCGCCGCCACCTCCCGGCGGGCCGGACGGCCAGACCCGTAGCAGCAGTCGCCGAAGCGAGGCGGCGGACCTCCTCCGAGAAGGTGTCGAACAATGTCAGTCGCCGTGCAGGGCGCCACCGGCCAGGGCAGCCGGGAGCGCGATCCGCGTCCGGGCCTGATGGAGCGCCTCAAGCGCTCGTACGCCAAGCACTGGTACGCCTACGCGATGATCGCGCCGGTCGTGCTGGTGCTCGGCGGGCTGGTGCTCTACCCGCTCGCCGAGGGCATCTGGCTCACCCTCACCGACGCCAACAGCCTCAACGCCGCCCGCACGATCGGCGTCAACGAGATCCCGGCCAGCTACCACTTCGTCGGCTTCGACAACTACGCCGACATCCTCTGGGGCCCGGGCTCGTACGACCGCTTCTGGTCGCACTTCGTCTGGACCATCGCCTGGACGGCGCTCTGCGTCTGCCTGCACTACACCATCGGCCTCGGCCTCGCCCTGCTGCTCAACCAGAAGCTGCGCGGCCGCGCCGTCTACCGGATGCTGCTGATCCTGCCCTGGGCCGTGCCGACCTTCGTCACCGTCTTCTCCTGGCGCCTGATGCTCGCCGACGGCGGCGCCGTCAACGGCCTGCTCTCCGCCCTGCACCTGCCCGAGCCCGGCTGGCTCGACGACCCGGTGGCGCAGAAGGCGGCCGCGATCCTGGTCAACACCTGGGTCGGCGTGCCGTTCATGATGATCTCGCTGCTCGGCGGCCTGCAGTCGATCCCGGCCGAGCTGTACGAGGCCGCCGAGATGGACGGCGCCACCGCCTGGCAGCGGTTCCGCCACGTCACCCTGCCCGGGCTGCGCACCGTCTCCTCGACCGTGGTGCTGCTCGGCGTGATCTGGACGTTCAACCAGTTCGCCGTCATCTTCCTGCTGTTCGGCGCCAACGGCGCGCCCGACGCCCAGCTGCTGGTCACCTGGGCCTACCGGCTCGGCTTCGGCCAGCAGCCCCGGGACTACGCGCAGTCCGCCGCGTACGGCGTGATCCTGCTGTCCATCCTCATCGTCTTCACCTCCTTCTACCGGCGCTGGCTCGCCCGCAACGAGCAGGCCAACGGCTGACGCCGACCGGTAACCAAGCGACCCACGAAGGCAGGTAACCCCGATGAGCACCACCACCGAACGACCCACCGTCCTCGCCGCCCCGGTGGCGGCCGCCAAGCCGGCCAAGGCCCGCCGCCGCGGCGAGTCCGGCCCGCTGGGCAAGGCGCTGGCCCACGGCGCCCTGATCCTGGCCAGCCTGATCGCGCTGTTCCCGGTGGTCTGGATCCTCTACGTCTCGCTCGGCCCGGACAAGACCGACTACCTCCACCCCGGCGAGATCCTCGACAAGATGACGCTGTCGAACTACCACAAGGTGCTGTTCGACACCGACTTCTTCACCTGGTTCGGCAACGCGTTCCTGGTCTCCGGGGTGACCACGGTGTTCGGCGTGCTGATCGCCGCCACCACCGGCTACGCCGTCTCCCGGATGCGCTTCCCCGGGCACAAGCCGCTGATGTGGTCGCTGCTGGTCACCCAGATGTTCCCGATCGCGGTCCTGATCGTTCCGATGTACACGATCCTCTCCGAAATCGGCCTGCTGGACAGCTACCTCGGCCTGATCCTGGTGTACTCGACCACCACCGTGCCGTACTGCGCCTGGCTGCTGAAGGGCTACTTCGACACCATCCCGGTGGAGATCGACGAGGCCGGCCGGGTCGACGGGCTCACCCCGATCGGCACCTTCTGGCGGCTGGTCCTGCCACTGGCCAGGCCGGGCCTGGCGGTGGCCGCGTTCTACTCCTTCCTGACCGCCTGGGCCGAGGTGGCCTTCGCCTCCACCTTCATGCTCAGCTCCGACAAGTACACCCTGGCCGTCGGCCTGCAGACCTTCGTCAGCGAGCACGACGCCCAGTGGAACCTGATGGCGGCCACCGCGGTCCTGATCGCGATCCCGTCCTCGGTCCTCTTCTACCTGGTGCAGCGTCACCTGGTCACCGGTCTGACCGCCGGCGCCTCCAAGTCCTGACCTGCCGCTCTCTAGTCCCAAGGGATACCGTCCATGACCCAGAACCTGGCCGACACCTCCCGGCCCGCCGCCGACGCCACCGCTCACGAGGCAAGCACCGGCGCGTCGAGAGGCTGGTGGCGGGATGCGGTCATCTACCAGGTGTACCCGCGCAGTTTCGCCGACTCCAACGGTGACGGCATGGGCGACCTGCCCGGCATCCGCAGCCGTCTGCCCTACCTGCGCGACCTCGGCGTGGACGCCGTCTGGCTCTCGCCGTTCTACGCCTCCCCGCAGGCCGACGCCGGCTACGACGTGGCCGACTACCGCGCGGTGGACCCGATGTTCGGCACCCTGCTGGACGCCGACGCGCTGATCCGCGACGCGCACGGGCTGGGCCTGCGGATCATCGTGGACCTCGTCCCCAACCACTCCTCCGACCGGCACGAGTGGTTCCAGCGCGCGCTGCGCGAGGGCCCGGCCTCCCCGCTGCGCGAGCGCTACCACTTCCGCCCCGGCAAGGGCGAGAACGGCGAACTGCCGCCCAACGACTGGGAGTCCATCTTCGGCGGCCCGGCCTGGACCCGCACCGGGAACCCCGACGGCACCCCCGGCGACTGGTACCTGCACCTGTTCGCCCCCGAGCAGCCCGACTTCAACTGGGAGAACCCGGCCGTCGCCGACGAGTTCCGCTCGATCCTGCGGTTCTGGCTGGACATGGGCGTCGACGGCTTCCGGATCGACGTCGCCCACGGCCTGGTCAAGGCCCCCGGCCTGCCCGACATCGGCGGCGGCGACCAGCTCAAGCTGCTCGGCAACGACATCATGCCGTTCTTCGACCAGGACGGCGTGCACGAGATCTACCGCAGCTGGCGGAAGATCCTCGACGAGTACCCGGGCCAGCGGATCGGCGTCGCCGAGGCGTGGACCCCGACCGTCGAGCGCACCGCCAACTACGTCCGCCCCGACGAGCTGCACCAGGCCTTCAACTTCCAGTACCTGGGCACCTCCTGGGACGCCGCCGAGCTGCGCTCGGTGATCGACCTCTCGCTCGACTCGATGCGCCCGGTCGACGCCCCCACCACCTGGGTGCTCTCCAACCACGACGTCACCCGGCACGCCACCCGCTTCGCCAACCCGCCGGGCCTGGGCACCCAGATCCGCACCCCCGGCGACCGGGGGCTCGGCCTGCGCCGGGCCCGCGCCGCCACCCTGCTGATGCTCGCGCTGCCCGGCTCCGCGTACGTCTACCAGGGCGAGGAGCTCGGCCTCCCGGACGTCACCGACCTGCCCGACGAGGTCCGCCAGGACCCGTCCTTCTTCCGCAAGGCCGGCCAGGACGGCTACCGCGACGGCTGCCGGGTGCCGATCCCGTGGTCCGGCACCGAGGCGCCCTACGGCTTCGGCCCGACCGCCGGCGGCCCCAGCTGGCTGCCGCAGCCCGCCGAGTGGGCCGGGCTCAGCGTCGAGGCGCAGACCGGCGACCCGACGTCGACCCTGGAGCTGTACCGCAGCGCGCTGGCCGTGCGCCGGGAGCAGCCCGGGCTGGGCGCCGGCACCGAGGTCGAGTGGCTGGACGGGCCCGAGGGCACCCTGGTCTTCCGCCGCGGCTCCTTCGTCTGCACGGTGAACGCCACCGCCGAGCCGGTGCGGATACCCGCGCCCGGCCGGCTGCTGCTCTCCTCCGCGGACGCCGTGGCGGACACCGTGCCGGTCGGCGGCGAGACGGTGCTCGCTCCGGACAGCACCGACTGGTGGGCGGTCTGACGTGGTTGCAATAGGCTCTGGGACCGTGACTACGGCGCGACTCTCAGACATCGCGGCGCAGGCGGGGGTCAGCGAAGCCACCGTCTCCCGCGTACTCAACGGCAAGGCGAACGTCTCCGCCGCCACCCGGCAGACCGTGCTGGCGGCGCTGGACGTGCTCGGCTACGAGCGGCCGACCCGGCTGCGCCAGCGCAGTGCGGGCCTGATCGGGCTGATCACCCCGGAACTGAGCAACCCGATCTTCCCGGCGCTGGCCCAGGTGATCGAGCAGGTGCTGAGCCGGCACGGCTACACGCCGGTGCTCTGCACCCAGACGCCCGGCGGCTCCACCGAGGACGAACTGGTGGAGATGCTGGTCGACCGGGGCGTGGCGGGCATCGTCTTCGTCTCCGGCCTGCACGCCGACACCACCGCCGACCACGACCGGTACGCCCGGCTGACCGGCCGGCAGGTGCCGTTCGTGCTGATCAACGGCTTCAGCGAGAAGATCGACGCGCCGTTCATCTCGCCGGACGACCGGGCCGCGATGTGGATGGCCGTCCAGCACCTGGCCGAACTCGGCCACGAGCGGATCGGTCTCGCGGTCGGTCAGAAGCGGTACGTCCCGGTGCTGCGGAAGATCGAGGGCTTCACGGCGGCGATGCGGGAGGTGTTGGGGCGGACCGAGGAGCAGGCCCGGGAGCTCGTCCACCACACGCTGTTCAGCGTGGAGGGCGGGCACGCGGCGGCCGGCGCGCTGCTCGACAAGGGCTGCACGGCGATCGTCTGCGGCAGCGACATGATGGCGCTCGGCGCGATCCGCGCGGTGCGCCAGCGGGGCCTGTCCGTCCCGCAGGATGTCTCGGTGGTCGGTTTCGACGACTCGCCGCTGATAGCTTTCACCGAGCCGCCGCTGACCACCATCCGCCAGCCGGTCGAGGCGATGGCCACCGCGGCCGTCGACGCCCTGCTGGAGGAGGTGGGCGCGAACGCCGCCCAGCGCGGGGAGTTCATGTTCCAGCCGGAGCTGGTGATGCGCGGTTCCACGGGCGCCTGCGCCCGCTGAGACGAGACCGGGGCCCCGGAGAGCCGTTCGTGCTCTCCGGGGCCCCGTCGTGTCCGCCCTCAGCCCTCCTGCGCGGTCGGGCGCCGGCGGCCGGTCCGCTGTCCGTCGGCGGCGTCGCCGGTCCGGCTCCCGGTGCGCCGCCCCCGGGCCAGGTGGTCGAGCAGGATCAGCTCGACGGCGGCCTGCCGGCTCCTGGTGCCGGAGAGCATCATCGCGTCGATCGCGGGATCGGCGTCGAGCGTGACGGTGACCCGGGCCATGTGACTCCTCCTCGGGTGCGGAGCAGCGGCATGCCCGCCGGGGTCGGGGGCCGACCACGGCCCGGCCGTCCCGCGGACGGGCGCGCCGCAGCCCCCGGGGAGGAGCGACCGGACTCTCCCCGGGGGCTGCGGCGGGTGCGCGGGCCGGATCGGCCCGCGCACGAGGGATCAGACCCGGCCGGCGAAGTCCGGGGCCCAGTTGGCGATGGTCTGGGTCCGCACGCCCGAGCTCGGGTTGGCGGCCTCGACGTACTTGCCGTCGCCGATGTAGAGCGCGACGTGGTAGACGCCCGAGTCCTGGCCGTTGTTGGACCAGAACAGCAGGTCGCCCGGCTTGAGGGCGTCCAGCGAGACGTGGGTGCTGGCGGCGGCCTGGTCGGCGGCGACGCGCGGGACGGAGATGCCCGCGGCGCGCAGCGCGGCCTGGGTCAGACCGGAGCAGTCCCAGCCGCCGTTGCCGGTGCCGCCGTAGACGTAGGCCTGGCCGACCTTCGACTGGGCGAAGGAGACCGCGGCGGCCATGCTGCCGGTGGCGGCCTGGGCCGGAGCCTGGGCCGTCTCCTGGGCGGCGGGCTTGGCGGCCGGGGCCTGGGTCTGCGCGGCCGGCGCGGCGGCGGTCGCGGTGGAGCCGGCGGCCTGGCCGGTCGCGCCCGAGGAGCGGTTGAACCAGTCGAAGCCCTGGCCGGACCCGTTCGAGGCCTGGGCCTTGGCGCGGTCACCCAGGCTCAGGTGCTGGCCCGGGTAGATGACGTGCGGGCCGGCGGTGAGGGAGCCGCGGTTGAGCTCGTACAGCCGCTCCCAGCCGCCCTGGATGTTGTTCTTGTCGGCGATCGAGGACAGCCAGTCGCCGGCGACCACGGTGTAGTCGTCGGACGTGGCCCGGGAGTCCTGGCCGTCGCCCTGGCGGTGGTACTGCTGCCAGTTCTGACCGCCCTGCGACTGCTGGGCGGAGTCGGCGGCCGGGGTCTCGGTGGCGGCCTTCGGAGCCGCCTTGGGCGCGGCCGGCTTGGCGGCGGGGGCCTGGGTCTGCGCCGGGGCCGGGGCGGCCTTCGGGGCGGCCGGCTTGGCGGCGGTGGAGGTGTCGACGGCGGCCGGGGTGCCGCCCTTGGTCAGACCGGCCTGGACCGAGCAGACGGGCCAGGCGCCGGGGCCCTGGGAGGCGAGCACCTTCTCGGCGATCGCGATCTGCTGGTCCTTGGTGGCGAGGTCGGCGCGGGCGGCGTACGCGGTGCCGCCGAACGCCGCCCAGGTGCTGCTGGTGAACTGGAGGCCGCCGTAGAAGCCGTTGCCGGTGTTGATGCTCCAGTTGCCGGTGCTCTCGCACTGGGCGACCTTGTCCCAGGTGGCGACGGAGGCCGCGGAGGCGGAGCCGGCGGTGAGGCAGGGGACGGTGAGGCCGATGCCGACGACGCCGAGGGTGGCGATCGCGCGGCGGGTGCGGCCGGACAGGCGGGTGCCGTTGGTGGGCAGCATGAAGACGCGGTCCTCTCCCACGCCTGCGAGGTGAGCTGTCGGATTCGGGCTGGAGTTGCCCGGCCGCGCTGTGGACGCGGCTTCACCCCTAGCCCCGAACCGGTACGAGTACCGGTCCCGGGCGACTTACCTGTGGTTCCCCCGCTCCTGCCGTGGTGCGTTCTGCGCTGCCAGCGCACCCGACGGCAGGACTCGGCGTTGCGGGTGAGCTGGGTCCGTGTGGCCACGAACGGGGAGCACGTTAAGCAGACTTAAGTTCAAACCGCAAACATGTGTGACGCTCGTCACGGTTTACGAAAGAGGTGGTGAATGGCTGTCCACCATGATCAGAAATGACCGATTTCCGGCAACGCCCGTCGGGGTCACGGCAACTGCCTATGCTTCAGGACGTCAGGATCGACGCGGCCGCCCGGGGGGAGGGCTACGCAACGATGGCCATGGACGAGGACCCGGAGGCCGGTCGGCCGGCTGCGCGACCGCGCGGAGCGCATCGCCGGGCAAAACACCGCAGAGCGGACATCCCGCCCGAAGGGTCCCGAACTCCCTTACGTCGTCGGACGATGCTGCGCTGGCTCGCCGTCGGCACGGTCTTCGCGGCGGTCGCCGGCGAGGAGGCGCTGCGGCGCTCCCTGGGCGGCCGCTCCGAGCCCGTCGCCGCCGTGGAGGGCCCCACCCCGGGCCCGGGGGCGGACAGCCCGGGTGCGGGGCACCAGCACGGCGCCCCGTCGCCCTCGGGGGCGCCCGGGGGGAGCGCCGCGCCCGCAGGCACTCCCGAGGGCGCCGCCGCGCCCGCCCCCGCGCCCGCCCCCGACCAGGGCGGCCGGCACTGGTCCGACCCGGCCGGCTGGGGCGGCAGGGTGCCCGGCCCGCAGAGCGCCGTCCGGATCACCGACCGGGTCCTGCTCGACACCGACGCCACCGTCGGCTCGCTGCTGGTCGAGCCCGGCGGCGCGCTCACCTTCGCCGCCGACCGCAGCCTCACCCTCGCCGCGAACGGCAACGTCGAGATCCGCGGCACCCTCGCGCTCGCCCCCGACGGCGCCGCCGTGCACACCGTGCGGTTCCCCGCCGTCGACGAGCGGCGCTTCCGGGGCGACGGCATGAAGGTGGTCGACACCGACGTCGGCCTCTGGGTCACGGGCGCCGGGTACCTGCGGCTGGACGGCGCCGCCAAGACCGCCTGGGTGCGCGCCGCCCGGGCGCTCGCCGCCGGCGACACCACCGTCACCCTGGCCGCGCCGCCCACCGGTTGGCTGCCCGGCGACGAACTGGCCGTCACCCCGACCGGCCCGCCGGACGAGGACGGCTTCTCCACCCGCTACGACCTCGCCGTCGTCCGGTCCGTCAGCGGATCCACCGTCACCCTGGAGGCGCCCCTGAGGTACGCGCACCCCCGGGTGAGCGCCGGAGGGGGCGTCACGGTCGGCGCCGAGGTGCTCAACCTGACCCGCAGCGTCCGGGTCGAGGGCACCGCCGAGGGCCGCGCCCACGTCCACCTCACCAGCTCCCGCCGGGCCGATGTGCGGCACGCGGCGCTGCGCTGGCTCGGCCCGCGCACCGACACCGCGGAGACCTGGAAGGGCCCGGACGGCAGCGCCCCGGTCACCGCGCCGGTGCTCGGCCGGTACGGGCTGCACTTCCACATGCTCGGCGACACCACCCGGGGCACCGTCGTCGAGGGCGTGGTGGTGCGCGACGCGGGGAGCCACGCCTTCGTCCCGCACGCCAGCCACGGCATCACCTTCCGCAGCTGCATCAGCCACGACACCTGGGAGGACGCCTACTGGTGGGACGGCCCGACGGACACCCGCACCCCGCAGCAGCCGTCCGACGACATCGCCTACGAGTCCTGCGTCGCCTCCCGCACGCTGCTGGAGCCCAACCCGCGGGCCTACCGGCTGACCGGCTTCAACCTCGGTGCCGGCACCGGCGGCAGGGCGGTGGACTGCGTGGCGGTCGGCGTCCAGGGGGCCGACGGCGCCTCCGGCTTCGAGTGGCCGGAGAACAGCGAGGGGGTCTGGGACTTCCGGCGCTGCCTGGCCCACAACAACCTGCGGGACGGCATCTTCGTCTGGCTGAACGCCCAGCGGCACCACGTGGTCACCGAGTTCGCGGCCTACCACAACGGCGGGTGGGGCATCGAGCACGGCGCCTACCTCAACGACTTCGACTACACCGCGAGCGTGCTGTACGGCAACGGCGGCGGGGGAGTGGAGCTGCACTCGCTCGGCCGGGACAAGGGCACCCTCTTCGACGGGCTGTTGATCGACGCCGCCGGGCAGAGCGACTTCGCCGTCTCCACCGCGCGGCACGAACTCGCCGGGGAGGCCGTCACCTTCAGCCGCAGCCGGTTCACCGGCCACCGCCGGGCCGGGATCGCCTTCCGGGCCACCCCGGACGGCAAGCCGGACGACATCCTCGTCCTGGACTGCGAGTTCGGCGGCAACGAGCTCTGGATCGATCCGGAGGCCGCGCCGCCCAAGAACATCCTGCTGCGCCGCGCGGGGCAGACCGAGGTGCTCCAGATCCGCAAGGCGGACGGCGACGGCGCGCAGCCGCAGTGGAACGCGACCGGGGTGCCCGTGGCGGCCTTCGCCGCGCAGTCCCGGGCGGTGCAGCTGCCGGCGCTGCGGCTGGGGGACGCCGCGGCGGCCACCGGCCGGGTGGGCGGGCGGTCCTGAGGCCGGTGCGGGTGCGGCGCCGGGCGGGCCCGGGCCCACGCGTCGAGGGCCCGGAGCGGGTGCGCTCCGGGCCCTTCGGCGTCGGCGGTCCGCTACTCGGCGGCGGCCTCGCCGGCGTGCCCTCCGGCGGCCTGCTCGGCGGCGGCCGCCTCGGTGTACGCCTCCGGCGCGACGGCCGGCAGCACGGCCAGGTAGGTGGAGGCGATCAGCTGGCCCACCGTCGGGTAGGCGCCGAGCGGCGCGGCGCTCGGGCAGCCGGTCTCCTCGGCGGCCGTGGCGAGCAGCTCGGAGTCCGCCTCCGGGCCGATCACCAGCGGTGCCAGCGCCGGGCGCTGGGAGCCGGTCTCCTTGAGGTGCGCGACGGCGGCGGCCACCGAGCCGGGCACGTCGAGCGCGGCGGGGACGACCGGCACCGCGAGGCGGGCGGCCAGCAGCACGCCGGTGATCCCGGCCGCCGCGGCGGCCTCCTCGCCACCGACCGTGGTGAGGACGACGCCGTCCGCGGCCGTCGCGATGGCGAACAGCCGGGCGCGGTCGGCCCGGGCCAGCCCGGCCTCGGAGAGCCGGACGTGGACGGCCTCGGCGAGCAGCGGGTGCGGGCCGAGGACGTCGGTGACGTGGGCGCCGTACTCGGCGGCCAGCGCGTGCAGTTCGGACAGGAAGCCGTGCGGGCCGGGGACCAGCGGCACCACGACCGGGGCGGGCAGGCCCGCCTCGGCGGCGTGCGCCAGCAGGTCGGCGACGGTGAACTCGTCACTGCCGGGCTCGCTCTCGCCCGCGACGCCGAGGTAGCCGGCCGCGGTCTGCACGCCGTTCTGCTCGCTGCGTACGATCGAGAGCAGTTCCTCGACGACGGAACGGGACTCCGGCCCGGCGGTCGCGGGCACCGCGAGCACCAGGGCCGGGGAGCCGGCCGGGATCTCGGGGCGCTCGGGGCGGCGGTGGCGCCCCCGCGCACGGGAGCCTGGGGTGCGGACGGGCAGTGGCGCGCCCGGGATGGCTGCGGTGCTCATGGCGGAGATCGTAGGACATCGGCCCGCCAAGGCTGCAGTCGGCTGCCGTACCGGGAGGGGCGGGCCGCCCGAAAACCGGACATACCGTGACCAATCCCTGTGTGACCACCACTTCTCCCTGGGACGTGACAGGAGGTGCGGCACGTTGCAGCGGTGGCGCGTGAGATGTCTCACAGCATGCGGACGGCCTGACGGAGCGTCACGGCGGTGCGACTCCGGGCGTTCGAAGATCAACATTCAGCGGGCGACCGCCTACGGGCGGTTATCGGAGTCTTCCCGATTCAGTCGGCTATGTCCGCTTACGTTCCACCAGGTGTCGAGGCGGTGAAGAGTTCCGATTTGTCGACGAAAGCCCCGTGCACCTGCAACGTCCCGTGCTGATGCACGTGCACTGGAGCTATCATCGCGTCAAGTGAGGCGTTGTGCCGGGCCGGTACGGGGCCGGTCCAGTCGTTCGGCTGAGGGCCGGGGCGCCGAGCTGGACGACCACTCCGGAGCTCTTCGGGAGATTTCTATGCACGACAGGTACGACACGTACAACGGGATGGCGGCTGCGGACCTCAAGGACGTGGTCTGGCAGAAGAGCCTGCACAGCAACTCTCAGGGCAACTGCGTCGAGTTCGCTGCCCTCCCGGGGGGCGACGTGGCGATGCGCAACTCACGCTTTCCCGACGGTCCGGCACTGATCTACACCCGGGCCGAGATCGCGGCGCTGCTGCTGGGCGCCAAGGACGGGGAGTTCGACCACCTGGCGGTCTGACCGTTCGTCCTCTTCACCATCGGGGGGCCGTCGTGGGTGCTGACACCACGACGGCCTTTGTCTTCTCCGGCCGTCCGCCCCGTGGTGGGCGCCGCTGCGCGGGTCCTGCCGTGCTGGCCGTCGCCGGGGGAGGCCGTCGTCGGACGGCCGGGTGCCGCGTGACCGGCTGCCGCGGACCGGGCCGCCGCGGGGAGCGGTGGCTGCCGCGTGACCGGGTGCCGCATGGGTGCGGCGGGGGTGTGCGGGGCGTCGGGTCGGGGGTGGCGCGGTCCTGCCCGGTGCCGCGGGCCACGACTAGGCCGAGCGGCGATGCCGCCCGCCGAGCTCCGGAAGCGCGGTCGCCTCGGCCTCGAACAGGGCCCAGACCACCTTGCCGCCCCCCAGTGGGTGCCAGCCCCAGGACCGGCTGAAGGAGTCCACCAGGTGCAGTCCGCGACCCGACTCGGCGACGAAGTCCGCCTCCCGGGCCACCGGTCCGGTGCTGCTGGGGTCGCTGACCGCGCAGACCACCTGCGGTGCGCGGTGCACCAGGCTTATTCGGATCGGCAGCCGTCCCTCGGGCGCGGGCTGGGTGGGAAAGTCGTAGTCGTCGAGCGCGCCGCCCGTCGCGCCGGGGCACGCACCGATCGCGTGCCGCAGGGCGTTGGTCACCAGTTCCGAGGCCACCAGCGCGACATCGTCGAACAGCTCGCCCAGCCCCCAGCGCTGAAGAGCGGTCCTGGCGAAGTCGCGCGCGGTTCTGACGGCTTCGTAGCGAGGGGCGAGCGTACAGGTGACCACATGGGGATCGACTGCCAAAGCCGTACCGGTGCTCATGAAGAGCTCCTCCCATAAGGGGGCGGACACGGCTGGACCCGCCGGGGTCATGCCGGTCACCTCCGACTCGCTAGGCCGCGCGGCCGCCCCCTCGACCAGGCGCGCGCGCACACGAACGCCCGGTGGCGCGAGGGCGCTGCCGGGCTGGTGCGCGGAGTCGCGCGTGGGGTCGACGCGGAGCCCGCGGGATTGCCAGGGATGTGCAGGTGCACGTGCACCATGGTCCTCTGCGCTCACTGCAGATGCAAGAGTCGATTCACGTGCAGTCGTACAAATGGCATATGCAAGCGCCGAATGCACGTGCATCCTGGTGTGTGGGGTGCAGAACTGATAGGAACATCCGTCAGTATCGGCACCGTGAGCGCTCAACTGATGGCAGACTGTGCGCTGTTTGCCCTAGGTGGAGGTTTCGACCGCATGACCACAGTTCAGCCGGGCGGCGGCTCGATGGTCCGCCGGATCCTCCTCGGCTCCCAGCTGCGCCGGCTCCGCGAGGCGCGCGGCATCACCCGCGAGGACGCGGGCTATGCGATCCGTGCCTCCGAGTCCAAGATCAGCCGCATGGAGCTCGGCCGCGTCAGCTTCAAGGAGCGTGACGTCGCCGATCTGCTCAGCCTCTACGGCGTGGACGACGGCGGCGAGCGCGAGGCACTGCTCGGCCTCGTCCGGGAGGCCAACAAGTCCGGCTGGTGGCACAGTTTCAACGATGTGCTGCCGGGCTGGTTCCAGACCTATGTCGGCCTGGAGGAGGCCGCCGCACTGATCCGCACCTACGAGGTCCAGTTCATCCCCGGCCTGTTGCAGTCCGAGGAGTACGCACGGGCGGTTTTCGGCCAGAGTCGTCCGGTGATCAGCGAGGACGAGGTCGAGCGGCGGGTCAGCCTCCGGCTGCGCCGTCAGAAGCTGCTCACCGAGGGCAGCAGCCCCCGGCTCTGGGCCGTCATCGACGAGGCCGCGCTGCGCCGGCCGGTCGGCGGCCCCAAGGTGATGCGCGGTCAGGTCCAGTACCTGATCGACATCGCCGAGCAGGCCAACGTGGTGATCCAGGTGATGCCGTTCCGCTTCGGCGCACACGCCGGGGAGTCCGGGGCGTTCACCATCCTGCGCTTCCCCGAGCAGGACCTCGCCGACGTGGTCTACCTGGAGCAGCTCACCAGTGCGCTCTACCTCGACAAGCGCGACGACGTCGACGCGTACATCCAGGTCATGGAGCGGCTCTGCGTCGACAGCCTGACGCCGGAGCGCACCATCGACCTGCTGGCGTCGATCCTGAAGGAGCGCTGACCCCGCCCGACCGCTCCACCGAACGGCCGCCGGCCGCCGCGTTCACCCGCGGGCCGGCGGCCGTTCGCGCTCCGGCGGCAGCGGCTGCGGCGGGAGGCCGAGGCGCCACTCCAGGTCGTAGCGGCCGAACAGGTCGGCCCGGATCAGCGCCAGCGGCAGCTCGGCGCCCGGCAGCAGCACCCCGATGCAGCCGCCCATCAGCGCGCTGCGCAGCACCGCGTGCTCGGCGAGCGGGTCGGGCGCGCCCCAGTCGCGCAGCAGCCCCTGGAGGATCGCGCCGAGCTGCCGCTGCTCCGGGTCCTGGACGAACGCGCCGGTGTCCGGGTCCAGGATCAGCGCCAGGTGCGAGCGCATCACCCGGGGGTGGTCCATCGCCAGCCCCAGCACCGTGTCTATCGCGCGGGCCAGCCGGGCCTCCGGCGAGGAGCCGCGCCCCAGCTCGTCCAGCGCGGTGGACAGCGCCTGGTGCATCATCCGGTGGGTCGCCGACTGCATGAGCAGCCGTTTGCCGTCGAAGTAGTAGGAGAGCAGGCCGCGGGCGAGCCCGGCCCGCTCGGCGATGTCGGTCAGCGTGGTGCCCGCGTAGCCGTGCTCGTCGACGAGTTCGACGGTGGCGCGCATGATGCGCCGGCGGGAGCGTTGACGCATTTCCTCATTGACCGAATCCCCGCGAGGTGCCATCGTGTCTGCTCCGTACGTTCGTTGGCTCGTGGCCAATATACTGGCGGCGCGAGCGGCCGATCCGTGGACCCCGCACTTCGGCGGGCCTGCGGGGATCGGCTCGTACGGAGGCGCCGGCTCCACCGACACGGGGGTTTGGTGGAGCCGGCGCGCGCCCGATGACGAGGGGGCGGGTCCGGGCTGGTGGGGTCAGCTCCTGGTCAGGATCTCGTCCCGCCGGTCGGCCAGGTCGACGGACGGATAATCATAGTCCGGGACGGGCACGGCAGTTGCCTTCTTCCGCCGGTCCAGCACGGCGCCCACGGTGGCGATCAGGAAGCCCAGCACCGCGATCGCGGTGACGAGGACCAGGGCGGGCCGGTAGCCGTCCAACTGGGCCTGGGCGCTGTCCCCGCCGGCACTGCCCGCGGTGATCATCGCGGTGGCCCCGGCGAGCACCACCGCCGTGCCGACCTGGATCGCGGTGTTGACCAGCCCGGAGGCCAGGCCCTGCTCCTTGTCGGCCACGCCGTCGGTGGCGGCGATGTTCACCGAGGGGAAGGCCAGGGCGAAGCCGACGCCCAGCAGGATCATCGACGGCAGGACCAGGGTGACGTATGAACTGTGCTCGTCCAGCCGCAGGAACAGCGCGAACGCGGCGGCCAGGGCGAGCAGGCCGATCGGCAGCAGCCGGCCGGTGCCGAACCGGTCCACGATCGGGCCCATGAACGGGGCCGACAGGGCGATGAAGGCGCCGGCCGGGAGCAGTCCGAGCGCCATCTGCAGGGCCGACCAGCCGAGCAGGTGCTGCAGGTAGAGCGTGACCACGAACTGGAAGCCGCCGTAGGCGCCGGTCATGGTGAAGGCGATCACGTTGGCCCGGGCGACCGAGCCGTTGCGGAAGATGCCGAGCCGGACCAGCGGGTGCGCGGTGCGGCTCTCGATCACGAGGAAGGCGGCGGCCAGGGCGGCGACCACGGCGAGCGAGCCGAGGGTGCGCAGGCTCAGCCAGCCGGCGCCCTGCGCCTCGGTGACGGTGAACACCAGCAGCAGCACGGTGAGCGTGCCGGTGATCGCGCCGAGTACGTCGTACCCGCCCTTGGCCCGCTCCTCGGTGGGGCGGGGGAGCAGCCGGATCGCGAAGAGCAGGGCCAGCAGGGCGACCGGGACGGGCATCAGGAAGGTCCAGCGCCAGCCGACCGAGGTGAGCAGACCGCTGAGCACCAGGCCGAGCGAGAAGCCACTGGCGCCGCAGGTGGTGTAGATCGACAGCGCCCGGTTGCGGGCCGGGCCCTCGGCGAAGGTGGTGGTGATGATCGACAGGCCGGCGGGTGCGGTGAAGGCCGCGCTGACGCCCTTGAGGAAGCGGGCGGCGATCAGCAGGCCGCCGTCGTCGACCAGGCCGCCGAGCAGCGAGGCGCCCGCGAACACGCCGAGGGCGACCAGGAAGACCCGGCGGCGGCCGAGCAGGTCGGCGGCGCGCCCGCCGAGCAGCAGCAGGCCGCCGTAGCCGAGGACGTAGCCGGAGACCACCCATTGCAGAGCGGAGGTGGAGAGGTGGAGCTCGGAGCCGATGGACGGAAGGGCGACGCCGACCATGGAGACGTCCAGGGCGTCCAGGAACATCGCGGCGCAGAGCACGATCAAGGTGCCCCAGAGGCGGGGACTCCAGCTCAGCCCGCTGGTTGAAGGGTCGTCAGTTGCGGTGACGGTCGCGGTGGTCATGGGGAGGACACTACATGCACGTGCATTCAATGCAAGTGAATTAAATGCGAACGCATAAGTTTCACGTGCACGTGGTACTGTGGCGACGTGGCTGAACTCGACTCCCCGGCGGAGGCAGGTCTGGTCGCCGAATGGCGCGACCTGCTGGCTCGCCATGCCGCGACGACCTGCGCGCTCGATCGCGAGCTGGGGGAGAAGCACGATCTGGGCGTGAGCGAGTTCGAGGTGCTGGAGCGCCTGGTCGAGGAGCGTGACAGCGCCGTCGGCCATCAGCTGCGGGTCCAGGAGTTGGCCGACACCGTCCATCTGAGCCAGAGCGCGCTCTCGCGCCTGATCGGCCGGCTGGAGAAGGCCGGGCTGGTGACGCGGGCGATGTGCCCCAACGACCGGCGCGGCATCCAGGTGGCGCTCACCGAGGCCGGCTGTCGCCGCTACGCCGAGGCCCGGCCGCTGCACCGCGAGGTGCTTGCCCGGACGCTGGGTGCCGTTGGTGCCGTTGGTGCCGTTGGTGGCGGCAGTGTCGGTGGTTCCGGCGGCGAGAGGCCGGCGTCGGCCTGTCGGTTCGACTGACGGACCGTCAACGACCCTGCGGGGTGGGGTCGGTGTGAACTGACCGTGCGTCAGCGATGCTCCGGGGCGGGGGCCGGCCGGGAGCAGGGCGCGGCCGGGATCAGAACAGCGTCGAGAGCCCCGGTGCGGCGGCCAGCAGGACGACGACGGCGGGCGCGGCGAGCGCGGCCAGGGTGAGCTGCAGCCGGTGGGCGACGGGCAGTCGGGGCCGCCCGGCGAGCAGTCGGTCCACCCGCTTCGGGGACTGCGCCAGCCCGGGCGGGCAGGAGCCGAACACCCCGCGGCTCAGGTTGAGTTCGGCCAGTGCCACGGCGGTGGTGTGCCGCCCGTGCCGGCGCGCCGCCCGGTCGTCCGCCGCCAGCTCCACGAGCTCGCCGACCTGGTCCCGGAAGGCGCTGAACACCCCGACCCCGGGGAAGCCCGAGGCGAGCGCCTGCGAACACTGCGAGAGCCAGTGGTGCCGGGCCCGCACGTGTCCGCGCTCGTGGCTCAGCACGGCCGCCAACTCCCGGTCGGTCAGCTGCTGGAGAGCCCCGGTGGTGACCACCAGCCGGGAGCGGTGACCGGGCAGCGACCAGGCCTCCGGGCGGACGTTCTCCAGCACCACCAGCCGCTCCCGGCGGTGCTTCAGGGTGTCGATGGAATCCGGCAACTCGGGAGCCCGGCTCGCCAGTTGGGCATGCCGCCGGTTGCGCAGCGCCTTCGCCGAGCGGACCTCGCGGGTCAGGGCCAGCACGGTCTGCAGGGCGCCCGCCGCCAGGATCGCGGCACAGAGCCGCCCCCAGCCCTCGGCCTCCTGGAGCGCGTACGCGGCCTCCACACCGTGCGGCGCGCCGGTGAAGATCAGCTCCCGCAGTGCCGGCAGGGCGGCCGAGGCGGCCAGTACCAGGCTCAGCGCGCAGCACAGCAGGACCGCGACCACCAGGCACTGCCAGACCAGCAGGGCCAGCACGGGTTCGCGCTCGGCCCAGCGGGCCCGGGCCAGCAGCCGGGGCGCCCCGGTCGAGAGCAGCAGTCCGAGCAGCAGCAGGCCGAGCAGGGCCGTCATGGCATGGGCTCCCCGAGTACGCACGGAACGCGACAGCGCGCTCCCCGCCAACCTAAGCGCTGGCGGCGCCCGGTGGAACGGCTTTCGGCCACCCAGTGACCAACGCCACGCGCGGGCCCGCGCGGACGGGTCTCACATCGTCAGGAGCATGGCGAACATGCCGACGCCCATCGCCATCCGGCAGGCCCGGGGCAGCCCCGCGGTGCGGGCGCTCCCGGTGACCACGCCGCCCGGTGCGGCCAGCAGCCGGGTACCGGCCCAGAGCGAGTAGCCGCCGAAGTAGAGCAGCAGCGCGCCGGTCAGTAGCGGGGCGCCCGCGCTCGCGGCGTGGTGGTGGCCGTGCGCGGGCGCGGCGGCCATCGCCAGCGCCATGTACGTCATCGCCAGCCCGCCGAGCGCGTGGTGCAGCCGGTGCGCCCGCCCGGTCCGGCCGCGCACCGCCGCCAGCAGGAACGCCACCGCCGGCACCCCGAACAGCCAGGCCCAGAGCGCGGCGGGGACGGCGGCCCCGGTGAGGGCCATCGCCGCCATCCCGAGCCCCATCAACGCCTCGGCGGCGTCCGACTCGTAGGCGTGCAGGCGCCCCGCCCCGGCGTCCGCCGCGCAGGGCGTGCGGCCCAGGCGGCTGAGGCAGTAGGCGCCGGACGTGGCGGTGAGGGCGGCCAGCAGCCAGCTGACCAGGACTGGTCCGTGCAACGGCGGCCTCCCGGAGAGCGGGGACGGGCGTACTGTCCACGATCACCGCTCGGGGCCGCGCGCAGCAGGGCGCGAACGGGGGCGCACGGGAGTGCCCGGCGTAGTGAAGCCTCGGGAGGGCACTCCCGTTGCCCAGGAGGCGCTACTCCGTTCGAGTGAGGCTCCCCCGTTCGAGGGGCGGCTCGGCCCGCCGTCGGCGGCCCCGCGGTCCCGCGGTCCCGCGGGCCGCAGGGCCGAACCGCCCCTGCGGCCGAGCCGCCGCTACCGGCCGAGCCGCCCGGAGGCGACGACCCGGCTCAGGAACTGCCTGGTCAGGGCGTGCTGCGGATCGCCGAACACCTGCTCCGGCGGGCCCTGTTCGAGCACCACCCCGGCCTCCAGGAAGCAGACCTGGTCCGCCACCTCGCGGGCGAAGCCCATCTCATGGGTGGAGACGACCATCGTCATGCCCTGCTCCTTGAGGTCCCGCACCACCGCGAGCACCTCGCCGACCAGCACCGGGTCGAGCGCGGCGGTGATCTCGTCGAGCAGCAGCAGCCGCGGCCCGGTGGCCAGCGCGCGGACGATGGCGACGCGCTGCTGCTGCCCGCCGGAGAGCCGGTCCGGGTACTCCCGGGCCTTGGCCGCGAGCCCGAGCCGGTCCAGCAGCTCCAGCGCCCCCGCCTCGGCCTCGGCCCGGGTCCGGCCGTGCACCCGGCGCGGGGCCAGCGTGACGTTCTCCAGCACCGTCATGTGCGGGAACAGGTTGTACGCCTGGAACACCACGCCGATCCGGCGCCGGACGGCGTCCTCGTCGGTGCGCGGATCGGTGATCTCCTCGCCGTCCAGGAAGATCGCACCGTCGTCGATCCGCTCCAGCAGGTTGGCGCACCGCATCAGGGTGGACTTGCCGGAGCCGGACGCGCCGATCAGTGCCGTCACGGAGTGCTCGGGCACGGCGAGGTCCACGTCGCGCAGGACCAGCTGGGAGCCGAAGCTCTTGCGCACCGACTCCAGCCGCAGGACCGGGTCGCTCGTCGCCGGGGCGTTCGTCGCCTGGTCGGTCATTGCCGGGCCGGTCGCCGGGCCGGTCGTCTCCGGGTCGGTCGTCACACCGCACCTCCCTGGTGCTGACGGCGGTTCATCCGGCGGGTCAGCCAGTCGGTGAACCGGGTGAGCGGGACGGTCAGCACGATGAAGACCAGCCCGGCCACCACGTACGGGGTGTAGTTGAACGACCGGCTGGCGATGATCTTCGCCGCGTACACCGCGTCGATCGCCCCGCCGATCGACACCAGACCGGTGTCCTTCTGCAGGCTGACCAGGTTGTTCAGCAGCGGCGGCACCACCCGGCGCACCGCCTGCGGCAGCACCACGTACCGCATCGCCTGCGCGTTGCTCAGCCCCAGCGAACGGGCGGCCGCCCGCTGGCTCGGGTGCACCGAATCGATGCCGGCCCGGAAGACCTCGGAGACGTACGCGGAGTACGTCAGCACCAGCGCGGCGCCGCCGAGCAGCATCGGATCGGTGGTCACACCGGTCAGCCGCAGTGCCGGTACGCCGGTGATCATGACCAGCAGGCAGATGATCATCGGCAGGCCGAGGAAGAAGTCCACGTACGCCGTGGCCAGCAGTCGCACCGGCAGGAACACCGGCCCGCGCAGCGTCCGCAGCACCGCGAGCAGCAGGCCGAGGACCAGGATCAGCACTCCGCAGCCGAACATCAGCTCCAGGTTGATCCGCAGGCCCTTCAGCACCTCCGGCAGCGCCCGGCGGGCGTAGTCCGCGTTGAAGAAGGCCTTCCGGGTGGCCTCCCAGCCGGGGGAGTTCACCACCAGCAGGTAGAGCGCGACGGCCGTCGCCAGGGTCGACACCCCGGCGATCAGCGCGGAGCGGCGGCTGCGGCTGCGCCGGTACGCCTCGTGCGCCAGCCGCCGCGCGGACGGGCGGTAGCCGTCGTCCGGCCCCTGCGGCCGAGGGTCCGTCCGCGGGTTCCGGCGCAGGCCCTTGCGGAGACTGCCGCCGCCGACCCGGCCGCCGCCCTCGCCGCCCGCCTCGCCGCCCGCCTCGCGGCCGTCCTCGCGGCCGTCCTTGCGCAGCCCGGCCGCCCCGGCCTCGGCGCTCATCGGGGCCTCGCTCACTTCAGGACGGGTGCCGAGACGGCGTCGGAGAGCCACTGCTGCTCCAGCTTCGCCAGCGCGCCGCCGGCCCGCAGGGCGTCCACCGCCTGCGTGACGCAACCGGTGAGCCGGGAGCCCTTGTCCAGCACCAGCCCGAACTGCTCGCCCTGCGCCGCCCCCTCGAACTGCCCGACCACCTGGGCGTCCGTCACCTCGGCGCCGGTGATGTAGAAGGCCGTCGGGAGGTCCACCACCAGCGCCTCGATCTGGCCGTTCTTCAGCGCGGCCTTCGCCAGGTCGTTGGAGTCGAAGACGGCGGGCTGCACGGTCGGCCTGATGGTGTTGGTGACGACGTCCAGGCTGGTGGTGCCGACCTGCGCGCCCAGCTTGGCGCCCTTGAGGTCGGCGATGCTCTTGGCCCCGGCCGCCTTGGAGCTCTTCAGCGCGATCACCGCCTGCCGCACGTCGTAGTAGCCGGAGGAGAAGTCGACCGCCTGCTTGCGCTCGTCACTGATCGACACCTGGTTGATGTCGAAGTCGAAGTCCTTGGCACCCGGGGTGGTCGCCTTGCCGAAGGGCGCGACCACCCAGGTCACCTTCTCCTTCGGGTAGCCGAGCTTCTCGGCCACCGCGTACGCCACCGCCGACTCGAAGCCCTTGCCGTTCTCCGGCTTGTCCTCCGTGAACCACGGGTCGTAGGCGGGCTTGTCGGTGCCGATCGTCAGCGTCCCCGCGGTACGGGTGGCCAGCGCGCCCGGCGCGCAGCCGCCGGCCGTTCCCGACGCGCTCACGGCGGCGCCCGCGTCGGACGCGGAGTCCTGCGGGGCGCACGCGGTCAGCGCGGCGGCGGCGACCAGCAGGGCGGCGAACGGCTTGCGGAGGGTGGTCATGACAGGGCTCCAGGGAGAGGACCGGAAAGAGCGGGGAGTGGAGGGCACGGGGCGCGGGCCGGGCCGGACCCGGACCGCGCCCCGGCGGGTCACTTCCCCCCGGTGGCGGCGCCGGAACACAGGCGGCATGGTCGGCGTACGGGGCCGCGTCCGCGGCGCCCCCCGAGCCGGATCAGCAGCAGCGGCAGAGACCGCGCGCACAACAGCAGGAAGACACCCGGAGCAGGTCGATGTGGCGTCGCGCCACCAGGATCACCGCCGGGAGCATGGCGGGAGGTTCGCATCCCCACGGTGCAGCTGTCCAGAACATCCAGACACCCGTCCACATGTCGGACATCCGGCGCCGCACCCCCGCGCCGGGAGAATCGACGGCAGGCCCCCCCTTGAACAGGAGAACCTGTCGTACTTATGGTGGTCCCGTTGAAATACCTCCTGTCGAAGTGAGTCCACGATGCAGAATCTTTCGCCAAGGCTCGCTGTGGCGGCCGACGCCCCGGCCTCGAACCACGCCGGCCACCCGGCCTGGCTCCGTCTGAAGGACGCGATCGAGGCCCTGCGCCCGCTGCAGTCCAAGGACGGTTCGATCGACCTGTCCGCCGTCCAGCGGCACACGGTCGACCCGCTGGTCGCCACCGTGCGCGGCGCCATCGCGGAACTCGCCCCGCTCTTCCCGCACGACGCCGCCTACCTCGCCGCCGTCGACACGGACCTGGCCAAGTGGGCCGACACCGGTTACCGGGAGCCCGACTTCCTGGACTCGCTGCTCGCCTTCCAGCCCGCCGACCAGCGTGAGGACGGCCTGGAGCACCTGGTCGTCTTCGCGATGTACACCCAGAACGGCAACCCGAACCGCAACCTGGAAGCCGTCCTGCTGCGCGTGGTCTGGCCGGACTGGCTGGCCGAGCTGGAGCGCACCCGCTTCGACAACCCGATGTTCGTGCCGATCACCTTCACCGACTTCACGGCCGGCTACGACACCAACTCCGCCGTCCTCTTCCCCGAGACCGTGGCCGTGCGCAAGGCGCCGGAGCGCTTCACCTGGGGCGGCATCTTCTGCGACCGCGAGGCCGCCCGCTTCCGCGCCGTCACCACCAGCGCCGTCCGGCAGCTCGGCCTGGAGATCCCGGCCGACGCCGAGGGCCTGCTGGAGGACCAGGAGCGCGCCCAGCAGACCTTCGTCCTGTGGGACCTCGTCCACGACCGCACCCACAGCCACGGCGACCTGCCGTTCGACCCCTTCATGATCAAGCAGCGCAGCCCGTTCTGGATGTACGGCCTGGAGGAGCTCCGCTGCGACCTCACCGCCTTCAAGGAGGCCGTGAAGCTGCAGGCCGAGGGCTACCCCCAGGGTCGCGACGTCCAGTACGCCATCCTCTTCGACCGGATGTTCCGCTTCCCGGTCAGCGGTGACCGGGTGCGCAACTACGACGGCATGGGCGGCCAGCTGCTCTTCGCCTACCTGCACAAGCACGACGCGCTGCGCTGGCGCGACAACCGCCTGAGCATCGACTGGGACCGCGTCGCCGACGTGACCAACGCGCTCTGCGGCGAGATCGAGACCCTGTACCGCGACGGCATCGACCGCCCGAAGACGGCGCACTGGATCGCCGCCTACCAGCTGGTCTCCCGCTACCTCACCCCGCACCCCGCCTCCACCTGGGCGAAGGGCCCCGACGCGCTGCCGCTGGACACCGCTGACGGCAAGGCGCTCAACAAGGCCCTGTGCGACGCCGTCCACCCGGACGAGTTCCCGCTGAGCATGTTCTACGAAGCCCTCGCCAAGAAGCTCGGCGGCGTCATCGCCGCCACCACCGGCATCACCGGCGCCGGCATCCAGGAGGTCGCCGCGTGAGCACCCACCTCGAAGGCAAGGTCATCGCCGTCGCCGGAGCCAGTGGCCCGGCCGGCCAGGCCGTCCTGCGCCGCCTCGCCGCCGACGGCGCCACCGTGATCGGCGCCGACATCGACCCGCAGCGGCTGGAGAAGGCCCTCGACACCGTGCGCTCGGCCGTCCCCGGCGCGCGGATCAGCGGCCAGGTCATCGACCTGCTCGACCCGCAGGAGGTCCACGACTGGGCCGACCACCTGGAGGCCGAGCACGGCCACGTCGACGGCCTGCTGCACCTGGTCGGCGGCTGGCGCGGCAGCAAGAAGTTCTTCGACACCCGGATCGACGACTGGGACTTCCTGCACGACACCGTGGTGCGCACGCTCCAGCACACCTCGCTCGCCTTCCAGCCCGCGCTGGTCCGCAGCGAGTCCGGCCGGTACGCGATGATCTCCGCCTCGGCCGCCCACAAGCCGACCGCCGGCGGCGCCGCCTACGCGGCCGCCAAGGCCGCCACCGAGGCCTGGACGCTCGCCATGGCGGACTCCTTCAAGAAGGAGACGACCGCCGAGGACGGCGAGCCGACCGCCGCAGCTGCGATCCTGGTGATCAAGGCGCTGGTCAGCCCCGAGATGCGGGCCGAGAAGCCGGACGCGAAGTTCACCGGCTTCACGGACACTGCCGACCTCGCCACCGCCCTCGCGGGCCTCTGGGACCGCCCCGCAGCAGAACTGAACGGACAGCACCTGTGGCTGACAGCCAAGTGACCGGCACCACCTCGACCGACGCGGTTCGGCGGCACGACCCCGCCGTCCGCGGCTTCGCCAGCGACAACTACGCCGGCGTGCACCCGGAGGTCCTCGCCGCGATAGCCCTCGCCAACGGCGGCCACCAGGTCGCCTACGGCGAGGACGACTACACCGCCCACCTGCAGGACGTCTTCCGCCGCCACTTCGGCGAGAAGGCCGAGGCGTACCCCGTCTTCAACGGCACCGGCGCCAACGTCGTCGCCCTGCAGGCGCTGCTCCCGCGCTGGGGCGCGGTGGTCGCGGCCGAGAGCGCCCACATCAACGTGGACGAGGGCGGCGCGCCGGAGAAGATGGGCGGCATCAAGCTGCTCACCGTCCCCACCCCGGACGGCAAGCTCACCCCCGAGCTGATCGACCAGCAGGCCTGGGGCTTCGGCGACGAGCACCGCGCGCAGCCGCTCGCGGTCTCGATCACCCAGAGCACCGAGCTCGGCACCCTCTACACGGTGGACGAGATCCGGGCCATCGTGGACCACGCCCACCAGCTCGGCATGCTGGTGCACGTGGACGGCTCGCGCCTCGCCAATGCCGCGGCCTCGCTCGGCGTGCCGCTGCGCGCCTTCACCACGGACGTCGGCGTGGACGTGCTCTCGTACGGCGGGACGAAGAACGGCCTGCTCTTCGGCGAGGTCGTGGTGGTCCTGAACCCCGAGCGGGTCCGGAACATCAAGTACCTGCGCAAGACCTCGATGCAGCTCGCGTCGAAGATGCGGTTCGTGTCGGTCCAGTTCGAGGCGCTGCTCGCGGGTGACCTCTATCTGCGCAACGCCGGCCACGCCAACGCCATGGCCAGCCGGCTGGAGGCGGCGGTCCGCGGGATCGAGGGCGTGACGGTCGTCCGCCCGGTCCAGGCCAACGCGGTCTTCGCGATTCTCCCGCGCGAGGTCAGCGAGCGACTGCAGAAGCGTTACCGCTTCTACTTCTGGAACGAGCACACCGGCGAGGTCCGCTGGATGTGTTCGTACGACACCACCGAGGCGGACATCGACGCGTTCGCGGCGGCCATCGCCGAGGAGATGGGCCGCGCCTGACGGCACCGGTGACAGTGGATCGTCCCGTCCTGCGACAGCAGGGCGGGACGATTTGCATGTGGCGGGCCGGTCCCCGTACAGTTCCGGAGTCGCACCGACAGGGGCGGCGGAATGCGAATCCGATGAATGAAACTCCGGAAAACGGAGCGGAAAACATCTGATAAGCTTCAAACACGAAAGAACGAAGCGCCCGGAGGGCCCGCTGGAAGGCGGTCCGAAGGAAGTGTCCGTTCCTTGAGAACTCAACAGCGTGCCAAAAGTCAA
>NZ_JBSFNM010000060.1:0-58289 GCF_053587085.1 Kitasatospora sp. NPDC003701
AGGAGCGGTGCTTGACCGGTCCGTCACTGAGCCAGCCGTGCATGCAGAGCAGCCAGGCCAGGATCAGCACCGGCAGGACGGTGTCCGACATGACGAACTCGGAGTAGAAGATCACCGGCGGCAGCAGCGCGGTGGCGCCGGCGAACACGTACGCCAGCAGCCGGCGCAGGCCCAGCCGGCGCAGCGCCAGGTAGGCCAGTGGGAAGACCAGCGCGTTCAGCAGCGCGTTGATCCCCATGATCAGGTGGTAGGCCATGACCGGGCCGTCGGCGATCCGGAAGGCCGGCGAGATCAGCAGCGGGTAGCCGCCCGGGATCACCACGCCGACCGGCATCTCGGTGGTCGGCCGCCCGGCCAGCACCCGGGCCAGCACGAGATAGGAGTCCTCGTCCGCGTGCACCGACGGGTAGCTCAGGTGCCGGACCAGCACCAGCCGGAAGAGGACCTCCACCGCGTACCCGGCCAGCAGCGCGGCCGGCCAGAACCAGCGCCGCCCGCGGGCCTCCTCGAACCACAGTGCCGCCCGGCCCGGCAGGCCCGAAGGGCCGCTCGTGAGGGCGGCGGGCTCTGCGGATTCCCGGGCACCGTTCTGGTGCTCTTCGAGACCGTTCTGGTGCTCTTCGAGACCGTTCTGGTGCTCTTCGAGGGCGACGGGCCGAGGCAGGGTCGACTGTCGCACGAAGCGTTGTGTCATGCAGCTACATATATCGGCTAACTGCATATGATGTCCAGAAGAGTACGTTGCGACGGCGCCGAGCAGCGGCCCACGGCGGGCCCGGCGCGCGAGCGGGCGGCACCGGGACCGAGCCCCATGGACGAGCGGGCGACACCGGCCCCGACCTCGGCCACCACTCCCGCGCTGAACGCCGACGCACCCTCAAGCAGACCGCCCCCGCTTTTCCTTGGCCTGACTTCGAAGCGAATGCGGCACATACTGTTCGCATACACCGACAGAGGAGGACAACGATCGTGAAGACCTTCGCGGGACGCCCGAGCCGGCGCGCGGTACTCGCCCTCGGCGCCGGGACGGTACTGGCCTCAGCCGCGTCCACGGGTGGGCCGGCCCACGCGGCCGGCGCGTCACCGGGCGAGCACGCCACCACCCGGGCGCTGGCCGACCTCGAACGCGAACACGGCGCCCGGCTGGGGGTGTTCGCGCGGAACGCGGTCACGGGCAGGAGCGTGACCTACCGCGCCGACGAGCTCTTCCCGATCTGCTCGGTGCACAAGACCATCACCGTCGCCGCGGTGCTGAGGGACCTCGACCGCAACGGCGAGTTCCTCGCCAGGCGGATCCGCTACACCGGCGAGGACGTCACCAAGTCGGGCTACGCCCCGATCACGGGCACGCCCGAGCACCTCGCGAACGGCATGACCGTCGCCGAGTTGTGCGCCGCCGCACTCGACTACAGCGACAACGCCGCCGACAACCTCCTGCTCCGCGAGCTCGGCGGCCCCACGGCGATCACCCGCTTCTGCCGGTCCATCGGCGACCACGTGACGCGGCTCGACCGGTGGGAGCCGGAGCTCAACTCCGCCGAACCGGGACGTACGACGGACACCACCAGCCCGGCCGCCATCGGGCGCAGCCACCTCAAGCTGGTCCTCGGGAACGCGCTCGCCCCGCGGGACCGGCGGCAGCTGACCACGTGGCTGCTCGCCAACACCACCGGCGCCGCCCGCCTGCGCGCCGGACTCCCCGAGGACTGGACCCTCGCCGACAAGACCGGCACCGGCGACTACGGCTCCACCAACGACGTCGGCATCGCCTGGACCGCGGACGGTACGCCCCTCGTCCTGGCCGTCCTGTCCACCCAACCGGACGCCGACGCCCCGGCCGACGAACCACTGCTCGCGAGGACCGCCGCCCTGCTGGCACCGGCCCTCACCTGACGCCTCAAGGTCCCTCGTCTCCACCCGGGGCATCGGCGGCCTTGCCGTCGCCGTCCCTCAGAGCCGTCAGCGCCACCGTCACCCATGGTGTCCGCAACCGCAGGTGGCCGGTCAGGGCATGGATGATCCTGACCGGGAGGCGGAGTTCGAGAGGAACCCGCAGGGCCGATACGCGGTCGACCGGGCCCCACACGTCTCCTGCCGTGGATCGCCGCCCAACTGACCACCCTGGTGTGACATCTGCGGCAGGATTCGGTCATGGACCTTCGGATCGAGTGGCCTGTGCCGATGGACGAGTACGACTGGGCGATCCAGGAGGCCAAGGGCTGGCTGGCGGATGCGGTGCAGTGGGCCGGCGCCGGAGGCGCCGGCCCACTGGCCTTGTCCATGGCCTGGGCCGGACCGCGAAGCGCGGCGAGCTCACGGCGCAGACGCCGGCCCTCGTCGCCCTTGGCCGTGTGCGCGGACGGGGCCGGCCGGTGACGCTTCCCGACTCCACCAACGCGGTTTGGTGCGGGCGAGCTTGCCGGCCAGCCGCTCGTTCGTGTTTGCGAGCGCCGGCTACCAGCGATCCCCGGCAAATCCAACGTTCCCACCACCCCTCATCGTCGCCCGTGCGATAGTGGCTCGCGACCTACTCGGCGTCCGACCCCGCTCGGAGATTCTGTGGACATCACCATCACCCTGGCGGCTCAGGAGGGCGGCCCGGCCTCCCAGCTGCTGGCGGAGAGTCTGCACAGATCGTTGCTCAACAACGACGCCGCCCGCACACACGCCCGGCCGCAGTTGCTGCGCCAACCACCCGCACCTGGGCAGCTCGGCACTGCGATGGACATCATCCAGTTGGTGCTCGGCACCGGCTTCAGCGCGGCCTCGTTGGGTGTCTCGATTGCGCAGTGGCGGTCGACCAAATCCCCGACCGTCACCGTGACCGTCGAGCGTGACGGTGCGTCGGTCACCGTCACGGGCGCAGACGCCGCCGCAGTGGAGGAAGCCGTCCGGCGGCTCGGCCCGGAGTGATCGCCCGGTGCGCTTGCCCGATTTCGCCAACTCAGCCGCACTTCTCGTCGGGGTCGCCGATTACCCCGAGAGCAACGGCTTCGGTCCTGTGCCCAATGCCCTGAACAACCTGGACGGCTTGAGGCGTGCTCTGTCGCCCGGCGGCGAACGCGGGTTCCCGCAGGAGCGGTTCCACCTGCTCTCCAACCCCAAGGCCGGCGACGGCATCAGGGCCATGCTGGAGATGACGTCCGAGCAGGCACACGACGTACTGCTCTTCTACTACGTGGGCCACGGTTGGAAGATCGAGGAGGACCTCTACCTCGCCTCCACGACATCCTCCCCGAAGTCGATCGAGACAACCGGGATCCGCTACCAGACGGTTCGGCGGATCATGCGGGGCTCATCCGCGGCGCTCCGCATCGTCATCCTCGACTGCTGTTTCAGCGGGATTGCCACGACCGGGGTCCTCGGCGCCGACACCGGCATGCGGCTCACCGAGAAGGAAGTGACGATCTTCCTCCCCGGTGACGCCGAGGGGGTGTGCGTCATCTCGTCGAGTGGGCCGGAGGAACCGTCCCGTGACTCCGACGACTCCGGCTACACCGCCTTCTCCGGCCACTTCCTCAGAGCCCTGGAAGCCGGATCCAACTCCGGCGGACAGGAGCTGGGGGCCGTCTTCAGGGCGACCAAGGAGCGCATGGCGCAGGCCAGGCTGGATCACACACCGCTGATCGCCGTACAGGGTGATGCCCACCGTTTGCTCCTCGTCGATCCCGAGCAGCCGCACCCGGACAGGGCTCCCGTCGACGCGCCCCAACCGGAGCCGCCCACCGTGCAACCGGTGAGGTGGGACAGCCCGTTGGGGATGTTCGAGTTCCCCGACAGCGAGTCGGCCATTTCCGTGGTGCGGCTCTTCCTGGAGGCGGGCTGGCACAATCTGAGGAGCGATCACGATGGGAGCTAGGACGGACCAGGTACTGCGTTACCTGGGCTCGCTGCGCGATCAGGCCGTGGAGAGCCCCGAGGGCGCCGGCCCCGGGTTCGCCGATGCCCTCCGTACAGCCGTCGACGCCTTCCTGGAGAACGACGAGAGCGAGCAGGCTCTCCTTCTTGCCCAGGAACTGACAGCCTGGCAGCGTTCCTGGGCCGGCCCCCGGGAGGTTGTCGAGGCGCTGCTGGCCCTGGGGTCGGTCCTGGTACGCGTCGGAGCGAGGGATGAAGCCGGCGCGGTCCTCGACGAGTGCGTCGGAATGGCCGACAGCCTGCCGGCGGACCGTGCCGGCACCCTGGCCCTGGCCGCCCGCGAACTGCTCTCGGCTGTCCGCAGCGCCCAAGGACGGATGGTGGAGGCGCTCGATCTCGTCGACGCGGCTGTCGAGGGCCACCGAGTGCTGGCCGAATCGGACCGGGGGCGCCACGGCGCGCTCCTGGCCCGCGCACTGCACAACCGTGCCGTGGTCCTCCACACCGCCGGCCGCGATGAGGAGGCCCTGGCCGGGCTGGACGAGGCCAACGGCGTGTACAACTCGCTGCTCAACGGAGGTGACCGCACCGTGGTCGTCGGCTTCGTCCGGTCGCTGACCGCGAGGAGAGCAGTTGCAGATGCCATGGGGCTGCAGCCCGGAGACGTGAAGTCGGACGCCTTGCTGCACCGGCTGACGGCACTCGCCGCATCGGCCGACGCCGACTTCGATGCGAGACCAACCAGTCAGGAACCCGCCGACTGCCCGCTCGAAGCAGTTGGACCGGAAGAGACAGGAGAGCGCCAAACCATGAGCAACCAACCGCTGATTCCCCTGCCTGACGTCGTCCAGGCCGTACGGCTGCAGGTCGAGGAAGCGGCCGCACGGAGCTCGGACAGCGCTGTCGGCTTCAAGGTCGGACCGATCGAGCTGGACCTGACGGTGTCGATCTCCGTGGACGCTCGCGCCAAGAACGGCGTCACCCTGCTCGTCGTCACGGACACGGCCGCAGGTGCCAGTCCTCGGCCGGGCCTGCACCGCATGCGACTGACGCTGACTCCCACGTCCAGACTCGATGGCGACCTCCTGATCGGGGGTAGTGGCGGCAGGGACTTGGACATCTGAGCAGCATCCCCGGCCGCACCCGGCAATCAGGGACGAGCAACCAGTGCCCAGCGGCGGCTCGCCATGGCCGTCCCAGCGGTGTTCGCCGAGGCTCCACCGGCGAGCAGCACGAGCGCCGTGGGGCGCGCAGGAAGGTCCTGCCGAAGTTGCGCAACTGTCGTTTCCTGCACGGGGATCGGTGGCGGCATGGACGCCGGAAGCCGGAAGGACGGATACGGTGGATCGGCGGGGGCATGCTGGCGGAATCACTGGTGGCGCTGGCCACCGCAGGATCGACCGCTCTGGTCGGGGCGATGGCCACGGACGCCTGGCAGGCCACCCGGACCGGCGTGCTGAGGCTCTTCGGGCGTGCCAGCACCGACTCGTCGGACGGCACCGTGGCGCAGCCCGACGAGGGCACGGCGCCCGAGGGGGCGGGCCGGAGGCCATGCCGGCCGCAGACGCCCGGATCGCGCTGGTCGCGGCGCAGCTGGACGGCGACGCCGCGCTCGTGGCGCGGGCCGACGACGCGGCGGCGGCCCGGCGCAGCCTGCTGTCGGGCTGGCAGCTGAGGCTGCAGGAGCGCTGCGCGCGCACCCGGAGCTCGCGGGCGAGCAGCCCGGGCGGCGTCCTTCCGCCGCCCGGCAGCCAGGACCTGCGCCCGGACGGTACCGCCGGGCTGCTGCTCCTGCCGCGGGCTGACCCTGTGGCAGCTCGGCGGCCACCGCATGCGGTCCCTCGTCGAACGGGACACGCCGCGCATGCGGCACCTGTTCCCCGTACCGGAGTGGGACGTCGTCGGAGGCAAGGCCCCGGCGAGGGGCGCGTCCACTTCCTCGACCCCGACACCCTAACCCCGAGGCCGGCCCCACCCGCCCTCACGGGCGCCGAGCACCTCAGCCTCATCGCCACCTCCCCCGACGGCCGGTGCGTCGCCTACGCGGGACAACTGGCCGTCGGCGAGCCGCGGCGCCGCCGTGACGTCGACTGGCACAGCCGGCTGCACGATCTCGACCACGCCGGCGCGGTCCTACAGCGCCCCCTGACCGGACTTCGCCTCGCCGCGACCATGAACCTCCGTGGCGCGCTGCTTGAGGCCCGCCGCACCGGCAACACCCACCTGCACCACCTGTTCACCCTCGCCCTGGCCCTCGCGGAGCGCTCCTCGGGTGACTGACTCCGTGGCATGGCAGGGCCGGATCTGCGATCGCAGGTGGCCCGACACGGTGGATCGGCGGTTCCGCCCGGAGAGGACGGGCCCATCCGCGTTCCAGGAAGGAAGGACGACACGGCGGCGCGGGCGCCCGCGCCCTCCGAAGAGAAGCCCCGGCACCGTTCCGAAATCCGTTGGATCCTCCGCCGCGAGCGAGGCACAATCCGCGGGGAACGGAAGCGAGGGGAGCTTGTTTGGACGTGTTCGCGTGTGCAGGGTGCCGCACCGAGCTGACGGCGCCGGTGTCCCGGGTCGCCCTCCCCGTCCACACCCACCACGGGGGCTGGGAGGAACTTCACCCTCCGCTGATGGAGCCCGCGACGTACGCCGTCGACCCACGGCCCACCGGGCCGCCCTGGCGGTTGTGGGAGGACGTCGGAGAGGATGCGGCTGCCCGGCAGGGCGTGTACGCGCCGGTGTACTCCGTCTCGTTCGGCGCGCGGAACAGGATCGTCATCGCCCCCGGCGACTCCCGGTCCATGGCCCTGATCCCCGAGAAGTGTGAGGGGTACTGCCGGGGTGTGGACGGCCGGGCCGGGCCCAACCTGGCGTGCGAGGGGTGCGGGCAGGCCGTGGCGACCCGCATGGACGACTGCGGATTGTGGCAGGCGGTGTGGCTGGAGCCCGACGCGGTCGTACGCCGTCCCTCGGGACTCCCGGCCGGTCCGCCTCCCGGTTGGAACGACCTGCGGCGCACCGAGCACCGTGTCCCACCCGTCGAACCCGACGGGTCGTGGAGCCGCCGCTGGGAGGCCGCGGTCGGGGTCGCGCTGGCCCACCTCGTGGTAGCCACCGGGAACCGCCCGGTGACACTCCCCGTCGGCCCCGTCGCCGACCTGCTGGGCCACGCCGTCGGCCGGTACCTCCCCGCCGGGCCCGACACCCGCTCGGTGGGGCTGGCCGGCCCCGGAATCCGCGTGTTCCCGCCTCGTCCCGATGTCCTCCTCGTCCCTCGTCACCCCCTCACGGGCGCGCCCTGGCGCCCGCCCGGCGACGAGGCGGCTGTGGTACCGCTGGACAGCGGAGTCTGGGCGTACCTCACCCACCCGGGCGAAACCTCGCCGATCCCCTCCACGGGAGTACTCCCCCGGGGCGTCCTTCGTGACGACTACCCCCTGCCACCGCACCCCTCGTACCCGCTGACGCCCCACCACCGCGCCTTCGGAGACACCCTGGTCGGGCTGCCCGCCATACGCACCCCCCGGCTTCGCAGGTATCACGACGGGTACCGATCATGAACGCCTGACGGGCGACGGTGGGGCCGCTTCGAACCGTCCCGTCGCGCCGGCGCCACCGGGACCGGCGCCGGCGCGACGGTCAGGCTGCGCGCCGGACCGCCGCGAGCCGGGAGACCGCCGATGGGATCGACGCTGGAGCCTCCTTCCCGCGGGATCTGCATGGCGTCACTTCCCTCTGTCTTCGGGCGCTCGGGGCGGTGGTGGTCGCCGCTGTTCCACGTCCGCGCCGATGACGGCGAGAGTCCCGGCGCCGGGCAGGAGGGGACCGGTGCTGCGGTGCGCCGTGAGTGCGCCCTGCTGCGCACGAGGGGCGAGTGCCTGACTGGACACCTGCCGGAATCGCGGAGCGGAGGTGCAGTGGTGCGCGAAGAGGTGCCACCACGCGTGGGGCAGGCGCCTACCGCCTTGGGCCTGCCGCCCGGCGGGAGTGTGCTGTCGGTGCACGTGGCCCCGCTCGGCGCGGCGACGGCGCGAACGCTGAACCCCGACACGCCCCATCTCGCGGCCAGCACGATGAAGGTGGCCGTCCTGGCGGCGCTGCACCGCAGCGGACAGGACCTCGACGCCCCGGTACCGGTGCACAACTCGTTCGTCTCGGCGACGTACGGGCCCCGGTTCGCCGTCCTCCGGGAGCGGGACGACGATCCCGAACCGTGGCGGGCGCTGGGGGCGCGGCGCACCCTGCGGTGGCTGTCCGAGCGCATGATCGTGCACTCGTCGAACCTCGCCACCAACCTCTGCCTCGCCCACGTCGGGCTGGACGCCGTCGCCGAGGAGTGGCACCTGGCACGGGCCAGGCACAGCGTCACCGGTCGCGGCATCGACGACCTCGGCGCACAGGCGGCGGGGATCGTCAATGTGGTGACCGCCGCGGATCTGGCCCGACTGCTGCGGCGGCTGCCGCCGGAGCTGCTCGACGTGCTGGCCGCCAACGCACACCGGGTCGACCTCGCCGCCGGCCTGCCGCCCGGCACCCGGGTCGCCTTCAAGAACGGCTGGCTCCCCGGGGTCCGGCACAGCGGCGGCATCGTGTACCCGCAGGACGCGCCGCCGTACAGCATCGCCGTCTGCTACTCCGGTCCGCTGGCCTCCGGGCAGGCGGTCGACGACCCGGCCGCCCGGCTGCTGGCCCGGATCTCCGCCGGTTACTGGGCCCGGCGCCACACACTGGGCCGGGGGCCGGCCGACCGGACGGCCGCTCGCCACGACGGCGTCCTACGAGCGGCCGGCGGCTGACGACCGGTCGGGCGTCCGATCCCGGCCGCTCAGGTGGTTTCGCTGGCGTTCCGAGCCGGGGTGATCATCGTCCTGGTCACCCATCTGCTGCTCGACGAGGAACCGCCGCCGTCACGTGCGGACCGTGTCCGCGGTGATCTCCGACTCCCTTGCCACACCGATGATCGAGGGCACATCGGGGCCGTCGCAGGCCAGGACGATCCGTGCCCCCAGAGCCGACGCCCGGGGGCGCGTCGCTCTGCGGGCCCACCGCGTGAGCGCCGCACGCTCCTCGTCCGACAGCAACAACGGCTCCGACGACGGATCTCCGGTGCAGGACACTGGAGTCCGTGGGAGGCCCGATGGTTCCGGTCGAGCACCGATTCGGCCGGACGGACAGAGCTGAGGAATGGTGACGGTGGCGATGCGCGAGTATCCGCTGGTGGACGGGCCGGTCGAGATACGGGGTGCGCTGGACCTGGAGGCGACACCCGCGGGGGTGATGCCGCGCCGGCTGCCGGCGTGGACCAAGGCGCAGTACCAGGACCCGTCGGTCTACGGAGGGACGGTGATGCCTTCGGGGGTGCGGCTGGTGTTCCGCACCGACGCGCGGGTGCTCGAGTTCGAGGTGCTCACCTCCACGGGGCAGCTCGACGGTGACCCGGAGCCTCGGCCGACCGGAATGCTGGAACTGAGGGTGGACGGTGCTCCTGCCGGACGGCGCCGAGCGCCCTTGGGCCATGTGGTGCGGATGGCGGGCCCCGGAACCACCCAGCGGCTGATACCGGGCGAGCCGGGAACGGTACGTTTCGACGCGTTGCCGGCCGGGATGAAGACCATCGAGCTGTGGCTGCCGCAGCAGACGCCCACCGAACTGGTGGCGCTCCGCGCCGACGGCGAGGTCCTGGCGCCCCTGCCCGACGGCCGCCCCCGATGGGTGCACCACGGAAGCTCCATCAGCCACTGCCTCGAAGCCGACGGCCCCACCGGCACCTGGCCGGTGGTGGCGGCGTCGCTCGGCGGCGTGGAGGTGACCAACCTCAGCCAGCCGGGCAACGACATGCTGGACCCCTACGTCGCCCGGACGATCCGCGACATCCCCGCCGACTTGATCAGCTTCAAGACGGGCGTCAACATCGTGGCCCGGGCCACCTTCCGGCTGCGCACCTTCGGCCCGGCGGTGCACGGATTCCTGGACACGATCCGGGACGGGCACCCGGACACCCCGCTGCTGGTGGTCTCACCGGTGAGCTGCCCGGCCCTCGACGGGTGTCCCGGCCCGACCGCGGTGGGCCGGGACGGGAGGATCAAGGCTCTGGGGGACCCGGCCGATGCGGCCGGTGGGGCGCTGTCACTGCAGGTGGTCCGTGACGAGCTGGCCAGGATCGTGGCGGCCAGGCAAACCCGCGACCCCCACCTGCACTACCTCGACGGACGCGAACTGCTCGGCCCCACCGAGGTGGAGGACCTCCCCGACGGGCTGCACCCGTCCGCGGCCGCGTACCGCCGGATGGGAGAACGCTTCGCCGCCCACGCCTTCGCCGACCGGGGCCCGTTCCACAGCCGACCGCAAACGCGGTCGACCGACGAGTAGCGCTCTGGCGGGCGGTGTCGTCGGTCTGCCAGGGGACGGATTGTCGGCGTGTGGGCACGTGGCGCCGAGGTGTCGGCCGGACAGGTGGCGGCCCACTATCTCGCTCCCGAACTGGTCGACCGCTGCGTCGAGATCGCGGCAGCGAGGTACGGCGGTGAGCGCGTGGTCTTCCGCATGCGCCCCGAGAGGTGGTTGAGCAGGGACCTCAGCGTGCCGTGACCCGAACCCGGAAGGGTGGGCCGAGGTGAGACGGGTGGCGGAGGCGCGGGCGGCTCGGGAGGTGGTGGCGGAGGCCACGGCTGTGAGGACAACCCGGCAACACCCACCGCCCTGGTCTCGGCATCACCGGACCCGGCCCGGGACCGCAGCACGGCTGTAGCGGCAGGCACCACGGTCACTTTGAGTGAGAGAACGTCAACTCGCTGACAGGATCGTGGACAAGCTGGGATTCTGGCAGCTCAGTCCCCGACCAGACTGGTGGAGCTCTCATGCTGACCCTCAACACCAACATCATGTCCTTGACCACGCAGAACTACCTCAACATCACCGGAAGCGCCATGGGCGTCGCCGCGGAGCGTCTCGCCTCCGGGAAGAGGATCAACAGCTCCAAGGACGACGCCGCCGGCCTGGCGATCTCCGACAGCATGTCCACCCGGATCGCAGGCCCTCGCCTGTCCGGCATCAACCTGCCGCTCGCCGCGCTGGCGGCCGGCGACAGCCTCAGCGCCGAGAAGGTGAAGACGGCGATTGCGGAGGCCAGCACCACCACGGAGGTCTGGGATCCCTCCGCCGACGTGAACCAGATCGCCGCCGTCCTGCCCCAGACATCGAGCTGGCTGGGCAGCGGCGCCAACGAGGCTGTCAACGCCGACGAGATCACCGAAACCCTCGGCGCGGACTACCTCGCGAACCTCGCGCAGTTCCTCGGTCTGGACATCGACACTCTGGCCCAGGACCTCAGCAACGCTCTCCCCAGCTACATCAACTCCATCTCCCCCTCCGGCGAGGTCGTCGAAACCCTCGCCGAGGCGCCCCTGGACGAAGCCGACCAGGAGAGCTGAGCCCCCCGTTTCTCGCCGAAGCCCCCTGCCCCCGGCCCTCTTGGCCGGGGGCAGTTCGTTTGGAGGCCCGGAGGCCCGGAGGCCACGGGCCGCCCGTCGCGGACACCTACGCGACGCATAGCCCTGCTCAGCAGTCAACCGGCGTGCGGGAGACGGGACGCCGCCATCCGCAGGGTCGCACCACCGAACACGCAACAGCGGACCGTCGACGGCACGTCTTCAGGGCCGGCGCCAATGGGTGCCCGCGCCGCCGACCCCTGTGCCCCAGAGTCGACAGCCTCACCAAATCCTATGATCCGGTCAACCTGACCGGCGGCAGCGAACCCGGCCGCAGCGAAACGGGTCCACTGCCGGTACGGGCGCCGGGGGCGCCACCCGGAGCCGGCTCGGCGCCGCGACCTCGTGCGACCGCTCGCCTGATCACAACGTCGCACAGGCCCTAGCATGGAACGAGAGGGTGACGTCGACCGGAGCGAGGTGTCCGGTGAACGAGCAGAGCATGATCGAGACGATCAGATCGGTCTACGCGGCGTTCGGCAGCGGCGACCTGCCGGCGATCCTCGCCAGGCTGGACGATGCCGTCGACTGGGCCTCGGAGACCACGTCCACCGCAGCGCCGTGGTACGGCGCCCGCCACGGGAAGGACGAGGTCGCCGACTTCTTCGAGCAATTCGGTTCGACCATGGAAGTCGAGGAGTTCACCCCGGTGTCCCTCGCCGCGAACGACACCGACGTCCTGACCGTCGTGCGCATGCGGGCCACGCACCGGGCCAGCGGGAAGGTGCTGGCGATGGATCTCCACCACCGGTTCACCTTCCGTGACGGGAAGATCGTCTTCTACCGCGGCACCGAGGACACCGCGCAGACCGAAGCGGCGTTCCGCTCCTGACCGCTCCGCGCCGGCGACACCCCGCCGGGGCCCGTGCTCATGCCCCGGCGGTGGAGTCCCGCACCTCGATCGTCCAGGAGTGGTGGCGTACGGTGCCCGGCTCCGCCGCGCCGGACAGCAGGTCGCTCAGCAGCTCCGCGCAGGCCCGGCCGTAGTCCGCCGGGCGCAGGTCCACCGCCGTGACGCCGGGCCGGGCGCCGGCCGCCACGACACCGTCGACGCACGAGGCCACCAGCAGGTCCGTCCCGACCCGCCGACCGGCCGTGGCCGCCGCCCGGAGCACCCCAGGTGAGGCTCCGTCCGGCGCGCAGACGACCGCGTCGACGCCGGGCCGGCGGGACAGCAGTTCCGCGGTGGCCTGTTCCGCCTCGGCGACGGTGGCCGCGAACGGGACGGTGTGCACCACGACGTCGACCTCGTGCCGGCGGCCCCAGGCGAGCGCGGCGGCGTGCAGGGCGGCGGCCCAGTCGGAGTCGGCGGCGGGGGCGAGCAGGGCGGGGCGCAGGGCGCCGCGCTCGTGGAGGTGGTCGAGAAGAGCGGTCAGGGAGGCCGCGTTGTCGCAGACCACCGAGCCGGTCGGCGGCGTGCCGGCGCCGAGGTAGCGCTCTCCGGTGACGACCGGGACGCCCGCGTCCAGCAGGGCCGGTACGACGGGGTCGCCGACCTCGGGGTCGATGACGAGCAGGCCGTCGACCCGCGAGGCCAGTCCGCCGGCCGAGCCGGTGTCGGGGGCCAGCAGCACCAGGTCCAGGCCGTCCTGCTGGGCCCGTTCGACGGCGCCGAACGCGAGGTTCATGTAGTAGGCGAGCCTGGTGGCGGTCTTCGGCAGGTGCAGGCCGACGGCGCCGGTGCTGGCCCGCCGCAGCCGGCGCGCGGCGCTGTTGGGCCGGTAACCGAGCTCGGCGGCGACGGCGCGCACGTGGTCCCGGGTCGCTTCGGCCACCCGGCCGGAGCCGACCAGCACGTTGGAGACGGTGCTCTTGGACACCCCGGCGGCGCGGGCAACATCGTGCAGGGTCACGGATCGGCTGGTCACAGCAGCGAAGTCTAGGCGCGGTACTCGGCAAGCACGTGCTGGAACGTTCCAGCACGTGACGACGTCTTCCCACCACCAGGGCACCGTCGAACTCGCCGGCTCCCCCACCGGAGCCCGCTTCCTGCCGCGCCTGCCGCTGGCGGGGCCCGTCGCCGGCCCCGACGGTGGTCACCGGGGGAACGCGGCCTCCTGGCGTGGCGCGCCGGCCGGACCGGGAACCCTGTGTCGCCACCTGCCCGCACCGGCACCGGAGGATCCGGCCTCACGCTTCACGAACGTCCCCGCACCGCGGGCGCGACACCCGGCAGACCGACAGGCCGGCGGGTCGCCCGCCCGCCTGCCGGGTGTCGCGGGGTCCGCGAGCGAATCAGTCGAGGGTAACGACCATCTTTCCCAGGGCCCGGCCCGCCTCCATCACCCGATGGGCCTCGACGATCTCGTCGAACCGGAAGACCCGGGTGGGGCGGGCATTCAGGGCACCGGCCTCGACCTGGGCGTAGATCGCGTCCAACGGGATGTCCGAGAGGGGGTATGCCGGGGTTCCCAGGACGAAGGCGCTGCCGAAGAAGCTCAGCCGGACGCCGCTGGGCAGGTCGGCGATCGGGTCGAAGTCCGCCACCGGCGCGAATCCGCCGAGGAAGCCGGCCTGGCAGACCCGCCCGCGCGGACCGACCGCGGCCAGCGAGTCACGCAGCACGGTGTTGCCCACGATGTCGAGCAGCGCGTCGACGACAACGCCCCGCCGGTCGACCTCCACCGCCAGCCGGCCGTCGTCGATCAGGACGTCGGCGGCCCCGAGTTCCTTGAGCAGGACCGCGTGCACCGGGTTGCGGGTCGTGGCGAGCACGCTCGCTCCGTACTGCACGCCGAGGTTGACCGCCGCCTGTCCGAGGGAGGAGGTCGCACCGCGGACCAGCAGCGTCTCGCCCGGCTGCAGGGCGAGGTTGCCGTGCAGGGCACTGTACGCCGTCGCGTACACCTCGGGCACCGCGGCCAGATCGGCCCAGGGCAGCCGCGAGTTCACGACCACCACATTGGTGGCGGGGACGCTCACCAGTTCCGCGTAGCTGCCGTTGCGGGTCCGTCCCATCCCGCCGAGTATCGCCACCACCCGCGTTCCGACGGGGAGTTCACCCGAGGGGTCGGCCTCGACCAGGCCGGCGCACTCGATGCCCGGAACGGCGGCCACCGGGCCCCAGGCGCCGCTGCGCATGTACGCCTCGGCATGGTTGAGGCCGAACGCCTTGACCCTGATGAGGATCTCGCCGGGCGCGGCCACCGGGTCGGGCAGTTCGGTGACGGTGAGCACCTCGGGGCCGCCGTGGGTGGAGATGACAATGGCCTTCATGTCCGAACCTCGTTCTTGAGTAGTCATTCAAGTATTGGGCCGACGAAAGGGCCACCGCCCACGGTGGCCCGATCGTCGTACCGTCAGGCGAGTGTGACGAACGCGTTGTCGACGATCGCCCGCAGGACCGCCTCGTCGGGGTTCGCCTTGCCGACGACCATGAGCCCCTGACAGGTCGCGACCAGCAGCTTGGCGCTGCCCCCCGCATCCAGCGAGGCTCGCACCTCACCCCGGCGGACGGCGTTCTCCAGGGCGTGGGTCATGCACTGCTCCAGCCGCGCCAGGTGGCCGCGCACGACCGCCGCCGCCTCGTCGTCCTCGGCGGCGTTCTCGATCGCCGTGTTGACCAGGAGGCAGCCCTGGCGCCCTTCGGGGCTGAGCAGGTCGCGCACCAGCCCGTCGAAGTAGCCGCGCACCTGCGCCACCGACGCGCCCGGCGCCGCCAGCTCGCCCAGCTTCTGCGGCACGACCAGCTTCGAGTAGCGCTCCAGGGACTTCACGAAGAGTGCGTGCTTGCCGCCGGGGAACGCGCTGTAGATGCTGCCGGGCTTGACCCCCGTGGCCTTCACCAGGTCCTCGATGGACGTGGCCCGGTACCCGCGCTCCCAGAACCGCAGCATCGCCTGGTCGAGCACGGTGTCGGGGTCGAACTCGCGGGGCCTGGGCATGGAAGGAACATACATGAGCGACCATTCAAGAACAAGGGTCACCCGAGCCACAGGCCGAGCAGGCCGATCACCCGCCCTTCGCCGCACCGGCCGTAGGGCGGCGCCGTGGACGCCCTGGGCCCCGCGCCGGCCTCTGGAGCAGGAAGGGGCGCGGACCGGACCGGCCCGGCCGGGTGAGAGGGTGCAGCGGGCGGCGTTCTGCGGTCTCCTGGAGATGAGCCGTCTCGGCTCCGCAGGGGCAGACCGCGATGCCGACGACGACGGGCCCGCCGAGTACCGGTGAGCACCGACTGATCCGCCTCCCGGGCCCACCAGCTCCCGCCCGTTCCCGGCCGGGCCCGGTCCAAGGGGTTCGACTGGGGCCCGTGGACGGTCACCGCTGCTGTGCCTCGTTCTCCCCCGGGTCGCCGCCCTGGACGTTGTCCTCGGCCCGGCCCGGCCCCGCCTCGGGTTCCCCGACACCGGTGCGGCCGGTACGGCGTGGCGCTTCAGTGGTTCGGCGGCCCCGCCCGGTTTCATGGTCCTGACCGGCTGTCTGGCGGAGGAGCTGATCTGGTGAGCGGGGTTCCGGCACGGGGAGCGGTGGATGTCCGGGGCAACCCGTCACGTCGGCGGCTGCTGGCCGCGGCGGCCGCGGCGCCGGCGCTGATGGGACCCGCTCCGAGGGCGGCCGCGGCGGAACCCGCCCGGCGGCAGACGGTACTGTCGGTGCCGACGACGGCGGCGGACTGGACCGGGGTGGCCGATCTCCTGGGCCGGCCGGGCACGATGGCGGACGAATCGGTCTACCGCGTGCGCTTCACCCGCCAGGAACTGCCGGTGACCACCTACGGCGTCCGGCTGTTGGTGGGCTCCTACGCCGCGTTCACCCGCTACGAGGACGGCGGGACACTGCTGATGGGCAGCCTGTCGGTCACCGAGGCCGAACTGCAGCCCGCCGTCGACGCGCTGCACGCGGGCGGGCTGGAGCTGACCGCGGTCCACAAGCACCTGCTCGCCCACGAGCCGACCATGTGGTGGGCCCACTTCCACGGACACGCGCTCGACCCCCTGGCCCTGGCCCGCGGCGTGAGAGCCGCGCTGGCCGTCACGACGACGCCCTCCACCGCACCGGCCGTCTCGCAGCCGGAGGTCGACCTGGACACCGCCGCCATCGAGGACGCGCTGAACGCGAAAGGCCTCAACGACAGCGGAATCCACCGGTTCACCTTCAACCGCCGGGAAACGGTCACCGACCACGGACGCGTCCTGCCCCCGGCCACGGGCATGACCACCCTCATCAGCTTCCAGCCGGTCGGCAACGGCCGGGCCGCGGTCAACGGCGACTTCGCCATGACCGCCGGCGAGGTCCAGAACGTACTGAAAGCGCTGCGGCGCGGCGGGATCGACATCGTCGAGCTCCACAACCACGGCCTCACGGAAGACCCCCGCCTCTTCTTCGCCCACTTCTGGGCGCTCGACGACGGTGTGGCCCTGGCCCGCACGCTGCGCTCGGCCCTGGACGCCACCAACACCGTCCCCGCAGCCTGACCGCGATCGCCAGCCGCACCACCCGGGCCTTCCTCTCCCCCGTCGAACCGCCCGGACAGACCCCTTGGGTTCACCCCCGGCCCCGTCGGCGGCTGCCGCCGCTTCGCTGCGGCTGTCCCTCCGCAGGCCGGCTCGGTGCCGGCCTGCGGAGGGAACGGCGGTGGCCGCCCCTGCGGCTCGCTGACGGGTCAGCCGATCGCCCTGGCGGCGTCGTCGATGAGGCCGGCGACGATCCTGGGGTGGCTGAGCATCACGACGTGGGAGGAGGTCGGCACCTCGACGACCTTGCGGGCGTTGGCACGGGCGTACATCCAGCGCTCGCAGGCGGGCGGGATCGCCTTGTCGCGGCCGGCGACCAGGCCCCAGGACGGGATCGTCCGCCAGGCCGCGGCCGTCGTCGGGAAGGTGAAGGAGTCGGCGTCGAACGGCCGCTGCGTGGCCTGGAGGATCCGGAACTCGGCCGCGGAGATGTCGGCGGCGAAGGCGGCCTGGCCGTTCTTGCCGAGGTAGAAGTCGGTCCCGGTCGTGCCGTCGGCCTTGGTGTACGGCACCGGGACACTCACCGGAAGGACCTCGCTGCCGGGGAACTTCCCGATGAGCTCGCCCTGCGTCTCGCCCACGTCGGGCACGAACGCGGCGACGTACACCAGGGCCTTGACGTTCGCCTTCCCGGCGGCTGCGTTGGTGATGACCGTTCCGCCCATGGAGTGGGCGACCAGCACGACCGGTCCGGTGATGCTGTCCAGCAGGCTGGCGATGTAGGGGGCGTCGGTCGGGATGCCGCGCAGCGGGTTGGCTCCGCAGATGGTGGTGTAGCCCTTGTGCTGCAGCTCGCCGATGGTGGCGTTCCAGCAGGAGGAGTCGGCGTAGCCGCCGTGCACCAGGACGATGGTGGGTTTCACCCCGGGCTTCCTCTCATCGGGGCCGCTCGGGGCCGCGGCGGCGGCCGTCCCTCCGGCACCTGCCGTCAGCGCGGCCGATCCGGCCAGCGCCGCTCCTGCGGCGAGCATCGTGCGGCGGGAAAACTCCGTACTCATGGGACTCCTTGTCACGTTGGATCGGGGGGGTCACGTTGGATCGGCTGGTCACGTCGGATCGGGGGGTCACCTTGGATCCGATGGTCACGTCGGATCGGGGGACCGCCGGGCCGGGGTCAGCCGCGCGCGGCCTTCTTGATCACGTCGGCGGTGGCCGCGACCTGGGAGAGGTAGACCGAGTGGCTGCCGGGTGCCTCGACGGTGGTGGCACCGATCCGCTCGGCCATCGCGTGCTGGGCCGGCGGCGGGATCATGCGGTCGTCGGCGGCGACCAGGTACCAGGACGGCTTGAAGCGCCAGGCCGGCTGGGACACCGCGCCGTTGAGGGCGTCCACGCCCCAGGGGACCTGGGAGTCGGCCATGAAGCGGGCCTGTGCCGTCGGCAGGTCGCCGGCGAAGGACTCGGGGAACCTGTCCCGGTCCAGGAACAGGAAGCCGTCGACCGGCGGCAGGATCGGCGGCACCGGGGCACCGGGCGCAGGGTCGGCGATCAGGGTGGCGACCGACTCGCCCTTGTCGGGGGCGAACGCGGCGATGTAGACCAGTGCCGCCACCTTCTCGTGCGTGCCGGCCTCGGTGATGACCGCGCCACCGTAGGAATGCCCGACCAGGGTGACGGGACCGGGCACGCCCTCGATCACCTGGTGGGTGGTGGCCACGTCACCCTCCAGGGAGAGGGTGGGGTTCTGGACGACGGCCACGTGATAGCCGTCGGCCTTCAGCACGTCGTAGACGCCTTGCCACCCGGAGCCGTCCACGAAGCCTCCGTGAACGAGTACGACACTGCCGCGGGTCTGGTCCATCGCTCCTCCAATCCTGTGCGGGGCCGGACATCCGGTCCCGCCTGTGACGGTACGAGCGCCGACACCGGCTCCGCTCCCGTCATCTGACGTAGTGGCGTCGCGTACTGACGATGCGCCACGGCACTTTTGCCCGTGGTTCTGCCTGGCTCGCCGACCTGTCCGACGACTTCAATGAAGGCATCCCGAACACCTGCGGTGGAGGCACGGCACCATGCTCGACGAATCGGCCCCGGGCACGACACCCGACACTCCGCACGGGACACTGGTCGGCCGGTCGCCGGACCTGGCGCGGTTCGACGACTTCATCGCCGGTATCCCGGATACGGGTGGATCCGTGGTGCTGCTGGGCGAGCCCGGTGTGGGCAAGACGGCCCTGCTGGGCGCCGCGGCCGCCGGGGCAACAGCCCGCGGGCTGCGGGTGCTGCGGGCCACCGGCGTCCAGTACCGCGCCCAGGCCCGCTACTCGGTCCTGGCGCTGCTGCTGACGGCCACGCCCGAGCTGCGCGACGCCGTGACCGGGGCACCGGTCCTGGCCGCGGCGCTGGGGCTCGAACCGGGGATCGCCCACGGCCCCGACACGGTCGCCGAGGCCGTGGTCCTGCTGCTCAAGAGCCTGTCCACCGTCCGGCCCGGCCTGCTGGTGCTCGACGACGTGCAGTGGTTCGACCGCTCCAGCGCCGCCGTCCTGGAACGGGTCGCACGCCGGCTCGCCGGGACCGGCACGGGGTTGGTGTGCGCCGCCAGACCGGGGGAGGAGAGCTTCTTCGACCACGTCGGCCTGCCGGTCCACGAACTGAGCCCGCTGAGCCCGGCCGACTCCGAGGAACTGCTCACCCACCGGTTCCCGGCGCTGGCCGCGCGGGTCCGGCGCCGGCTGATCGCCGATGCCGAGGGGAATCCGCTGGCCCTGCTGGAGCTCCCCGCCGCCCTCACCGACCCGCAGCGCACCGCGGCGGCGCCGTTGCCGCAGCGCATCCCGCTGACCCAGCGGCTGCAGGCGGCCTTCGCCGCCCGCATCGAGACCCTGCCGGCCCCCACCAGGCACCTGCTGCTGGTCGCGGCGCTGGAGGGCAGCGGCAACCTGCAGGTCGTGCGGCGCGCCGTGGCCGGCCGCTGCGGCCTCAAGCACCTGGCGCCGGCCGAGCGCGTGCAACTGGTCCACATCGACGACGCCACCGGCCGGCTGGCCTTCCGGCACTCGCTCATCCGCTCGGCCGTGGTCGACCTGGCGGCCAGCGATCAGCGGCGCAGCGTCCACCGCGCGCTGGCCGAGGCGTGGATCGGCGTGCCCGAGCAGCGGGCCTGGCACCTGGCGAGGGCCTCGATCGAACCCGACCCGGAGATCGCGGCCCTGCTGGAGGAGGCCGCCGAGGTCAGCGCCCGCCGGGGCGACGGGCCGAACGCGGCGGGGGCCCTGGTGCGCGCCGCCGAACTGAGCCCGACCGGAGCGGAACGGGCCCGTCTGCTGGCCAAGGCGGCCTACGTCGGAGCCAGCCTGACCGGGATCCTGCGGGAGGTCCCCCACCTGCTGGAGGACGCCCGCCGGGCCGACCCCGAGGCCGACTCACTGCCTGCGGCGATGGCCGCCTCGGTGTTCCTGCTCAACAGCCACGGCGACGTCGACACGGCCTTCCGGCTGCTCGGCGGGGCCATCACCCAGCAGCGGCGGTCGGCCCACCACCCCGACGCGGCCGTGCCGGAGGCGCTCGCGGTCCTGCTCATGGTCTGCGTGTTCGGAGGGCGCCCCGAACTGTGGGCGGAGTTCGATGCGTTGGCGGCCGGTCTCGACCCGGTCCCGGACACCCTCCACCTGATGCGGACCGTGTTCGGGGACCCGGTGCGGGCCCGGAGGGCGGACTGGGAGCGGCTCGACGTCGCCGCCGCGGCGCTGACCGGCGAGCGCGATCCGGTCCGGATCCTGAAGGTGGCCACGGCCTGCGCCTACGGCGACCGCCTGAATCTGGTCGACGAGCCGCTGCGCCGGATGGCGGCCGGTGGCAGCAGGGGCGACAACATCCTCCCGGCGATCCAGGCCCTGTCCCTGCTGAGCAGCCAAGCGTGGTTCTCCGGACAGTGGCCGCAGGCGCGCCGCCTGTGCCGGGAGGCACTGGACCTGTGCGAGGAGTTCGACCACCCGTTGCGGTCGTGGACGGCGACGTTCACCCTCGGCTGCGTCTCCGCAGCCTGTGGCGAGTTCGACGCGGCCCGCCGTCTTGCCGACCGGATGGACCAGTGGGCCGGTGCCCGGCGGGCCGAGGCCGTACGCCGGTACGCCGCACAGGTCCGGGCCACGATCGCCCTGACGCGGGGCGAATTCGAGCAGGCGTACCGGCACTTGGCCGTCATCTCCGCGCCGGGGACGCTGGCTCCGTTCGTCGGGCAGGCCCTGTGGGTCTTCCTGGACGCCGCCGAGGCCGCGGTGCGCACCGGGCGGCGCGAGCAGGCGCTGAGCCAGGTGGCCGCCGCGCGGGCCGCAGGCCTGCACACCGCCTCGCCGCGGCTGGAGATGGTGGTGCTCGCCGCGGCCGGCCTCGCCGCCGAGGACGACGGCGAGGCCGTGTCCCGGTACCGGGAGGCGCTGGCGGTCGACGGCACCGGGCGCTGGCCGTTCGAACAGGCGCGGATCCGTCTCTACTACGGCGAACGGCTGCGCCGCACCAAGGCACCTGCCCGGGCCCGGGACCTCCTCACCGCTGCGGTCGAGACCTTCGACTGGCTCGGTGCCGCGCCCTGGGCCGTCCGCGCCCGGGCCGAACTGCGCGCCTGCGGTGCACCGGCCCGCGGCACCGGGGAGCGCGGCCTGCTGACTCCCCAGCAGTGGGAGATCGCCCGCCTCGCCGCCCGAGGACTCTCCAACAAGCAGATCGGCGTCCAGCTCGGCCTGTCGCCCCGCACCGTCTCCACCCACCTCTACCAGGTCTTCCCCAAACTCGGGATCACCAGTCGGGCCGCCCTCCGCGACGCACTGGAGCAGGCGGGACCTCCGGTCCGCTAGGGCCTTCGCCCCGGGGCGGGGCCGCGTGGCAGCGCAGGGCGGGGCGGGCCCGCGTGGCAGCGCGGGGCGGGGGCGCCTCAGCCGCCGTCCGTGCCGCTCCATGCCTTCAGCAGCTCCTCCGTCGCCGCGATCTCCGCGGTGGCGTCCGCCGCGGTGAACCGCTCTCGCGCCGCCTCCAAGGTCGAGGTGGCCTCGGTGAGCCGGCCCTGCTGGTGCTGGAGCTGGGCCAGCTTCAGCTGGACGCGGCCCTGGTGGAGTGTCATGCCGGTGCGGGCGGCGTTGTCGGCGGCGGTCCGGTAGGCCGCCTCGGCCAGGTCGTACTGCTGGACCGCCTGGTGCGCCGTGGCCAGGTAGAAGTGACCGGAGGTCAGCAGAACGTCGGCGACGGTCTGCCAGGCCTCGCCCGCCGGCGGGCGGCGGGCGATCTCGAGTCCCACCTGGAGCTGCTCGATCGCCGCGCCGGGTTCACCGAGGCTCAGCTGCGTGACGGCCACCGACATCAGCACGCTGGTGCGGCCCGTCCAGTCGCCGACCCGGGCGAACAGCCGCTCCGACTGCTGGGCGTACGGCAGCGAGGCGGCGGGATCGGTGGTCGTGAGCGCCCGCGCCGCGAAGTACAGGGCCCAGGCCTGCTGACGTTCCGCGCCGGCCTGTTCGGCGATCCGCGCCGCCTCGAGAGCGGACGCCACGGCCTGCTCGGTCTCGCCGTGCTGGGCCGTGGCCCAGGACAGGTTGTACAGCTGCGTCGCGTGCGCGACCGGGTCACCGGCCCGCTCCGCGGCCGCGGCGGACAGCGTGAACAGCTCGCGCCAATGGGCCCACAGCATCCAGTGGTTGGAGAACCAGTGCACCGCGTCCGCGGTCTCGACGGCGAGGTGGTCCCAGCCCTGCGCGGCGGCGATGCGGACCGCGCCGAACCAGTTGTCGGACTCCGCCCGCAGCCAGGACGCAGCCGCCTCCGAGGTGGACAGGTCCACCGGATGCCGCCAGTGCACCGGCTCGGCACCGTGATCGGGGTCGAACCACAGACCGGCGGCGGCCGTCACCTCCAGCAGCCATTCGACCATCGTCCGCGTCAGGGCCGCGCGCTCGGCCGGGTCCTCCTCCGCCGCGAGGCGCTCGGCGGCGAACAGCCGGATCAGGTCGTGGAACCCGTACCGGCCGTCGTCGGACTGGGACAGCAGTCCCAGCTCGTGCAGTTCCTCCAGCACGTCCTCGGTGTCCAGCAGCTCCGCGGCCCGCGGCGGCCGTGCTCCGCCCAGGACCGAGGCCAGGGCCACGTCGAAGTCCGGGCCCGGGACCAGAGCGAGCCGGCGGCACAGGCACCGGGCCGCCATGCTCAGCTGGTCGAACGACATCCGGAACGCCGCCGTGATCTGCAGGTCGCCGGCCCGGATCTGCTCCAGACGCCGTCCGGAGTCGGCCAGCCGGTTTGCCAACTCCCTTGCGGTCCAAGCCGGTCGGGTGGCCAGCCGGTTGCCGACGATGCGCAGCGCCAGCGGCAGCCCGCCGCACACCGCGACCAGTTCGTCGAGGCCCTCGCCGCGCGGGCCGTCGACGTCACCGATGATCGACGCCAGCAGCCGCCGCCCCTCCGTGGCCTCCAGTGTCGGCACCGGCAGCCGGTGGACGCCCTCCAGCCCGGTCAGCAGTCGACGGCTGGTCACCAGCACGAGCCCCGCCCCCGTGCCGGGAAGCAAGGGACGCACCTGCTCCTCGTCCCGGGCGTTGTCCAGGATCAGGACGGCGGGATGCTGCTCGAACAGCGTGCGGAACTGCCCGGACCGGCCGTCGACCTCGTCGTGGATGTCCCGGTCCGCGACTGCCAGCGCCTTGAGCAGACGGAACAGCGCCGCGTGCGCCCCCAACGGCTCGGGATCCAGCCCGCGCAGGTTGACGTAGAGCACGTCGAGACCGCGCGAGTCGGCGATCAGCCGCGCGGCCCGCACCGCGAGGGTGGTCTTGCCGACGCCGCCCGGGCCGGACAGCACCGAGACCGGCACCCCTGAGCCCGCCGTCGCCAGCGAGGCGAGACGGGCCAACTCAGGCTCCCGCCCCGCGAAATCCGGGAGCTCCCGGGGCGGAACGCACCAGCCGGCCGGTGCGGTCACCGGCCGCGGACGCCCGGCCTCCGCGAGCCGCTCCAGACGGACCCGGTCCGCCTCCCCCAGCCCCAGCCCGTCAGCCAGCGCCGTGACCGTCCTGCGCTGCGGCCCCAGGCTGTGCCCCCGCTCCAGCCCGCCGATCGCCCGGACGCTGATCCCGGAGGACTCCGCCAGTGCCTCCAGCGTGAGCCGCGCCCGCTGTCGCAACCGCCGCAGCTCTGCGGCGAACGTGTCCCCGGAGTGCTCCGTGTGCCCGTCAGCACGTGCCATCCCGGCGGCCCCCTCCCGTGCGGATCAATGGCCCGACTCTAGTCGAGGACGCCCAACGGCGAAGGTCCGACAACGAATCGGGGCGGTACGCGGCCTGTTGCCGCCACCGGCGGTCCGTCGGGCCCGCCGCACCACCGCCTGGCCGTCGACGCCGTTCGCCCGACCGCCGTCCCCCGACCGTGTGCGGAGGAGCGCAGGATCTGACCCCCTCGGCACCCCCGCCCCACCGAGGTGACGCCACGGGCCGGCCCCGGCAACCCCGCCCGGGGCGCGAACTCCCGGAACCGGCCCGCGACTCCACCGACTGCCGGGCTCAGCGATCGGCCTGGAAACCGTTGATCTTGCTCAACGGACCGTAACTGCCGTCCTCGTAGACCGGCTGCGTCTGCACGTCCCCGATGATCTGGAAGAGCTTCTTCGCCGGGTCCGCGGTGGTCGGGTTGCAGTTCGGGTACCCGACGTACCAGTAGATGCTGGCCACCCCGTCCCCCTGCACGGGGGGCGAGACCGTGGTGTAGAAGGTCACCACCCCGGCCTTCGCCTCGTTCGGCCCGTTCGGATCGTGCAGCTCCCACCCACCGGAGACCGTCGAGTCCGCGGTGTTCGACGTCACGGTCAGCGACATGTCGTCGTTGAACCGGACGGCCGACACCCCGAGCCACTTGCTGATCGCGCCGTCGAACTGGAACGCCCGCGCCGGGTAGGTGTAGTCCGCGACGTTGCCGCCGCACTGCCCCGCCGCCCGTGGCGCCGCCTGTGCCGTACCGGTCTGCGCGAGCGTTCCCGCCGCGGCGAGCAGTACCACCGCGGCGGCCAGCCGCCTGCGGGCCCCTATGTGCTTCATGGTGTCCGGATTCCTTCGCTCGATCGATTCGTTCGTCAGCGAATCACTGACGGAATCAACCTGCGCAGCCGCCACCGGCGTGCGCAACCGCCCGGAACCGAACAGCTGACCAGGTGCCCACGAACGGAGTCCCGCCGGCGGCATCGGCCACCCCTCCGGAGCGAGCGCTCGGCCGAGTTGCCGCAGCCGCTGCGGCCGGCAGCCGCCGACGTGACGGGTCACCTCGGACCTCCACCGCTCCCCGAGCCGGAACCCCGCTCACCCCATCACGCCGCGCTCGGCACTGGACGCCACCACCACCGTCCCCGCAGTCTGACCGCGATCGCCGCCCGCACCTCCCGGGCCCGCTCGCCCCCGCTTCTCCTCGCCACCACCGTCGCCGTCCTCCTCCTGTGACAGCAGCACGGCCGGGCCTGGGCCGGCCCTGGGCACCACCGGCAGGGCGGTCGGCACCGACCGGCAGCGCATCGGCCGGCTGGGAGCGGCTGCGCGGCGCCGCACCGGTTTGCGCGCGTGAGCAGGCATGACGGGACGAGCGACCGCCACACGCGGCGCGGCGATGCCGCGGCAGAGCATTTCCACGGTTTCTGACGGATCGTCACATACCGTGTCGGCGAGGGGCGGAGCACGGGCGGCCGGCCAGGCCCGTCGGCATCGCCGGTACCCGACCACACCCCTCGTCCACCCCGTCTCCACTCGTGGCCATGCTGCCCGAACCCGGCTCGACCAGAGACGCAGGCCTCCGGCGAGACGTCGACACCGGTCCCCATGGAGGAAGAACATCGTGCAGAAGATCACCCGAATCGGCGTGGCCGTCGCGACCGCGCTCGCCACAGCCGCCGTATGCGCTCCGTCCGTGTCCGCGGCGGCACGCGGCGGCGGCGAACACCCCCTCGGCGGCCACCACGCGGTCTTCGTCCAGACCGACGACCCCGCGGGCAACCGGATCATCGCCTACCACCGCGCGGACGACGGGCAGCTCGCCCAGACGGCCGCCTACGACACCCACGGCCTCGGCGGCGTCCTCGCCGGGTCGGTCGCCGACCACCTCGCCTCCCAGGGGTCCCTGACCTACGACCCGCGCCACGCCCTGCTGTACGCCGTCAACGCCGGCAGCGACACCGTCTCCGTGTTCTCCGTGGACGGCGACCGCCTCGCCCTGCGGCAGGTCGTCGGCTCCGGCGGCCGCTTCCCGGTCAGCGTCGCCGTGCACGACGACGTCGTGTACGTGCTCAACGCCCTGGACGGCGGCTCGATCCAGGGCTACACCGTCCACGACGGCCGTCTGGACGAGCGGGCCGATTGGAACCGCTGCCTGGGGCTCGACCCGGACGCCACGCCCCAGTTCACCAACACCCCCGGGCAGGTGGGCTTCACCGGCGACGGGTCCCAGCTCGTCGTCACCACCAAGGCGAACGGCAGCAACCTCCTGGTCTTCAACCTGGACCACTCCGGCGCCCCCGCCGACTCGCCCGTCGTCACGAACCTGCCGGGCGCCGTGCCGTTCGCGTTCGTCCCCAACGGCGGGCACGGCCTGTTCCTGGCCGAGGCCGGGACGAACGCCGTCGCGACGTTCGCCGTCCACCCGGACGGCACCGCCTCGCAGGAGGCGTTCGCGCCCACCGGCCAGTCCGCCACCTGCTGGATCGTCGCCGTCCGCGACCTGCTCTACGCCTCCAACGCGGGCAGCTCGACCCTCAGCGGCTTCCGGACCTCCGACCACGGCCGCCGGCTGACCGCCCTGGGCAACACGCCGACGAATCCCGGCACCGTCGACGCCGCGGTCTCCTCCGACGGGCACTACCTCTACGCCCAGACCGGGGTCAACGGCATCGTCGACGAGTTCGCCGTCAACGACGACGGATCACTCACCCCGCTGGGCTCCCGGACCGTGCCGGGCGGAGCCGGTGGCGAAGGCATCGTCGCCTTCTGACGCCGAGGACGTCCGTGAGCGTCTCCCGGCGGGGTCCGACCCGCCTTCCGACTGACCCTGGATCCGCAACGGGATCCGTCGGCCCCGCCCGGGAGGCGTTCGTGTGCGGCCACCGGCCGCCGTCCTGCCCCGGCGGGCGGCTGCGCCAGCCCGGCCAGGGCGCCGAGCGCATCCTGCAGCGGACCGGCTCACCCACGCGCCGATGGCTTGACCCGTCAAGTTGCAGCCTGCACTCGTCGGCCCCTGGACCGCACCAAAGATGACGTCGTCCTGAACCTAGTGCGCCCGAGTGACTTGAAGGTTAAAGTGAATACGTGAAGGGCGCCACTCCGGGCGCCGCCTCGTCACCTTCACGTGGCACGGATCAGGAGAACCGACATGTCACTGGACAACGAGAAGATCATTCGCAACGCCTACCAGGCCGCCGAGGACAAGGACGTCGCCGGGTGGGTCGCCGCCTTCACCGAGGACGGGACCTTCACCGACGAGTCCATCCCGTTCACCTACCGGGGCGCGGCCGAGTTGGGGAAGACCGTCGAGGTCTACGCGAAGGCGTTCCCCGACATGCACCGTGAACTCGGCCGGTTCTACGTGACCGGCGACGTGGTCATCGTGCAGCTGCGCCTGCAGGGGACCCACCTGGGGCCGCTCGAACTGCCCTCGGGCACGATTCCGCCGACCGGCAGGCGGATGGACGCCCCGTGCTGCGACGTGTTCGAGCTGGTCGACGGCAAGATCAAGCGGTTCGACTGCTACGCGGAGGGCTCCGTCATCGCCGCCCAGCTCGGGCTGGCCTGAGCGAGGAGCCACTCGTGAACACCCTCAGGATCGCCGTGATCCTCGGCAGCACCCGCCCCGGCCGCAACGGGAAGGCCGTCGCCGACCGGGTCGTCGACCGGGCGGGCGCCCGCACCGGCGCCGGGCCGCAAGGCTCCCGAGAACCGGGTCAGCCGAAGAACGGGTCGTCCACGACGTGCGCCCAGCCGCCGTCCGGCCGGCGTCGGAGGACCTCCGTGGTCGTGGAGACCACCGGCTCGACGCCGACGCCCGTCAGGGTGGCGGTGTTCGACACCAGGGCGACGTCGTCCACCTGCCGGATGTCGCGCAGCTCGAGCTCGAGACGGGCACCGGTGTCGATCAGCCGCTGCAGGGCCTTCCGGATGGCCTCGGTGCCCACCAGGTGGGTGCCCGGGGCGGGGACGAAGTGCGCGTTCGGCTCGTACAGCGACAGGAGACCCTCAAGGTCACCGGCCTCCAGGTACTCCATGAACATCACCCCCACCTGCTCCGGCGTCTCCGCGCGGCGCCGGGCGACGGCGTCGACGGGCTGGTCGCCCCAGCCTGCCGCGGCCAGCAGGTCGTACCAGCCGGGCTGAGCACCATGGGGCAGGTGGTGGCGCAGCAGCGTTCCGGGGAAGCTCATCGGGGACGCCTTCTGCGGCTTGGGCCTGGCCTGGGCGACGATCGCGTCGCTCAGCGCGTAGGCCAGGTCCATGCGAGGGAGCAGGGCGTGCACCTCGTCGGCGAGGCCGGCCGGAAGGCTCTCGCGCCGGACTCCGAGGATGTCGGTACCGATGCCGGCCTGTGCCAGCGCCACCTCGGCGCCCTTCCGCACGGCGATGCCTTCCGACGTGTGCAGCGCGATGGCGTCCCAGGCGATGGCGATGCGGCGTTCCTCCACACCGCGTTCGCGGAGGAACGCCGCCGCGGTGTCGGCACCGTCGACCTCGAAACGCTGGTCGCCGTTGCCCTCCTCGCTCAGCCCGATGTCGTGCAGGACGCAGCTGACGAACAGCAGCTCGTCGTCGTAGTCGGTGCCGGCGCGCAGATCCTGGTGGCGCGCGTGGGCGCGGGCGAAGACGTAGCTGCGGACGCTGTGGTGGAGGACGAAGGCGGGTGTGGCCGTCGCCGCGTAGGCGTAGCTGTCCCGGGCGAGGCGCGTGTCCGGGAGGCTGAGCCGCTCGAAGACGGGCAGGGGTGCGTCGGTGGTCACGGGAGCTCTCTTTCGTTCGCTTCTGCAGGGCCCGGACGGGACGGCGTGATCGCCGGTCGGCGGGCCTCGGAGGATTCGCCTTGAGGTACGTCGTGCCTGGCCGGCAGGGAGGCCGCAGTCCCCCGGACGCTGCCGGCCGGCTGCTCCACCACCGCGCCCGGCGGTGACGGCGGGAGAGCGCCTCCATCGGTCACGCACTGACCGTAGGCGCGAACAGGGCGAGGGAGTCAGTGGCACGCATGCCAGGCAGCGATAGGATCGTGCCATGGGACATCCGACCCCCGGCGGCACCCACCACGTGGTCGTGGTGGCGCTCGAGAACGTCCTCGCACTCGACATCGGGATTCCGTTGCAGGTCTTCGGGAGTTGGCCGGACGGGCCGTACTCGATGACGCTGTGCACGGAACGACCCGGGCTGGTCTCGATGCACGGCGGCCCGCTGTTGTCCGTCGCCGCCGGGTTGGAGGCCCTGGAGACCGCGGACACCGTGATGGTCCCGGGGTACCTGGAGCCCGATCCACCCTCCGCCGCGGTCACCGACGCGCTCGTGGCGGCGGCGGCCCGTGGCAGCCGCATGGTGTCCATCTGCCTGGGGGCCTTCGCCCTCGCCGCCGCCGGTCTGCTGGACGGCCGCCGGGCGACCACACACTGGCGGTACGCCGCAGCGCTGGCCGGGCAGTACCCGCGGGTGGCGGTGCGGCCGGAGGCGCTGTACATCGACGAGGGCCAGGTGCTGACTTCGGGCGGCGTCACGGCGGGCCTCGACCTGTCCCTGCACCTCGTCCGCCGCGATCACGGCGCCCGCCTGGCGAACCAGCGGGCCCGCCTGCTGGTCACCGCCCCCCATCGCACCGGCGGCCAGGCCCCGTTCGCCGACCTTCCGGTGACCGCGGACGCCGCCGGCGGACCGGCGCCGGTGTACGAGTGGGCCCTGCGCCACCTGCACCAGCCGCTCACCGTCGACCAGTTGGCGCGCCGGGCCGGGATGTCCCGCCGCACGCTCATCCGTCGCTTCCACGCCGACACCGGCCGACCGCCCATGCGCTGGCTGCTCGACGCAAGGCTCGGCCGAGCACGGGAGCTCCTGGAATCGAGCGACCTGACGGTCGAAGCGGTGGCGCGGCGCTGCGGCCTGGGCACGCCGGCCAACTTCCGGACCCTCTTCAAGGCACACGTCGGGGTACCGCCGCGCACCTACCGCGAGACGTTCAACCCAACTGCCGCGAACAGCCCTTGACGTCCTCCGTCACCAGCTCCACGCAGGCGTCGGGTTCACCGCCGTCCGCCGTCCGGTACGCCGCGCGCAGCAGGGCCGTGTCCTTCTCGGCGGCGGTGGTCGTCCCGGTGTCCCGTCCGGGACGGCGCCACGAGCCCGGTGGTCGCTCCGGAACGGCACCGCGAGCCCGGTGGTCGCTCCGGGCCGGCTGCCACCCGGTAGCCGCCCCTACGCCGTGACGAGGTCGAGAAGCCCCCGGGCGGGCTCCCCCGGCCCTTCCGGCACGCCCTGCCGGGCGCAGCGCCCGCCGCCGGAGCCTCCTTGACCTTGCCGCAGCGTCAGGGTTTCTACTGCAGTCATGCGAATCGGCGAGATCGCCGCGCTCATCGGGGTCACCCCTCGGGCCGTGCGGCACTACCACCATCTCGGGCTGCTGCCCGAACCCGTCCGGCGGAGCAACGGCTACCGCGAGTACGACATCCGGGACGCCGTCCTGCTCGCCCGGATCCGGCGCCTGACCGAGCTCGGCCTCGGCCTCGACGAGGTGCGCGACGTCCTCGCGGACGACGAGGGTCGGGAGCTGGTCGAGGTCCTCCAGGAGCTGGACGACGACCTCGGCCGGCAGGAAGCGGTCATCCGGGAGAGACGGCGACGGCTCGCCGCGCTGCTGGCCGAGGCGCGGGGCGGGCGACTGGCCGCCGAAGGACCGCTCTCGCCGCAGCTCACCGGGTTGCTGGCGGGCATCGGCGAGATGCCGGACTCGCCGATGGCCGTGAAGGACCGGGAGGTCCTGGCCCTCCTCGACACCGTGCTCCCCGAGGCGGAGCGCGTCCGGCTGATGGAGGTCCTGCAGGGGCTGGAGGAGCACGCGGGCGAGGTGTACGGCCTGCTGGACGCCCTCGAGGGCGAGGAGCCGGACGACCCCCGGGTGGCCAGGGCCGCCACCGCGCTGGCGGCCCTGCTGCCCGACGACCTGGTCGTGCACCTCTCGGCCAAGGCCGGCGGCGGTCTGGCGGACGTCATCTTCGCCGACCTGGCACCGGCCCAATCGGCGGCGGTGCGCCGTGCCATCGAACTCGTGGAGCAACGACGGGACGAACGACCATGACGACGCCGGAGATCCGGGACTTCCCGCCCCGGCCCGACTCCCCCGCGCGGGGGCCGGTACTGCGGAGGCTCCGCGCCGTCGCGGTGCCCGCCCAGCTCGTGCTGGCCGGCTGCCTGATCGGCGGGGCACCGGTGCCCGACACCGTGCTGCTCGGCGGCAGGCTGCTCCTGCTGGTCCTCCTCGGCGCCGAGGCGTACGTCTGGCTGCGGCTGCGGCGGCTCGGGCTCTCCCGGCGCCGGGCGTTCGCGCTGCTCGTACCCCGGCGTGTGGCGCGGTACGTGGCGCACGAGGCGCGGATCATGGCGAGCCTGGTCCGGTGGGTGGCACGCCGTCCGCACGGTGTCGGCGAGGCCGGCGAAGCGTTCCCCCACGCCCGCGACCAGGCCGCCGTGGCGTACGGCTTCGCGTTCGTGTGCGCGGCCGAGACGGTCGCCCTGTCGTACCTGCTCACCGACTGGCCCGTCGTCCACGCCGTCTTCCTGGTCGTCGACGTCTACACCGTCCTGTTCGTCCTCGGCATGCACGCGGCCGCCGTCACCCGGCCGCACGTCCTGGCCGAGGGCGTCCTGCGCGTCCGGCAGGCCGCCCATGTCGACATCCGGGTTCCCGTCGCCCGGATTGCCTCCGTCCGGCGCGAGACGCTGTTCACCCACGAGAAGAGGGACGGCGAGCTGAACCTGACCGTCGGCTCCCAGACCTCCCTCACCCTCGAACTGGCCGAACCGGTCGATGCGCCGACGTTCCTCGGCGCTCCCCGGCTCGTACGGGTGATCAGGGTGCACGCCGACGATCCGAAGGCCCTCCACGACGCCGTCACCCGGGCGCGAACCACCCCTCCACCCGCCCCGGGGGCGCCCACGACGGCCTGACGCGAACCGGCCGACGCGGTACCGGCCGGTGTGGACCCCCCGATCACGACGGGGGTGTTCCCACCCCTCCGGGCCGGGACGAGGCGTCGTGTCCGTCTACGCGGGCCTGGCCGATGGGCTCGCGGTGCACGATCAGCGGGTGACGAGTTCCCGTACCGCGTCGCTGACGGCGGGGATCTCGTCGGGCCCGGCCCACTCGTGCGCGTCGTGCTCGGTGAGGGTGACCGGGCCGGTCCGGGTGACGGTGACCTCGAAGGTCAGCTGCCGGGTGAGGGCACCGCTGCCGGAGGTGTAGTCGAAATGCCCGAGGTACTTCTCGACCGCGTCGATCCGCAGGCCGGTCTCCTCGTCGACCTCCCGCAGCAGGGCCTGCTCGATGCCCTCGCCCTTCTCGACCTTGCCCGACGGCAGCTCCCACAGGCCGGCCATGAACTCGCCGGCCGGGCGCCGCAGGAACAGCATGCGGCCGCCGTCGGCGATCACGGCGGCCACGACGAACCGTTCCACCCCGTCCGTCTCGGCGGCGGCGCGGATCGTGTCCTCGAACGTGGGGTCGGCGAAGGGAGAGTTCACAGCAGCTCCTTGTGGTGGTCGCTCACCTTGACGGCCGCGCGGATGTACTGCCCGGCCAGCGGACGATCCTGTTCACGATGCCAGACCGGGAGCTTGATCGTGTGCGCGTGGGTGTGCTCGGCGACCGGGAAGTCCCCTGCCCGGTAGCGGCGGTGAGCGTGCGGGTGGCCGGGGAACAGCATGGCCGGGCTCTGGTACAGCGGTAGCTGGTTCATGGGGCAGGTGGAGCCCGGCCGGTCGAACCCGACCGCGCCCTCGGCGACCAGGGCCCGGTGGAACCGCTCGACGCTGAGGCCACCGAGCTCCTGGGGGCGGTAGGTGAGCGTCAACCCGTACCAGGAAGGGACCACCCCTTCGGGCATCGGGATGACCTCAAGCCCGGGAGTCCGGGCGAACTCCTCGGTCAGGTAGCGGGCGATCTCCGCCCGTCCGGCGAGGTAGCCGTCGAGGCGGCCGAGCTGGTCGTGCGCGATGGCGGCGGCCAGCGGGTGGATCCGGAGCTTCAGGCCGGACCCGGTGACCGCGTACTTCGCGAGCGGGTGCTCGGCCGGGATCTCGGACTTGGCGCGCCTGTTGTAGTGGCCGAACGTCAGGAGCCGGTAGTACGTGTCGTCGTCGTCCGTGAGGACGAACCCGCCCTCGCCGCCGGACAGCGGCTTGGGGCCGTTGAGCGAGAACGCGCCGGCCAGGCCGAAGGTGCCGACCTTCCTGCCCCCGTGGGAGGCGCCGTGGGCGTGGGAGCCGTCCTCCAGCAGGAGGAGGTCGTACGTCTTGGCGATGGCCTGGAGGGCGAGCATCGCGGCCGGCCTGCCCCACAGGTGGGTGACCATGATGGCGCGGGTGCGCGGAGTGATCGCGTCCTCGATCGCCGTGGGGTCGATATTGCCGTCCGGGCCGGTCTCGACCAGAACGGGCACCGCCCGCAGATGGAACAGCGGCGAGGCTGTGGCGTGGAAGGTCCAGGCGGGGACGATCACCTCGTCCCCGGCCTTGATCCTGGCGGCGTCGTAGGTGGCGTGCAGGGCCGCGGTGCCGGAGCTGAAGGTGACCGCGTGGCGGACCCCGAAGTAGTCCTGGAGGGCGTCCTCCAGGACGGCGACGATGCCCGAGCGGCCGGGGACGGAGATGGCCGAGCGGAGCTGGGCGACGACCTTGCTCTCGGTGGTGTCGTCCATCGGCGGCCACTCGAAGTGCGTGCCGGCCACGGTCACCGCGGGCTCGCCGCCCAGCAGGGCGAGGTTGTTCGTCACAGCATCTCCTTGGGGTCGATGTAACGGCCGGCGGCCTTGGACTCGTAGCAGGACGCGATGAAGGCCATGTGGCCCAGGTGCTGTTCGGGCCCGGCGGTGTTGGGGCGTTCGCCGTCCAGGACCCGGCAGAAGTAGTCGATCTGGGCGGTGGCCGCGCTGGACGGGGCTTGCGGGCGCGACAGCTCGTCGACGACCTTGCCGTGCACATCGAGGCGCTGGACCCGGCCCTTCGTCAGCAGGACGGAGCCGAGGGTGCCGACCACGTGCAGCTTCTCGGTCTTCGGGGCCATCCAGCGGGACAGGAGCACGGTGCCGTACAGGTCGTTGTCGTAGCCGAGCTGGATGACGGCGGTGTCCTCGGCGTCGTACCGGCCGTCGGGCAGCGCGGCGGTCGAGAAGTCGGCCATGATCCGGTTGGGCATCCCGAAGTACCACAGCAGCAGGTCGACGATGTGGTAGCCCATGTCGATGATGCAGCCGCCGCCGGCCTGGCTGACGTCTCCGCGCCAGCCCGCGCCGGGGTTGTCGGTGTGGAAGGTGTACTGGCCGTCGACGAGGAACGGGGTGCCGATCTGGTCCAGGAGCTGGACCACGGACGCGTGGAGCGGGTTGAAGCGTCGTTGCAGCGTGACCATCAGCTCCACCTGGGCCTGCCGGCAGATCGAGGCGAGCTCGCGTGCCTCCGGCAGGGAGGTGGCGAACGGCTTCTCCTTGAGGACGTGCACGCCTCGGACGGCGCAGTCCTCGATCACGGCCCGGCCGGCGCGGTGCGGGACCGCGACGATGACGAAGTCCGGCGCCACGTCGTCCAGCAGGTCGGCGGCCCGGGTGAAGCCCGGGACGTGGTGCGTGTCCTGCTGGGCCCGCAGCGCGTCCGGGTCGTTGTCGCAGACCGCTACCAACTCGGCCCGGTTGGAGGCGAGCAGGCCGGGAAGGTGGTCTTCGAGTGCCTGGTGTCCGAGGCCGATGACCGCCGCGCGTCGTTTCATGGGCTGACTCCTTCCGCTTCGTGAGGGAACTTGTCGATGCGTGTCGAGTACAGCGCCAACTCCGCTTGCCTGGACAGGCATTGTCTGTAGTCCCGGGGTTGTCCCGCGCTCGTGCGCAGTAGGCTGCCTGTCACTGTCGATGATGGAATTGGCCCCGTGGACGACCCGATCCGGCACCCCCTCGCCTACGCCCGTGAACTGCGCGGGTGGTCACAGAGCGACCTCGTCGTGTCCCTCGACCGGGCCGCCCGCAAGCACGGGCTCCGCTCCGGCGCGGACAAGACGGCCGTCAGCCGGTGGGAGAACTGGCGCAAGCAGCCGAACCTGGACTCTCAGATCCTGATCGCGGAAGCCTTCGACGTTCCGATCGCCGACATGGAGCTGTTCGGGTGGCCCGATTGGCTGCCCGGCCGTGAGCTTCCGCTGCCACTGGGATCGGCGTACACCGTCCAAGCACTTCGAGATGCACAGAGAGCCGCCATGGACCGCCGCAGCTTCATGACCTTCAGTGCCGTCTCGCTGGCCGGCCTCGCCGCCCAGTGGGCCACGATCGAGCCCGATCGCCTGACGTCCGCCCTCGACGGCAGGACGGCCGTGGACCCCGGGCTCGTGGACTGGCTGGAGGAAACCAGCGCGAAGCTGACGACGCTGCCCACCGAACAGCGCCAGCACACGATCAAGCTGATGGACGCCCATCTCGCCACCGTCACCGACCTGATCGAGGGCGGCGGCCACGCCGAGCCCGTCGCCAAGCGGCTGCACCTCCTGGCCGCGTCACTGGCCACCACCTGCGGCTGGTACCGCTTCGACCAGGGCAAGCACTTCGCCGCGGGAAAGCTCTGGGCAGGGGCCTTGCAAGCCGCCAACGCCGCAGGTGACCGCGACTTCGGCGCCGGTGTGCTCTCCGACTTCGCCTACCAGTCGAACTGGATCGGCCAACCGGACATCTCGGTGGACCAGCTCGGCCACGCACTGTCCGCTACCAAGCACCCCACCGCCCGGTCGCTGCTGTTCCTCCGGCGGGCCAGGGCCTACGCCGCGCTCGGCGAACGCTCCGCGTGCCACCGCGATCTGTCCGACGCCGAGACCGCACTGTCGACGCGGGCCACCGACCCCGCGCCAGGCTGGTGCGCGTGGATGAGCCCCGCGGACCTCGCGGTCGACTCCGGCCAGTGCCTGCTCGATCTCGGCCGGGCCGACGAGGCGCACGTCAGGATGGCCGAGGGCCTGGCCCTCCTGCCCAAGGCCCGGGACAAGACGCGTGGCATCTTCCTGACCTACCAGGCCAAGGGTTTCCTGCAGTCCAACGACGTCGAGCAGGCCCTCGCCGTCGCCACCGAATCCCTCGATCTGGCCACCCGCATCGGCGCTGAGCGGTGCATCACCCTGGTCCGCGAACTCGCACCGGCGTTCAGACCGTACCGCCGGGTTGACGGCGTCGCCGATCTCATCGAGCGCGTGCGAGCTGCGTGACAGGCGCTCAGATCAGAGTCGCGGTGATCGGCGGCCGGGAGAGGATGTTCCGAGTCGCCGTCGTCAAGACGCTGCCAAGCGCCATTCTGCGGAGCCCGGCCCCCCGGCCCCATGCGGGTCGGGGGGCCGGGCTCCGCGCCGCTGTCAGCGAGAGGTGCTGGATGTGCTCGCAGGGGCGCACGTCTTGGGTGCGGCGTCCTGGTGGTGTCCGGCGAGCCAGAGCCCGGCGAGGAGTCCTGCGATCGCCAGGACCTTGTGCCGGTTCTGCTTCCACCACGACGGTGATCCGGCTGCCATGAAGCGCAGTTGCGTGTACTCAGGATGCTCGCGGGGCGGCGTGTCCTTGAACAGTCCCATCTCTGGTGAACCTCCTCTCCCCCTTGGGAGGTTCATGACCATACGGCGTCCGCCGCCTTGATCGCAGACATTAAATCCCGCCTCACCGTCCCCGACGGCCCGGTCCGGACGGGTAACCGGGCCACGCCGGCGGCGGCGCCGAGTACCGCCGTGGACTGCTCCAGTTCACCGGTCCAGTACGTGGCCGTCCTGGGGGCGGTGGTCGCGGGAGCGGCGCAGGTCGGTGGTGACGTAGGTGCGTTGCAGCCAGCGGTCCGCTCCGTCGTAACGGGGGTGGAAGGCGGTGCGGCCGTGGACGGTGACGCGGTTGTCGATGATGACCAGGTCGCCGGGGGTCAGGCGCAGCGTGCGGGCGGTCGCCTCGCAGGCGCGGGCGAATTCGTTCAGCGCCGCGGTGGCCCGGGAGGTGAGCGGGGTGGTGACGAGTTGGGCCATGTGGATGTCGGGGTCCTCGGCTGCTCCCGACAGCACCGGCCGGGGCTCGGCAGCGGGCCCGCTCGTGGCGGCGCCGGGGGCGAAGGAGGGTGGTGGGGTGGTGATGAACTCCGGTGCGAACAGGGCCTGGCGGGCGGCCGGGGTGAGGAGTGGCAGAGCCTGGCGGATGCCTGCGGTGCGCATGCCGGCGATCCGGTCGTGGTCGGCGCGCAGGCACAGGAAGACCACGTAGTCGGGTGGGTGCGGGTGGAAGCCGTTCTCGGTGTGGAAGGACAGCGGCACCGATCCGGCGTTGCCGTGGAAGGTCTCCTGTCCGGGTACGGGGACGACGTCCTGCACGAGGGCGCCGGACTTCTCGGCCAGGTAGGCGAGGGGCTCGCCGAGCCCGCAGGCCACCATGGTGAGCATCGCGGCCGGGACGGTGACGCGGCGCTGGACCGAGCCGGGTACGGTCGGTGTCGCGGGCAGGGCCGCCCGATCCACGGGCAGGCCGCCGATCACCAGGGTGCCGTGCGGGCCGGAGTGCCGCCGGAATTGGCTCACCCTGCGGCGGAGCAGTGGCGGGAGGTCCTCCCAGGCGTCCCGGGCCCGTGCCACCCACGCGGGGCTGTCGACCTGCTCGTGCCCGCCGGCGGACAGGTCGCGGGCCAGCTTCTCGCAGGTGTCGGCATCGGCCGGGTCCAGTACCCAGTCGGCGGCGGCGGTGCTTCCGGTGGAGTCGGGTGTCGTCTCGGGCATCGGGCTCTCCTGCCGGGGTGTGGGCAGCGGACGCGCGGACTCACGTGTGGCGCAGGCGGGCCACGGCGTCGGCGATGTAGTGGTCCCCGAATCGGATCAGGGGGGCGTACTGGGCCGCGCGGCGGTGGCGCATGAGCCGTAGTTCGGCGACGGCGTTGTCCGGGCCTTCGGGTTTCTGAGCGATGGAACGACGCAGGTGCACCATCGAGTAGGCGAGGGTGACGTGCCGTTCGCTGTCGACGATGTCGGCTTCCAGGAGGGCGCCCCGTGCCTCGGCCAGCTCGGGGGCGCGGGCCGCCAGGTGCTCGTAGGAGTCGGGGACGACCGTCAGCAGGTCCTTCATCGCCGCTCGGAAGAGCTTGTATCCGCGATGCTGGCGTCCGCTCAACGGGACGTCGACCGACGGGGGCGCCATGGTGTGGCGGATCTCCGCCATGTAGTAGTCGGCCGGGATCGTGCTGGCGTGGGTCATGGCCGCGGGGAATCCGCGCACGTACACCGTCGCGTCCGCCAGCCGCGGCAGCGCGGCATCGTGGTCGCCGTGCCGCAGATGGCGGGTGGCGTCGGCCACGGCGACCGCGGCGCAGATGTTGAACAGGACATGGACCTGGTGTCCGATGAGCCAGCGGGCGCTCCACAGGCTCTCCGAGGGGGCCCTCACCATCGGCCCGGGGGCGGCCGGCGACGGGAGGGAGTCCGGGTCCGCACCCGGTGCCGCGCCGGTGAGGTCGAGCACCGACTGCCGCATCCCGGTCATCTCCAGCGCCAGGTCGGCGCCCGACAGCGGAGCATCGCACAGGTCTTCCAGCCCCCGGTGGAGGGCCAGGGCGCCGTGCAGGGCGGCCTGCTGGTCCGACAGCTCCACCTCACGGACCCGGAAGTACGACTGGCTGATCGACTCCGCCGGCAGTCCCTCACCGGCCACGGCCGGAGCCAGTGCCGTCAGCGCGGTCACCAACTCACCGGCAGCCGCTGCCGCCTGCCGCAGCCCGGCGGTGCGCTCGACAGGCCCGGCGTGGGTCGCCACCGCGGCCAGCACGCGCGCGGTGCGCCTCGCCTCGGCATCGACCCGCGGACCCAGCACCGGGACCGGCCGCCCGCCTCGGGGTTCACGGAAGACAGCGACAGCAGGATGACCGACAACCGGCAACAAGCCCATGGTTGAAGTACTTTGCCAGGAACACGCCAAACAAAACCCCGATCCTCGAGATCATTCCCGTGCGCCGCAAGGGAGTTGACCCCCCACCTGGCGGTCGCGGCGGACCCGGCGGTGGACGCCCGGCCGAGCCAGGTCGGGCAGGCGGCCTCGGCCTGGTCGTCGCCCGCCGGGCTCGGCCGCGCGAGGTACGGCGGTCCGGATCGGCGCTGAAGGGGTCCGGCACCGGTAGGAGTCTGTGATCGAGTGACCGGTGTTCCTGGGCCTGACGGCTCGTTGAGCAACCGTGTGCAACGTCTCCGGTCCCGATCGATCCTTTGCGCTCCGTCCTGATGGCCTTCCCGCTACGGTGAGAGCACGTTGAGTCAGGACCTCGGAGGGGCTGCGATGGCGGAAGCAAGCGAACCATCGACTGAAGGCGCATCCGAGCGCGTACTCAATCCGCTCTGGATCATCTCCCTGTTCCTCGGTTTGGCCGAGGTGACCGTTGGAGTGGCGGCGACTCAAGCCCACGGGTGGATTCAGGGCATGCTCGCGATCTTCTCCGTGGCTTTTCCCTCCGCAGTGGCCGCTACGTTCTTCCGCATCCTCCTCACCAGGCCGATTGTTCTGTATGCACCAAAGGACTATCCCAACCCCCCGAGCATCGAGGCATACGTGACGGCGGTGTCAGCAAGCCGGAACGTGCAGAACGTCGAGGCCGCCGTCAGGAGTGCTGTCGAGGAGGTCGTCATCCCCCGCCTGCTGCCTACGGATCGCGAGAAGCCGGAGGCACTGATCGAGGCAACGGTCCGTGCTGCTCGGGAGGACTTCCAGCGGCGCTCGGTGGAGGTCGATCTGGGTGGCCTCGTCGCGCCGGACGAGCAGGTCCGGGTTCTCACCTTCCCGGTGGAGTCGGTGACGGTTTCTCACCTGCTTGACACGATCTACATGACGATCAATGACCATGTGGACGCATACTCCTATGGCAGCCAATGGCTCCTCCACGACCCGGCGACCAGCAAGACATTCAAGGACATCGGGACCTCGTGGAGTCGGGCCAATGGATCGGGCCCGAAGGACGACCGCAGTCTGGAGGAAGTCGGGATCGGGGCAGGCACTCGCTTGTTCGCGGTCCGTGTCGATCGCAGCCGGTAGACCGCCGACCGAAGCAAGCCAGCCCCTGACCTCCCGGTGTGTGCTCGCCGGGGGCGTACCTCTTCCAGGTTCCTCCCGCTTGAGCGGCAACGGCTGGGGTGGGTGGATCGCCGAGCCGGAGTGCGACCTGATCGGCTTCGTGCCGGACGTCGTGGATGGCGAGCCGGACCGGACGCCGGATGGGCTGGGGGCCTGGAGCAGGATCGGTGCGGCGGCGACCCGCTCCATGGGCGGGAGCTCGTCGCCGGCCATGACCTTGCGGATCAGGGCGATGCGCTGGTGCTGACTGATCGGGGCCGGGTCATCGGTGTGGACCGTGGGCACTCTCGGGCGGGGCATCGCGTGGTGGTCCATGGACCAGCGCAGGAACGGTTGGACGAGGCGGCGGCTGATGGCGCTCTCGGCGTACCAGGCGTTTCGGGGGTCTCTCAGAGGGCGGTATGTAACGTGATGTCGTATCTGACGTCACCGGAACGTGTGGCATCGCCGGTTTCCGCTGCTCGGGAGGCTCGGGCGTGCTGAAGTGTCACCCGTGAGCGACCGCCAGTCCTACAAGAGCGACTTATCCGACGAGCGCTGGTCTCTGATCGAGCCCGTGGTTATCTCGTGGAAGGCCCGGCGTCCATCAGTCAGCGGCCACCAGGGCAACTACGACATGCGGGAGATCGTCAACGCCCTGCTCTACCAGTCCCGGACCGGTTGCCAGTGGGACTACCTCCCCCACGACCTGCCGCCCGCCGGTGCGGTGAAGTACTACTTCTACAAGTGGCGCGACGACGGCACTGACCAGACAATCCACGACCTGCTGCGCTGGCAGGTCCGGGAGAAGAGGGGCCGATTAGCCGACCCCAGCCTGGTGGTGCTCGACACCCAGAGCTTGCACGCCGCCGCGGGGGTCCCGGCCGGCACCACCGGACGGGACGCGAACAAGAAGGTGCCAGGTCGCAAGCGGGGACTCGCCGTCGACGTGCTGGGCCTCGTGATTGCGGTGGTGGTGCTGGCCGCCTCCGTCCACGACAACGCCTTCGGCACGGCCCTGCTCGACAAGGTCGCAGCAGGCGCCGGTGGCACCGTGAAGAAGGCCCTGGTGGACCAGGGGTTCAAGAAGACCGTTGTGGACCACGGGCCGAAGGTGGGCATCGAGGTTGAGGTCGTCGAGCGAAACCCGGCCAGCGCCGGGTTCGTCCCGCAGCACAAGCGGTGGATCGTGGAGCAGACGAACGGGATCTTGATGCTGCACCGGAGGCCGGTGCGTGACTACGAGCACCGTACCGCCTCGGCCGAATCACGGGTGTACTGGGCGATAAGCGACCGGATGTCGCGCATGCTGACCGGCACCTCCACCCCCGCCTGGCGTGGAGCATGACCGGCGGAGAGCTGAGTTTGGGGGCGCTCCTGGTGCGACTGGAGGAGCGAGAGCGGCAGATCGCCGCGCAGGCCGAGGCGACCCGGGAGAAGATCGCGGAGCTGACAGCTTTGTTGGACGGGTTCGACACCGCCGCCCAGGAGATCCGGATCACCCGCAAGACGCTGCTGGAGCTGCCCGATTCACGATCGTCCGAGCCGTCGGCCCCGAAACTGCCGGACCATCCGGCCTATCAGCAGATCATGGCGGTGTTCGCCGCGACCGCTTCACCGCTGCGGGCGCGGGCGGTGTGTGAGGCGATGGACGTGGAGATCGCGCCCAGCAACATCAACAACGTCCGCCTGAAGCTCAAGCGGCTCACCGAGAGGGGAATCCTGGCCGAGACCGAGCAGGGGCTGTTCGCCCTGCGGCGGCCGTAACCCCCCTCGCGGACACCGGGCATCAGCTCGCGCGTAGCCCTGTGAGCAGATCCTGGAGCGACTTGAACTGAAGCTGCAGGGGTGGAGCCAGGTCGCCAAAGGACTTGAAGAACGCTTGCGGCGACCGCTCCAGTTCCACGAGCACCTGCTCTGCTGTGTCGTCGCTGGCAAGGTCGGGCGCCAGGGCCGCGCAGGCCCGAACGCCTGCATGCGGGTCAGTTAGCCAGGGGCGGGTGTCGCCGCCGAGGTGGCCGATGGCGATCACAATCGTCGCCAGGTCGTACGAGGAATCGGCGGCCCGGGCCATCAACGTCAACTGTTTCAGCAGCTCAGAACGTTGGGCGGAGGCCGCGGGATGCCGTGCCAGTGACCCAACAGCTGCGGCGGCACATGTCCTGCGACTGGCACGTTCCGACGCGAGGTACGGCAGTGTTCGCCGCAGGAGCACGGGAACCACATCGAAGCAGGCGAGCGCCGCCTGATCGAGGACGAGTTCACCCAGCCCCGTGCCGTCCTGCCACATCCGAGCCCTGCCATCCGAATTGGCCGACACGTACTCGACAGTCCAGGCCCGCAACTCCAGTGCGCGGTCCTTGACCCGAGCACGGATCTCCACGGCCCGGTCGCTGAGGTCGCCGGCGGCGCCGATCGCGTACAAATAGGCGAGCATGGCATCAGGCAGCGAGGGATCGCCGGGCCCCAGCAGCGGATTATCCAGGAGCTCGACGACAAGCATCGCGGTGGGCGCCGTCGCAGGCCAGGCCTTGCCCTCGCGGCGAAGCGTCTCCGACCACAGGTGCGAGTACCCGTCGACGAAAGCCTTCGCATCGTCGCCGAGGAGGGCTGCCAGACGCCGCGGCGTGTCGCTAGCGGGGCCCGAGGCATGGAACAAGCCGGACCAGTCCGCGTCATCCGTACGGTCATCCACAGCTGGGATGGTGCCACAACACGCCGACGGGCTCACATTGACCAGACTCGCTCCGGATCGCGGGACATGATCACCCAGCCTGGCCCCTGACCCCTCACGCGGACACCCGACCCGCCAACCTCACTCAACCCCCAGTTACGAACCGGACATCAACTTGCGTATCGCCCTCTCAGAACTCTCGCAACTGTTCATTCGTGAGACGGGGCGCGCGTCTGCTTGCGCCGGCGGTGTTCGGCAACACGGGCGCGGGATGCGCAGGTGGTCGAGCAGTAGCGGCGTGGGCTGCCCGGACCGGTGCCGAGGTAGAGGTTGCGGCAGTCGGAGGCCGCGCATTCGCCCCAAGTGGCCCGACCGTGCTCGGTGAGGATCTGGGCCAGGGCCAGGCAGCCGGCGGCCAGGAACCAGTCGGCCCATCCTGCGTCGCTTCGATCGACGTGCAGGTGCCAGGGGTGACCGTCGTGCCGGGACAGGCGGGGGGCGGCGGCGTGCTCGGCCAGCATCTCGTTGATGGCGACGGCCGCCCTATCGGTGTCGTCCTCGGCGAGGATGCCGGCCATCCGCAGGGCGGCGTCCCCGAGCTCCCGCAGATCCGCGTCGGACAGGGCCGTTTCGGTCAAGTCCTGCGGACCCTCCCCATGGCTTGCCAGGAGCGGCACCGCGACCTCGCGAGGCAGGCCGGGGTGGGCTCGTACGGCGTTGGCGAGGTCGATCAGGCGCTGGGCGGCCTGGAAGCCCTGGGTCCTCACGTCTGCGCTCCTTGATCCCCGGCCTGGGCGGTGGTCGGCCGCCTGGTACGGCGGCATCCCCCACTGTAACGTCTTTCGACAATATGCCGTTACTCACTGGAGGTGGCGATGTCAGGACGGTCGAGAGTGCTGCGATATCTGGTGACCGCGTTCTTCGCGCGGATGGCCGACGAGGGCACGGCCGTGGCGGTGGTCATGCTGGCCGTGCACCGCACCGGCAGCGCCGCGCACGGGGCGTTCGTTCTGACCGCCTGGACGGCCCCGCACGTCTTCGCGGCCCCGCTCACCGGCGCACTGGCAGCCCGTGCCCGCCGGCCCCGGCTCTTCTACGCCGGCGCGCTCGCCGGCTTCGCCCTGGCGATCTCCGCGCTGGCGACCGGCATCGGCCGCATACCCCTTCCCCTGGTCCTCGCCGTCGCTGCGGCCGGCGGCTGTTGCGGGCCGATCGTCTCCGGCGGACTCTCCAGCCTGATCACGCGGCTGGCACCGGCCGGCCCGCAGCGGGACCGCGCATACGCGTGGGACGCCGTGATCTACAACGCCGCTGCCGTCGCCGGCCCTGGAACCGCCGGGCTTGTCGCCTCCACGCTCTCCCCGGCCACGGCGATGCTCGTACTGTCGACAGCCGCGGCATGCGCTTGCGTGCTGACACCACTGCTCCCGCTGCACGCCGAAGGCCCGCAGACGGCAACGGCGCGACTGGGTCGGGACCTGGCCGACGGAGTGAGGACGGTGTGGCGAGAAAGGGAGCTGCGCGCCATCACGGCCGCGACCTGTCTGACCTTCACCGGTATCGGCGCACTCACCACGACCAGCGTCCTGCTCGCCATGAGCCTCGGAAACGCGTCAGCAGGCGGCTTGCTGATGACCGTGTTCGCGGTCGGCGCCCTGACCGGGACACTCGGCATCACCCGACTGCGGCGCACGGTGCCGCCGCAGCGGTTGGCCGTCATCGGCTTGCTCGCCACCGGTATCTGCCTCGCCGCCGCGGCGCTGGTCCCCGCCGTCCCCGTCGCAGCGGCCTGTTTCGCCGCCGCCGGTGCCGGGGACGGCCTCGTGCTGACCGCGACTCTGCGCATTCGCGCTGATCACTCCCCGCCGCAACGGCGCACGCAGGTCTTCACCATCGGCGCCGGGCTGAAGATCTCCGCCGCCGCCATCGGCTCCGCCCTCGGTGGACTGTCCACCGCCAGCACCGCGCACTGGTATCTGACCGGCATCGCTGCCCTGCAGGCGGCAGGAGCCGTGCTGTACGCCGTGGTCAGACGTGATGCAGACCGCAACTCATCAACACTCCGCCAGGATTCGCCCGCCGACCCCATCGGGCAGGACGCCTCACCGAAGGCCGCTGCACCCGCCGCACCACGATAACGCGGTGGCCCTCTCGGCCCAGGGTGTCGGGAAGCCCGGGCCGGCCGACGACATGTCGCTCCAGTACGCAGGCGCCGCGCTCCCCAGGTTTCTGCACCAGGAGGTTGAAGCGGTCAGTCACCGGCGGCACCGGCCCGTCCGGTGCCACCCCGCTCCCGGGACGGACCGTCAGGGCGCCGCGGCCGGGTCGTGCGGGTCGAGCTCGGTGAAGTCGACGTCCAGGTGCGGGTCGTACGCCTCCGGGGCCAGGTCGGGACCTTCCGCTCCAACCGCCGCGACACCTCACCGGGCGTGGACTCCTCGCCCAGGCCCTCCAGCGCGTCCGGCGTCTCTTCGGTCAGCCCGCCGGCCTTCGCCCGGGCCGTCTGCGCGGGGCCATCAGTGTCCACCAGCCGCAGCAGGATGCGGCAGGTGCCGACCAGCGCCTCGACGATCGACTGCTTGCTGGCGGCGGATCTCCTCCAGCTCATCGCGTGCGCGCTTCGCCTTGGTGGCCATCGACCCGCGGACCCAGCACCGGAACCGGCCGCCCGCCTCGGGGTTCACCGAAGACAGCGGCAGCAGGATGACCGGCGACAAGCCCATGGTTCCCGTGCGCCGCACGGGAGTTGGTCCCCTACCTGGTGGTCGCGCCGGACTCGGCGGTGAACGCCTGGCCGAACCAGGTCGGGCAGGCGACCCTCGGCCTGGTCGTCGCCCGCCGGGCTCGGCCGCGCGAGGTACGGCGGTCCGGATCGGCGATGAACAACTCGCCCCGGTGCGGCCGGAATTGCTGCGCGAACAGCCGGCCGAAGCCCTCCCCCGCCCTCCCGCACGGCGGTCCGCACCTCCCCTCGAACGCCCGGCGCAGCACCGGCCGCCGCACGTCCGGCGGCCGGGTGTCGCCGAAGTCGCGCCACGGGCCCGACGAGCCAACGGACACCTGCACACACCGCTGCGACCGGCGCGGCGGCGGGCCATTGAGGCGGAGCGGTCTTCGGCGGCAGGACGGGGTCATGCCGCCCATCCTGCCAGTTACCCACCAGAACGTAAATCAACATGGAACAACAGAGTTGGACGCCCAGCCGGCCACGCGGCGTGACCGGTCCGCCGCGACAACCGGCTTACGAGTGACTGATGTTGGGGCGAGACGCCAAGGTGGGACGCCTGCCCAAAAGCTCGCGACTCGGTGAATCGGTCAGAACCCTTGACACAATCGAACATCCCTCCAACACTCTCATCACTCCGATTGTTTGCGCGAACATCGGCGATGAACGCGCTCCACCGACCATCGGGCCACCCCCACCCACGATGCGTTCGAACCCCCACCACCGCGGCAGGCCGGCGCGGCCCACCCACGTGCCGTCGGCACCTGCGGGCCGACCGGCCTGCCGTACCGAGAGCTGCCCGACGACGCATCGGCGAACGAAGGCACGAGTAGGAATGCTGTGTTTGCGAATGGCCGCCGGCGCCGCCGCCCCGGCCCTGCCCGACGCCCTGCCCGACGCCCTGGCAGCCGGGCCGGAGCTCTCCGACCCGGAGCACTCCGGCCCGGACCTCGTGAACCGGGCCGCCGACCACAGTGCCGCGCTCGCACGGCGGACCTGCGGCACCTGCGGCACCGGTGACACCCGGCAGACCGGCTGCCGGACCGTCACGGTCTGACCCACACACGACCCGGCCCCCACCCGGGCCGGGCCCGCACCACCGGCACACACCCCACCCGCCGGCCCGCCCCTCCTCGCCCGAGGGGCGTGCCGTTCGTCTGCCTGCCCCCGCACCTGGAGGACCGATGGCCCCCCGTTCCAAGAAGAGCCGACACCGTACGGCCCGCAGCTGTCTCGCCGTGGCGGTCGCGGCGGCCGGTGCCGGTCTGCTCGTGCCCCCGCAGCCGGCGGCGGCCGCCGCCGAAGCGGCCGCCCATCGCACCGTCCGGCTCGACCCCTCCTACCAGCAGCAGCCGTTCCAGGGCTGGGGCACCTCGCTGGGCTGGTTCGCCAACGTCACCGGCGGCTGGCCCGACGACCGCCGCAACCAGCTGGCCGACGAGCTCTTCGGCGCCGACGGCCTCGGCCTCACCGTGGCCCGCTACAACATCGGCGGCGGCGACAGCCCCGAGACGGTGCCCTACATGCGGCCCGGCGCGGCCGTTCCCGGTCACTGGAACCGCCCTGCGCAGGACGCCCCGCAGCCGGGCGGCCCCAACGGCGGTGCCGAGCCCGCCAACTGGTGGAACCCGAACGACCCGGACCACTGGAAGGCCGACGCCGACGCCAACCAGCGCTGGTGGCTCACCGCCGCGAAGAGCCGCGGCGCCGACACCTTCGAGGCGTACTCCAACTCCGCCCCGTACTTCATGACGAACAGCGGCCTGGTCTCCGGCGCGGTCAACAGCTGGGAGAACAACCTGCGCGCCGACCAGTACGACCGCTTCGCCGCCTACCTGGCCGGGGCGGTCAAGCGGGTGCAGGACTCGACCGGCGTCACCTTCGGCTCCCTGTCGCCGGTCAACGAGCCCGGCACGGGCTACTGGCGCGCGGGCGGCCCGCAGGAGGGGTCCCACTGGGACCACGCCGCCCAGGCGCGCATGATCGGCAGCCTGCGCGGCGCGCTCGACGCGGCGGGCCTGGCCACCCCGGTGGCGGCGATGGACGAGACCGACCCGGTCATGTTCCGCGACGACTGGAACTCTTACCCGGTGGCGACGCGCTCGGCGATCGGCCGGCTCAACGTCCACACCTACGGCACCCAGGGACGCACGGGAGCCCGGGACATCGCCAAGGGCGCGGGCAAGCCGCTGTGGATGTCGGAGGTCGACCTCGGCGGCCTCGGCCCGCAGAGCTTCACCGACATGGCGCCCGCCATGGACCTCTCCCGCCGCATCACGGGCGACCTCACGGAGCTCGAACCCCGGGCGTGGGTCATGTGGCAGGCCGTCGAGGACTACGAGAACATGACCCCGGCCCACGAGAACTCGAACTGGGGCGTCATCCAGGTGGACCTGACGCCCGACGACCCGGCCGCCGAGCCCGTCCGCAAGAACAAGAAGTACTGGGCGATGGCGAACTACACCAGGTTCGTCCGGCCCGGCGCCCGCGTCATCAACACCAACTCCGCCGACACCCTCGCCGCCCTCCGGCCGGGCGACGCGGGCGCGGTGGTCGTCCACACCAACTCCACCGGCGCGCCGCAGACCCTCACCCTGGACCTGGCCGGCTTCCAGAAGCCGGGCGCCGGCACGGCCGTCCAGCGCTACACCACCGACGCCGGCAAGAACGTGCAGCGCGAGGCGGACCTGACCGTCACGGCCGCCGCCACGGTGACCACGACCGTCGGCCCCGGGTCGGTCACCACCTTCGTCCTCCCCGGCACGGTCGGGGTGAACGCCTCGACGGCGACCACGCCGACCGGTGACGCGCGGCAGTTGCGGAACGAGAACAGCGGCCTGGCCCTCGCGGCGGGCCCGTCCGCGCAGGAGGGCCCCGTCCAGCGCGTCCCGGACCCGGCCGACGCCGGGCAGCAGTGGAACATCACCCGGGTCGGCGGCGGCTGGGACAGCACGGCCGCCTACCGGATCACCAACGCCGCCACGGGCAAGGCCCTCGCGGTGACCGCGGGCGTCCTCGGCTTCGCCGCGCCGGGCAACGCGGCCAAGCAGCAGTGGATGCGTTCCACCACCGGCGACGGGCGGGGCACGTTCGTCAACAAGGCCACCGGGCTCCTGCTCGACGTCGGGGACGCCGCCCGGTGGGACGGCGCGCCGGTGGGCGTCTGGCCGGCCACCACCGGGAGCAACCAGTCCTGGTCCGTGCGCAGCGCGGCCGAGGACGTGTGGCGGCCGGTGACGGTGCGGCGCGGCGGCCTGTGCGCCGGGGTGGCCGGTGACACGGGCGCGGCCGGTGCCGCCGTCGTCCAGTCCGGCTGCAGCGGATCCGAGGCCCAGCAGTGGTCGTTGCGGGCCGGCAGCCCCGGCCAGGTGTCCGTGGTGGTGCGCCACAGCGGGCAGTGCCTGGACGTGGCGGACGAGTCGACGGCGGACGGCGCCCCGGTGGTGCAGTACGGGTGCAGCGGGGCGTGGAACCAGGAGTGGTCCGTCCGCCCGACCGGCGGCGGCTTCTCGGCCCTGGTGGCCCGGCACAGCGGCAAGTGCCTGGCCGTCGCCGCGAACTCCGTGACGCCCGGGGCCGCGCTGGTGCAGGAGCCGTGCGGCTCGGGCGCCGGGCAGCGCTTCAAGATCGGCTGACCACCGGTCGGGGTCCCCCGCCGGGCTCCGGGCGCTGTCGGTGGCTCCGGAGCCCGCGCGACGGCCCCGGTACGCCGCCGCACCCCACGGTTCGCGGGGTGCGGCGGAACGCCGGGGCCGCCGACGAGCGCGGCCCCGGCGGCGTACCGGCAGCGGCTACTGCCACTCCGGAGTGACGTACGCGCCCGAGATGCCGCCGTCCACCAGGAAGGTGTTGGCGGTCATGAACGAGGAGTCGTCGCTGGCCAGGAAGGCGACGGCGGCGGCGATCTCCTCCGGTTCGGCGAACCGGCCGAGCGGGATGTGCACCAGCCGGCGGGCGGCCCGCTCCGGGTCCTTGGCGAACAGCTCCTGCAGCAGCGGGGTGTTGACCGGCCCCGGGCAGAGCGCGTTGACCCGGATGCCCTCCCGGGCGAACTGCACACCCAGCTCGCGGGACATCGCGAGCACGCCGCCCTTGGAGGCGCTGTAGGAGATCTGCGAGGTGGCCGCGCCCATCACCGCGACGAACGAGGCGGTGTTGATGATCGAGCCCTTGCCCTGGCGTCGCATGTGCGGGATGGCGTACTTGCAGCACAGGTAGACGCTGGTCAGGTTGACCTCCTGGACCCGCCGCCAGGCGTCCAGTTCGGTGGTCAGGATGGAGTCGTCGTCGGGCGGCGAGATCCCGGCGTTGTTGAAGGCGATGTCCAGCCGGCCGTAGTGGTCGACGGCCTGCTGGTACATCGCCTCGACCGCGTCCTTGTCGGTCACGTCGGCCTGCACGAACAGGCCGCCGACCTCGTTGGCCGCCTTGCTGCCGGACTCCTCGTCGAGGTCGACGCAGACCACCTTGGCGCCCTCGGCGGCGAACCGCTTGGCGGTGGCCAGGCCGATGCCGCTGCCCGCGCCGGTGATGACCGCCACCCGGCCGTCAAGTCGCTCGGTCATGCTCATCATTCCTCCGTGGAGATGAAGACGTTCTTGGTCTGAGTGAAGGCGTCGAGGGCGTCCGGCCCGAGCTCACGGCCCAGTCCGGACTGCTTGAACCCGCCGAACGGGGTCGAGTAGCGCACCGAGGAGTGCGAGTTGACGGAGAGGTTGCCCGCCTCCACCGCGCGGGAGACCCGCAGCGCCCGGCCGACGTCCCTGGTCCAGATCGAACCGGACAGGCCGTAGTCGGTGGAGTTGGCGATGCGCACCGCCTCCTCCTCGCCGCGGAATGGGACCACGGCCACCACCGGCCCGAAGATCTCCTCGGTGAAGGCCCGGTCGTCGTGCCGCACGGGTGCCAGCACGGTCGGCGGGTACCAGAAGCCCGGGCCGTCGGGGGCGGTGCCGCGGAACGCGACCGCGGAGTCGTCGGGGACGTAGGAGGCCACCCGGGCCCGGTGGGCGGCCGAGATCAGCGGCCCCATCTCGGTCTTCTCGTCGGCCGGGTCGCCGACCCGCACCCCGCGCACGGCGGTCTCCAGCAGCGCCATGAACTCCTCGTGCACGGACGCCTCGACCAGGATCCGCGAGCGGGCGCAGCAGTCCTGTCCGGCGTTGTCGAAGACCGCGTAGGGCGCGGTGGCGGCGGCCCTGGCCAGGTCGGCGTCGGCGAAGACGATGTTGGCGCTCTTGCCGCCGAGTTCGAGGGTGACCGGCTTGACCTGGGCCGCACAGCCCGCCATCACCGACCGGCCGACGGCGGTGGACCCGGTGAAGACCACCTTGCGGACGGCGGGGTGGGTGACGAAGCGCTGTCCGACCACCGTGCCGCGCCCGGGCAGGATCTGCAGGACGCCCTCGGGCAGGCCCGCCTGCAGGGCGAGTTCGCCGAGCCGCAGCGCGGTGAGCGGGGTGAGCTCGGCCGGTTTGACGATGACGGTGTTGCCGGCCGCGAGTGCCGGGGCCAGGGCCCAGGCCGCGATCGGCATCGGGAAGTTCCACGGCACGATGACACCGACCACGCCGAGCGGTTCCTGGAAGGTGATGTCCAGGCCGCCGGCGACCGGGATCTGCCGGCCGAACAGCCGCTCGGGGGCGGCGGCGTAGTACTCGATCACGTCCCGGGCGTTGCCGGCCTCCCAGCGGGCGTTGCCCACGGTGTGGCCGGCGTTGGCGACCTCCAGGGCCGCCAGGTGTTCCCGGTCGGCGTCGACGGCGGCGGCGAAGGCGCGCAGCAGCCGGGCCCGGTCGGCGGGAGCGACCCGGCGCCAGGTCTCGAAGGCGGCTCCGGCCCGCGCGATCGCGGCGTCGGTCTCGGCGAGCGAGGCCAGTTCGACGGTGGTGATCACCTCCTCGGTGGCCGGGTTGATCACCTGGTAGGGGTCGGGTTCGGTCATCTGCTTGCCTCCTTGCGGCTGGCCGCGGTGAACGCCTCGAACAGTCGGGGGTCGTCCGGGTCGGTCTCGGGGTGCCACTGGACGGCCACGGTGAAGGTGCGGCCGGGCAGTTCGAGCGCCTCGACGGTCTCGTCGGCGCTCCAGGCGGTGGCCAGCAGGCCGCCGGCGACCCGGCCGACCGCCTGGTGGTGGTAGCACGAGACCTGCGCCGTGGGCCCGAGGATCCCGCCGATCACGCTGTCGGGCCTGGTCACCACCTCCTGCCGGAGGTAGCTGGCCGGCAGGGTCTGGTGGCTCTCGTCCGGCAGGTGCTGGACCAGGTCGCCGCCGAGGGCCACGTTGAGCAGTTGCAGGCCGCGGCAGACGCCGAGGACCGGCAGGTCGCGGTCGAGGGCCGCGGCCAGGAGCTCCAGCTCCCAGCCGTCCCGGTGCGGTTGGGGTCGGCCGGTGCGCGGGTGGGGGTCGGCCCCGTAGCGGGCGGGGTCGATGTCGGCGCCGCCGGCGAGCAGCAGCCCGTCGAGCGCGCCGATCAGCCGTTCGACGCCGCCGGCCTGGGGCGGGAGCAGGACGGGGGTGCCGCCGGCCCGGGAGACGGCGTCGAGGTAGGTCTGCGGCAGGACGGCCGCCGGCTGGCGCCAGACGCCCCAGGCCGCCTCGTCCAGGTAGCTGGTGATGCCGATCAGCGGGCGCACGGTCACAGCCGCTCGAATCCGCGGCGCCGCTCCCAGTCGGTCACCGCCGCTTCGTAGGCGGCCAGTTCGGTCCGGCCGGCGTGGGTGTAGTGCTCGACGACGTCGGTGCCGAAGGCCTCGGCGGCGGGCTTGCTGCGCTCGAACGCGTCGATCGCGTCGCGCAGCCCGGACGGCACCCGGGGTGCGTCGGAGGCGTACGCGTTGCCGGTGAACTCCGGCTCCAGCGGCAGCTGCCGCTCGATCCCGTACAGGCCGGCCGCGATCAGGGCGGCGACCGCGAGGTACGGGTTGACGTCCCCGCCGGGGACCCGGTTCTCGAACCTCAGCGAGGGGCCGTGGCCGACCACCCGCAGCGCGCAGGTGCGGTTGTCGCGGCCCCAGGCGATGGCGGTCGGGGCGAAGCTGCCCGGCACGTACCGCTTGTAGGCGTTCACGGTCGGGGCGAGCAGCAGTGCGAAGTCCGCCAGGCAGGCGAGTTGGCCGGCCAGGAAGTGCTCCATGGTGCGGGAGAAGCCGTGCGGGCCGTCGCCCGCCATCACCGACCGTCCCTGCTCGTCGCGCAGGCTGAGGTGGATGTGGCAGGAGTTGCCCTCGCGCTCGTTGTACTTGGCCATGAAGGTGAGGCTGACCCCCTCCTGCGCGGCGATCTCCTTGGCTCCGGTCTTGTATACGGCGTGGTCGTCGCAGGTGGTGAGCGCCTCGCCGTACTTGAAGGCGATCTCGTGCTGGCCCGGGTTGCACTCGCCCTTGGCGGACTCCACGGTGAGCCCGGCGCCCGCCATGCTGTTGCGCAGCCGGCGCAGCAGCGGCTCGATCCGCGAGGTGCCGAGGATGGAGTAGTCGACGTTGTACTGGTTGACCGGGGTGAGCCCGTGGTAGTCCTTGTCCCAGGCCTGCTCGTAGCTGTCCCGGAAGACGATGAACTCCAGTTCGGTGCCGACGTAGGCGTGCCAGCCGTGGGCGGCCAGCCGGTCCAGCTGGCGCCGCAGGATCTGCCGCGGGGAGACGCTGACCGGTCGGCCGTCGTGGTGGTGCACGTCGCACTGGACCATGACGGTGGCGGGGTGCCAGGGCACGGCCCGCAGGGTGGTGAGGTCGGGGGTGAGGACGAAGTCGCCGTAGCCGCTGTCCCAGGACGAGATCCGGTAGCCGTCCACGGTGTTCATGTCGATGTCGACGGCGAGCAGGTACCCGCAGCTCTCGGCCGAGTTGGGGACGACGTCGCTGAGGAAGTACTCGGCGGCGATCCGCTTGCCCTGCAGACGGCCCTGCATGTCGGTCATGGCCAGCACGACGGTGTCGACGCTGCCGTCGGCGACCAGCGCCTCCAGCCGGTCGAGGGTGAGCCGGGAGGCGGTCATGAGGTCTCCAATTCGTCGGCCGGGGAGTTCTTCCCGACCGGCAGTTCCTGGCTGCCGGTCGCGGGGGCGTCCTGGATCCGGGGGCCGGTGAACCAGTGCCGGGCGGAGGCCAGCCACCAGAGGCCGGCGAACCCGAGGACCACGGCGACCGCCACGGGGGTGTAGTTGAAGCCGGCGGCGGTGACGGGACTGGCGGTCGGCAGCATGAACAGCACGGTGATCACGGCGGTCCAGCCGACCGCGACGCTGCCGACGACCCCGCTCCAGCGGCCGAGGTGCCAGGGACCGCGGGGGAACGCCCGGCCCTGGCGCAGCCGCAGGTACACCGGGATCACGTAGGAGAGGTAGAGGCCGATCACCGAGATCGAGGTGACGGCGGTGTAGGCGGTGGTGTTCCACAGGGCCGGCAGCCCGAGCAGCAGGGCGCCGCCGGTGGCCAGCCAGACGGCGTTGGTAGGGGTCTGGGTGCGGGGGTCGATCCGGTGCCAGAGCCGGGAGCCGGGCAGCGCGCCGTCTCGCGAGAAGGCGTAGATCATCCGGGAGTTGGCGGTGACCGAGGCCATCCCGCAGAAGAACTGGGCACCGATCACGATCAGCAGGAGCAGCTTGGCTCCGGTCTGGCCGATCGCGTCGATGAAGATCTGCGCGGGCGGGACGCCGGTGGAGCTGCCGAGCGCCCCCGCGTAGTCCTGGATCGCGAAGGTGATGCCGAGCAGGAGGATCCAGCCGGCCACCAGCGAGACCACGATGGCGTTGACGATGCCGCGCGGTCCGGAGCGGGCTGCGTCGTGGGTCTCCTCCGTCATGTGCGCGGAGGCGTCGTAGCCGGTCAGGGTGTACTGGGCGAGCAGCAGACCGAGCATGCCGACGTAGAAGTTGTTCCGGAAGCCGGTGTTGTTGACGAACTCGGTGAACACGAAGGACGCCGGGGCGTGGTGGCTGGGCAGCAGGGCCAGCGCGCCCACGATCACCGCCACGCCGACCAGGTGCCACCAGACGCTGACCGTGTTGAACAGGGCCACCAGCCGGACGCCCCGGGTGTTGAGCAGCCCGTGCAGCAGCAGGATCACCGCGAAGATCTCCACGGTGTGGGCGGTCGTGGCGGCGAACCCGAACTGGAGGTCGAGGAAGGCGTTGGTGAAGAAGGCCGCTCCGTAGTCGACGCCCGCGGTGACGGCCACCTGGCCCATGAAGTTGAACCAGCCGGTGAACCAGGAGGCGGCGGGCCCCTTGCGGCGGGACAGTTGGGCGGCCCAGTAGTAGAGCCCGCCCGCGGTCGGGTAGCTGGAACAGATCTCCGCCATCGCGAGGCCGACGCAGAGGGTCATCAGCCCGACCAGCGGCCAGCCCCAGACGATCATGGCGGGGCCGCCGGTGTTCATCCCCATTCCGTAGAGGGTGAGGCACCCGGAGAGGATCGAGACGATGGAGAAGGAGACCGCGAAGTTGGAGAAGCCCGACATCGAGCGGGCCAGCTCCTGGGTGTAGCCGAGCTCGCGCAGCCGCTGCTCGTCCTCGGACAGCCCGGGGGCGACGGATGCGGAGGCGGGCGCGGTGGCGACCGGTGCGGAGGCGGGCGCCCCGACTGCGGATGCGGAGGCGGATGCGGTGACGGGCGCGGTGGCGGAAACGGTCTTGGAATCGGCGGGAAACACTGCTCTGACAGGTTGGTCGGCCGGGCTGGAGCCGACCTGTTCTTCGGACGTCATGCGCACCCCTGGGGAATGAGGCGGGGACCGGCACGGGCGCCCACGTCGTCGTGGTGCGCCACCCTTGCGCTCCAATGGCCCGAAAGCAGACCATTGGAGCCGTGTGCAGCATCGTTCACCCCTGGCCACCCCGACGTCAAGAGCACTCCCCCGACCGGGTTCCACCGGCCCCCGGGTACGATCACCCCGTGGAGGCACAGGTGGACCGGCAGCTCGACAGCGTCTTCCGACCCGTCCGCACCGGCAACGCCTTCGAGGAGACCGTCGAGCGGATCCTCCAGGCGATCAAGCTCGGCGTGGTCGGCCACGGTGACCGGCTCCCCGCCGAACGCGATCTCGCCGCCCGGCTGAACGTCAGTCGAGAGACCCTGCGCGAGGCCCTGCGCTCGCTCCAGCAGGCCGGCTGGGTCGAGGCCCGCCGCGGCCGCTACGGCGGCACCTTCGTCACCTACCGGCTGCCCGCACCCGACGTCGGCGAGCTGCGCCGCGCCGCCCGGGACCTCGGCGCGGAACTGGAGGACGCGCTCACCCTGCGCCTGGTCCTGGAGGTCGGCGCGGCCGAACTCGCCGCCCGCCGCGACCTGACCGACGAACAGCAGGCCTACCTGCGGCAACGGCTCACCGACGCGGACGGCGCGAGCCCCGACGAGTACCGGCAGTGCGACTCCCGCTTCCACCTGGCGATCGGCGAACTCACCGGCTCGCCCTCGCTCGCCGCCGGCATCGCCGAGGCCCGGATCCGGCTCAACGACCTGCTCAACGCCATCCCGATGCTCGGCCGCAACATCGACCACGCCTCCGACCAGCACCGGGCGATGACCCGGGCCATCCTGGCCGGCGACGCCTCGGCCGCCCGCCGGGCCACCGAGGAGCACCTGGAGGCGACCGCCGCACTGCTGCGCGCCTTCCTCGGCTGAGCGACGGCCGATCGGCCACGGGTCGGTGCGGAGCTCGCCCCCGCACCGGAGCAACGGCTCCGGCGAGCGGATCCGGCGGGCACCGGCACCACCGGGCCCGGGGCACGCATCACCGAACGGCCCCTCTCCTCCCCGGGGTTGACCCTCTCCCCCTGCGGGATGACGGGACCGTCCGCATCTGAGGCGACGTCAACCGCCGCCGTGGGCACCTAGCGTGACATGCCATGAAGCACCTGCGGACCGCCGCTCGCGCCATCGCCACCGCGCTCGCCGTACCACTCCTGCTCCCGCTCGCCGGGGCGGGAACGGCCCTCGCGGCACCGGCCCCACCGGGTGTCGCGGCCTCGCGATCCACCCCGGCCGGCCTGCCGCGCCCCACCGGCCCGTACCCCGTCGGCCGGGACACCCTGCACCTGGTCGACGAGAGCCGGCAGGACCCCTGGGTCCCGGCGGCGGGCGCCCGGCAGCTGATGCTCTCCCTCTACTACCCCGCCCGTCCCGGCACCGGCGGCCCCACCCCGTACCTGACCGCCGAGGAAGCACGGCTGCTGCTCCAGGACACGCCGGGCGCCGCCAACGCCGGGCGGCTCACCACCCTGCACACCTGGGCGCGGACCGACGCCCGCCCCGCGCCCGGCCGGTACCCGCTGATCCTGCTCTCCCCCGGCTTCGGCCTCCCCCGGGCCACCCTCACCGGCCTCGCCGAGGAGCTGAGCAGCCGCGGCTACGTGGTGGCGGCGATCGACCACGCCTACGAGGCCGCCGGCATCACCCTGCCCGACGGCCGCACCCTGCCCTGCGCCATCTGCGACGACCCGCTCCACAAGAGCCCGCTGGTGACCGCGGGCCGCGCCACCGACGTCTCCTTCGTCCTGGACCGGCTCACCGGCCGGCATCCCGCCTGGAGGTACGCCGCACTGATCGATCCCCGGCGCACGGCCATGGCCGGCCACTCCATCGGCGGGGCCGCCACCGCCACCGCCATGGCCGCCGACCCGCGCATCCGGGCCGGGGCCGATCTCGACGGCACCTTCTTCCCCTCGATCGCCCCCGGCGGCCTCGACGGCCGACCCTTCCTGATGCTGGGCGCGGAGGACGGGGTGAACGACCCGACCTGGCGGGACTCGTGGGCCGCGCTGGACGGCTGGAAGCGCTGGGTCAAGGTCGCCGGCTCCGACCACGGCAGCTTCTGCGACGAACCCGTGGTGCTGGCACGCACGGGCATGCCCCAGTCGGCCCAGCTGTCCCCGACCCGGGCGGAGGAGATCACCCGCGCCTACGTGGCGGCCTTCTTCGACCTGCACCTCAAGGGCGTGCCGCGACGGCTGCTCGACCACCCCTCCCCCGCCTACCCCGAGGTGACCGTCCAGCGGCCGTAGCGGCCAGCGGCCCTGGATCCCGCGCTACGCGGCGAAACCGACCCCGCGGTCAGCGAATACCCGCATGGCCCCGCCCAGGAATTCCACCATCTTGGGATGGTAGGAATTGTGGAATTCCCTCATGCCGTCGTCTTCTGCGTACAGGAGCGCCGTGCCGACGTAAGCCTCCCTGGTGGGGCTGTAGAACCGGCAGGTTATGTCGAAGTGCCTGCGAACGAGCTCCTGGATCTGTCGGTCCCCGGGCAGGGAGTCGTCCAGGCAGGCCGCGATCTCCCTGTACAGCACGTCCCAGTCCCGATGGACCTGGTCCTTGTCCACGTGCGCCCAGTTGTTCGTCTCGGCAAGGCTCTTCGCCTGCTCCTCGGCCAGCGAGCGGCGGCACTCGTCCTCGTACTGATTTCCCATGGCACCGATCCTCGTACTTCCACGCCGCTTCAGCGGATTCCCCGAGAGGCGATCCGAATTCCGGCATTGGCCAACTGTTGATCCAGGCGAACAGTGACACACGCCCACCGGGTCGGCAATCCATTTGATTGAGCCCGGATCCAGGACTTCGGCCCGGCCCCCGGACGCCCGGGGCCGGCCGGAGCCACCACGCCGGCGCGGGCCGCGCCCCGCCCGCCCGGAATTCGTCGCGGTGAGTCACGCCCGACCTGCTGCGAGTGAGGGCTGTGGTGCGGGCCACCCCGACCCGGGTCACCGACCCGCGATTCCGGCACGGGCGGCCGAGGACCCGTCACGCACCGTCGACGATGTGCCCGGCCTCACAGCACCGAACCTGTGGCGCGGACCACTCCGAGGCCCTGTTCGATCTTGAAAAATGGGGCATTTGCCTT